>JAZSEN010000057.1:0-81535 GCA_045531675.1 Faecousia sp.
ACTTCACTCCCAAGTACACTCCTGCTGATGGTGTGACCTTCTACTACTGGACCGCTACGGACTACAACAACGCTGATGTTCTGACTCCCGAAAATGCTACCGGCACCATCAAGATGACCTCCACCACCGGCGAGTACTCCGCCGCTGTTACCGGCATCTCCGCCAAGCAGATCGATGAGACTGTCTACATCGCCGCTGTTTACAACTCTGCTTCCACCGGCACTGCCTTCTACACCAGAGTTATCGCGTACAGCCTGGGTGCTTACTGCGAGAGCCTGGCGAATAACGGCAACGAATTCGGTGCTGCTACTGCCGTCTACGGCTACTACGCAAAGGCTTACTTCGCAAACTAATCCTCAAGAAATTGGCACGGGGAAACCCGTGGCGGTTTCTTGATACTAAATTTTGCTTTACCTCTTTACAGCAGAAGATTTTTGGGCTATAATATATCGAAATGTTTATGCAATGGAGAGTAGACTGCCATGAATATTGAATTTGACAGCTATAAGCAAAAACTGAATGAGTGTAAGTCTACGTTGGATGGTTTGGCTGCCTCGCTGAATATTGAAGGCCTGAAGAACGAACTGGAACGGCTTCATGCAATGCAGGAAGCCCCGGGTTTCTGGGACGATCCTGAAAAGAGCCAGAAAATCGTAGTCCAAACCCGTCACGCAGAGAACAAAATTGAACGTTACAATAAAATGGTCAGCGCATGGGATGACCTGATGACCATTTGTGAAATGGCTGCTGAAGAAGACGATGATTCCATGCTGGAAGAGCTGAAGGAAGGTTTTGCTCAGCTTTCTGCTGACATGGAGTCTTGCCGTCTTGAAACGTTACTCACCGGCAAGTACGATAAAAACAACGCTATGATGAGCTTTCAGGCTGGTGCTGGTGGCACCGAGGCTCAGGACTGGGCGCAGATGCTTTATCGTATGTATACCCGTTGGGCAGAGCGTCATGGTTTTACCTACAAAATCATGGACTATCAGGAGGGTGATGAAGCCGGTCTAAAGTCTGCTTCCATCATGATTGAAGGAGTTAACGCTTATGGATTCCTGAAAGGGGAGAGTGGCGTTCATCGTCTGGTTCGTGTTTCACCCTTCGATTCCAACGCCCGTCGACAGACTTCCTTCTCTGCAATCGAGGTTATTCCCGAAATTGAGGATGATTCTGAGGACTTCGAAATTCGTCCTGAAGATTATGAAATGCAGGTGTTCCGTTCCTCCGGTGCCGGTGGTCAGCACATCAATAAGACTTCCTCTGCGGTTCGTCTGATTCACAAATCAGGCATCGTTGTATCCTGCCAGACCGAGCGCAGCCAGTTCCAAAATAAGGAAACCTGTTTGCGTATGCTGCGCAGTAAGCTGGTCGAGATTCGTGAACGCGAGCATCTTGCAACTATCGCTGATATTAAGGGCGTCCAGCAAAAAATTGAGTGGGGCAGCCAGATTCGTAACTACGTTTTTATGCCTTACACCTTGGTAAAAGATACTCGTACCGGCTGCGAGACTTCCAATGTAAACGGTGTTATGGATGGAGCCCTGGATCCCTTTATCGAAAGCTATCTCAATTGTCTTGCAACTGGAAATTGGGTACAGAAATAATAAAAATAATACTTGAAATCCGCCGAAAGATGTGATAAGATAGTGCAGCTATATGTATAAAACTCTTAGGAGTGTTATCTTTGATGCCTTAATCGGCGGAGGGAGGTTAATGAAATGGAAATTCTGAAGATTGTCCTGACTGTTCTGGAGCTGATCTCCAGCGTGGCCCTGATTGTTATCATTCTGCTGCAGTCTGGTAAAGAGTCCGGTCTGGGTGCTATCTCCGGTAGCAGCGAAACCTACATGGGTAAGAACAAAAGCAGCAGCCTGGATCAGAAGCTTGCTTCTGCTACCAAGTGGATTGCTCTGGCATGGGTTCTGCTGACCCTGTCTCTGCACCTGATTTAAGGAATATCAATATGTTCGCGCCGAGGCAGAGACTGATCTCTGCCTCGTTCCCATTTCTAAGCAAGGAGCGATTCTATGAGCATGCGTAAGCTGGCGGGTCTGGAACCGGCCAAGGTTTTTGAATTCTTCGAGGAACTATGTCATATTCCCCATGGCTCGGGTAACACGCGGGCCATCAGTGACTATCTCGTTGCCTTCGCAAGGAAGAGAGGACTACGTTTTACACAGGATCAACTGAATAATGTTATCATTTTTAAGGACGGATCTTGTGGATATGAGAACCATTTCCCTGTGATTCTTCAAGGACACATGGATATGGTATGCGAAAAGGATGAGAACTGCAATCTTGATATGGAAACGCAAGGGCTGGACATAACCCACGATGATGCGTGGGTGTTTGCCAACGGGACCGCTCTTGGTGGTGACGATGGTATTGCTTTGGCTTATGCGTTGGCATTACTGGATGACGATTCTATTGCCCATCCGCCGCTGGAATGTGTTTTTACCGTGGATGAGGAAACCGGTATGGAAGGTGCCACAGGCATCGATTTATCCTGTCTGAAGGGCCGTACTTTGATTAACATTGATTCGGAGGAGGAAGGCATTTTCACCGTATCCTGTGCCGGAGGAGCCAGAGGAACGATTTCGCTGCCTGTGTCCAGACGAGCGGTCTATGGTCCTTGTGTCAAGCTGACAGTGGACGGCTTGCAGGGAGGACATTCCGGCGTGGAAATCCATAAGAAACGTGCTAACGCCAACAAAGTCATGGGCGAATTCCTGAGTCGTATCCAACAGCTGATGCCTCTTTGCCTGACTAAGCTTTCCGGCGGCTCCAAGGACAACGCCATTCCCCGTTCCTGTACAGTAATGCTGGTTGCCATGGGTAGCCATATTGAACGGATTAACGCAGTAGCAGAGCAGCTTCAGAAGGAAGTTCGGGAACAGTACGACGAGCCGGATGCTGTGATATTTGGAGATGATGTGGACGCCTTTGGTGGCAATGCCCTGTCCACGCAGGATACCGCAAAGGTCATTGGTCTGCTGTGCGCGGCTCCGAACGGTGTGCAAGCGTGGAGTATTGATATCCCCGGACTGGTACAAACCAGCCTGAATTTGGGAATTGCGCAGCTGAAAAAGGATACACTGAAGCTTACCTTTGCTGTTCGTAGCTCTGTCAATCTGGAGAAGCAGGAGCTATTGAATCAGCTGAAACAATTGGCACAGTTTAATGATGCTATTTACAGCCAGATGGGGGAGTATCCCGCATGGGAATACCGGAAGGATTCGCCTCTTCGCGATACCATGGTGCGGATTTATCAGAATCTGTTTGGCTCTGCCCCGAAGGTGGTGGCTATTCATGCCGGACTTGAGTGCGGAATTCTCAGCGAAAAACTGCCCGGTCTGGATTGCGTGTCCATCGGACCCAATATGCAGGATATCCATACCAGTCGCGAACGACTGGAAATTGCTTCCGTTGCACGGACATGGCGTTTCCTGCTGGAAGTGCTGAAGAATCTGTGACATTAACTCCGCCGGAGGATTTCCGGCGGAGTTCTTATTTACTCTGCTTCACCATAGAATGTTCCATACATCTATAATTGAGGTGGTACTATGGAACATACGACGAACATCATTTCCCTGCGCGGGGAGTTAGCCGGTCTGCCGGAATATTCCCATGAGAATCACGGACGAAGATTCTACCGCTTTACACTGGAGGTTCCAAGGCTTTCCGGTACTGTGGATTGCCTGCCCGTGGTTGCTGAGGAAAGATTACTAAATGATATGGATTTGTCCGGTGGGCTGATGCTTGCAGTAACAGGTCAAATCCGTTCCCATAACGTCCGGGTGGATGGCATCCGGCGTTTGCTGATATTTGTTTTTGCATTATCTGTTACAGCGGAGGATGGCGAACCATTGAACGACGTTATGCTGGAAGGACCATTGTGTCGGGAACCAACTTATCGCCGCACACCTCTTGGCAGGGAAATCTGCGATGTGATGCTGGCCGTACCAAGGAGCTTTCATCGAGCGGATTATTTGCCCTGTATTCTCTGGGGCAGAACGGCACAGGAAATTGCTACCTGCCACACAAGAGAGGAACTTCGCATCTGCGGACGATTCCAGAGCCGTACCTACACCAAATTGACCGCGAACGGTCCTGAGGAGCGAACTGCATATGAAATCTCTGCGCTTAGTGCCTCGCTGCTGGACGATCCAGAATAGAAAACCGTTGCGTTTTGGCGGTTCTATGCTACAATAGAGCCAAAAGGAGGCGATTCCATGAAAGAGAAAGTGGATGCCATTATTGAGATATTGAAAGCGCGCTATGCCGATGCCCCCTGTGCGCTGCACTATAATAAGGATTATGAACTGATGATTGCGGTAAGGCTGTCGGCACAATGCACCGATGCCCGTGTCAATCTGGTTACACCAGCTCTGTTTGCCGCCTATCCTACGCTTGAGGATATGGCGGCGGCAGATATTGAGGATGTTGAACGTCTGGTCCATTCCTGCGGATTCTATAAGCACAAGGCAAGGGACATTGTTCTGGCTTGTCAGATGCTGTTGTCTGATTACGGCGGAAAAGTGCCGGATACCATGGAGGCCTTACTCCGGCTGCCAGGTGTTGGCAGAAAAACCGCTAATCTGCTGCTTGGTGACCTATACGGAGAACCGGGCAGTGTGGTTTGTGATACTCATTGCATACGTATTTGCGGACGACTTGGACTATCAGAAGGGAAGGAGCCGGAGAAGGTGGAACGGCAGCTTCGGCAGATTCTGCCACCGGAGGAAAGTTCGGATTTTTGCCACCGTATCGTCCTGTTTGGGCGGGATTGTTGTACCGCCCGTAATTCCCAATGCGATCAATGCCCTCTGACCATGTGGTGCAGAGAGTTCAATCCCTGAATGTTTGAAAACCGTGTCAGAATTCTGACACGGTTTTGTCATTTCAGGTATTCACTGATACAGACCGCAATCACACAGGAAAGCTTTTTCTGATATGCAAAATCTCTCAATTTGGCTTCCTCCTGAGGATTGGTAAGGAAGCCGCATTCAATCAATACTCCAGGATTTGAGATATTCTGCATCAGGTAAATACCATCGGATGATTTACATTTGCGGTTACTGTTCGGATTTAGCACTTCAATTAAACGGTTTTGCAATGTACCGGCCAGCGCTTTGCTTGCATCATCCTTTGCGTAAAAGACCTGTGCGCCGGAGTATTGACTGTCCGAAAAGGTATTCTGATGGATGCTGACCAGCAGCCCGTCCTCTTTGGAATTTACAATTTTCACCCGCTGCTTCAAATCTGATACCTTCTGCGATGCAATGGTGTTTCCCTCAGTATAAATTGAGGTGTCTGTTGTACGAATCATCGCGGTATCATAACCAAGAAATTGCAACAAATCGTTCAATCGAAGGGATATTTCCAGATTAATCTGGCTCTCCAATACACCGGTACAGGAGGTAGCACCGCCGTCGATTCCACCATGACCGGCATCGATGATAACGCAGGTCCTGCCGGAAATGGGCGTATTGGCGACCATTACATTCACCGTTTCACTACCCCAGAATGCCAGTGCCAGACTACCTGCAAATACAATTACATATAAGGGTACAAGCTTCCACATTTTCACGGACAACACCTCATTCATTTCTATGCTCTTTCAGTGAGGAAATGAACATATCGACAGCTCATTGCATAGGATGCTTCGAAGCGACAGCTTCACAGTCTATTCGATTGGAGGAATGAACTTTGCAGCGAAGAAAAAAGGATATGCATTGCGCCTACGGAATACTTCCGGAAAAGGCACCGCTGGCGAATCCCTATGTGCCCTTCCAACAGGAGGATCCGCCTGTGTACAATCCGCCCAAAGGACTGATTCGGGGTACGATGTATCCGGGTCTGGATCTGCCCTTCAAAGGGATGGTCAACAATCATGAGAAGGGTGACAGTCCGAAAGTCCGTTTGCAGACAATTGGTTTTGCCATTCAGGAACTGGCACTATATCTGGATACCCATAGAGATGATTCCGTTGCCCTTGAGATGTATCGGACTTACCAAAAGCTGTACCATCAATGTATGATGGAGTATTCCGACCAGTGCGGTCCCATGAACCATACCATGCCGTCGGAAGGGGAGTACCGATGGCTGGATGACCCGTGGCCTTGGGAATATTGCGCCAATAAGGAGGGCTAAGGATGTTTATTTATAATAAAAAACTTCAGTATCCCGTAAAAATCGCAAGACCCAATCCAAGGCTTGCGTCCATCATTATCTCCCAGTACGGTGGACCGGATGGAGAACTTGGCGCGTCCCTGCGCTACCTCTCCCAGCGCTACTCCATGCCCTTCGACGAACTGAAAGGTCTGTTGACTGATATAGGAACTGAGGAGCTGGGACACCTTGAAATGATTGGAGCAATCGTCCATCAGTTGACACGCAATATGAAGGATGAGCAGTACCGCGATCCAGCTTTTGCACCGTATTTTGTGGATCATACGGCTGGTGTTTATCCCACAGCCGCCTCCGGATTCCCCTGGAGCGCCTCCAGTATGCAGGTCAAGGGCGATCCTATCGCAGACCTGACCGAGGATCTGGCTGCGGAGCAGAAGGCCCGCGTGACCTACGATAATATCCTGCGCCTGTCTGATGATCCGGATGTGAACGATGTGATTAAGTTCCTTCGTGAGCGGGAAATCGTTCATTTCCAGCGCTTCGGTGAAGCTATGCAACTGCTCAGAGAAAAACTGGATCAAAAGAATGTATACTTTATGAACCCTGCCATTGATATTTAACTGATTCATGCCGACCGTTCTGCCTGAGTACGGTCGGCATATTTTATCATTTACGGGACATACTAGGTTAAAGACATTATAAAGGAGATGCTTTCAATGATTGAGCAGGATACGATTAAACTGTTGCGGGAATGTGATGCCGGTATCAAAATGGGAATCGCATCCATTGATGATGTAATTGCTCACACCAAATCCAACGAGTTCCAGAATAAACTTTCCCGATGCAAGGATGAACATGCCAAACTGGAACGGGAGATTCAGGCATTGCTTGCCAATTATCATGATGACGGAAAAAGTCCAAATCCCATTGCGAAGGGCATGTCAAAGATGAAAACCAGTGTTAAGCTGACCATTGAAGATGCAGATGCCACAATTGCGGATTTAATGACAGACGGCTGCAATATGGGCGTGAAATCATTGAGTCGGTACCTGAATCAGTATCAGGCGGCAGATGAGGTGTCTAAGGACATTGCAAAGCGGCTCATTCATTTGGAGGCGCAGCTTGCAATCGACATCCGGCAGTACTTGTGACATTATTTCAAAAATATTCTAAATTACTATTGCAATTTCAGTCCAAAAATGTTATTTTTATATAAAGCAGAAAATGCTTAGATGGGGATTCGTTTCCCCCAAAAAACAAAGGAGGAATACATAATGAAGAAAATCAGCAAAATCCTTGCAGTTGTTTTGTGCGTGACCATGGCCATGTCTATGATGGTTATTGGCGCATCTGCTGCCAACGAAAAGTGTGTCGATTTCACTGTCGACAGCCTCGGTCTGGGCAAATACGGTGCAGGAACAGCTACCGTTGACGGCGTTGCAGTTGAGTGGATTCAGCTGGGTACCTATGATTTCGGCATCCAGATGAGAGACAAGGATGGCAACACTTCCAGCTTCTGGAATACTGATGCTTTCCCTGGCGGAATCACCAAGATTGAATTGACCTTTAACGCCGACAAGAAGACATATGATAACGCCGACGCTGTCATTTTCAACTTCGGCAACTCTGCTAAGGGTGCTGACTACAGCACCAAGCTGTCTACTACTGCCGGTGTCAAGACCTACACCATTACCCCTGATGCAGCTACTTACACTTACTTCTACATGGAGCATGATATTAGCTACACCTTCTACTGGGATTCCATCAAGGTGTATTACAACGAGGGCGAGGGTGGCTCCGTGACTCCGGACACTCCCGACACCCCTGATACTCCCGACACCCCTGATACTCCTGATACCCCCGATGTGACCATCGTTGATATCAAGACCGCTCTGGAAGGCAATAAGGGTGACATCTTCACCGTTAAGGGTGTTGTTACCTGCGTTGACAGCTCCAACATCTATGTTCAGGACGCCACCGGCGCTATCTGCGTCCGTATGGCTGAGAAGCCCACCGATATCGCTCTGGGCGACACCATCATCGGCACCGGCTCCAAGGACGTTTACAACGGTCTGCCCCAGCTGGGTAGCAGCACCTACGAGAAGTCCGAAGGCATGCCCCTGTCTGCGAAGGAAATCACCCTGGCTGATGCTTCCACCGATGACATCTGCGCTTATGTTAAGATTTCCGGCCTGACTGTTACCGAGGTTTATGATAACAATGGCGCATGGGCACAGCCCAACATCACCCTGACCGACGGCGAGAATGAAATTGAGCTGTACAAAGCTGTTGTTGACGGTCTGCAGGTTGGCGATGTTATCGACATCACCTGTGCTCTGAGCTACTACGCAAAGAATGACGTTACTAAGTTCCAGCTGCGTAACACTGAAGTTTCCGAAATCACTAAGGTGGTTGACGTTCCCGGTGGCGACGATGGCAATGGAGACAGTACTGACGACGATCAGGAACAGATTCCTGAGACTTCCGATGTCACTGTTCTGGCTGCGGCTCTCGTTGCTGTTTGCGCTACTGCCGGTCTGGTTGTTGTGACCAAGAAGGAGCAGTTCTAATTCCTAATCAAGATCCGCGGCAGGTGCGAAAGCACCTGCCGCATTTGTTATGCTTGACCGGATTCAACCGATTTGATATAATGTCCTAAGAGATTAGTCAAGGAGAGATAGGACGATGGCAAAGGCAAAAACCGTCTTTTACTGCACAGCCTGTGGTAACGAAACACCCAAATGGGTGGGGCGGTGCCCATCCTGTGGAGCATGGAATACGTTGGAGGAGCATATCGAAAAACCAGTTGCAGCAGTTAAGGCAATAACAACCGCTGTTGGAATGAGCCGTAAACCTCAAAAACTGAATCAAGTGGATACCGATTCCGAAATCCGTTTTTATACTGGAATGGGGGAGTTGGATCGGGTTCTTGGCGGTGGTGCTGTTGCAGGATCACTGGTGTTAGTAGGCGGAGCTCCTGGTATCGGTAAATCTACATTGCTACTGCAGATATGTAATAGTCTTTGCAAGGGTCATACTGTTTTGTATGTTTCCGGAGAAGAAAGCGAGCGCCAATTAAAACTTCGCGCCATTCGTCTTGGAGTCGCTCCGGAATACCTATATATTCTTTCTGAAACCCGCCTTTCCGACATTCTGGAATCGGTATCGGAAATCAAGCCCGACATATTGATAGTAGATTCTATCCAGACCTTGTACAACGAAGAAAACGATTCGTCACCGGGTAGTGTATCACAGGTGAAGGACTGCACCATGTCTATGATGCACCTGAGTAAGTCTCAGGGAATCACTGTGTTTGTGGTCGGTCACATCAATAAGGACGGAAATATAGCCGGTCCTAAGGTACTGGAGCATATGGTTGACTGTGTTTTGTATTTTGAAGGCGATCAAAACTCCAGCTACAGGCTTTTAAGGGCTGCTAAGAATCGTTTTGGATCAACCAATGAAATCGGTGTTTTTGAAATGATGGACAAAGGTCTGGTAGAAGTGCCGAATCCTTCTCAAATGCTTCTGGCAGGCCGTCCTGAAGGTGCTCCAGGAACCTGCGTTGCCTGTGTCATGGAAGGCACCAGACCGGTTTTGGCTGAGGTTCAGGCATTAGTTACAAAGACAACTTTTAACGTTCCCAGACGCACCGCGGATGGCTTTGATTTCAACCGTGCGGTACTTCTGATGGCAGTTGCTGAGAAACGCGCAGGAATGCGACTGAATCTGTTTGATGCATATATCAATGTAATTGGTGGACTCAAGCTGGATGAACCCTCTGCCGACTTACCTGTTGTGCTAGCCGTAGCATCCTCCTACCGCGATCAGCCGATTCCGGATGATTTGGTTGCGATAGGGGAGGTGGGACTCACCGGAGAGATTCGTAGTGTGTCTAATATGAATCAACGACTGGGGGAAGTATCCAGACTGGGCTTTAAGAAGTGTATTATTCCTAAAGGCGGCGCGGAAAAACTGGATATTCCTGAAGGTTTAACTGTATACAGAGTCAGAAATGTCAGGGAAGCCATCGAAATAGCAGTATAATTTCTATCAAAAAAGCCGCTACTCAGGTAGCGACTTTTTTGATAAATAAGAGGGGAGAGCATTAGTTTTTTTCGTAGTCCAGCTTGGAAAGGGGATTGGCTTCAGCAGCAATTTTTAGCTCAGTGTTCTCAATATGGGTATAAATCTGGGTAGTATTCAGATTTTCGTGCCCCAAAACTTCTTGAACAGTCTTTACATCAACGCCACCTGAGAGCATCATAGTAGCTGCTGTATGGCGCAGTTTATGAGCTGAAAACTGTGTAGGATCCAGTCCGGCTTGCAATAAAGCTTTCTTAACGAGTCGATGTACGGCCTCGACACTGATTCGATTACCATTTCTGGAACCAAATAGAGCGCGATTATCAGACAGTATTTTTTTGTTGCGTTCGGCGAGGTAGATGTCCAATGCTTTTCGACATGGAGTACCAAAATATACGAAGCGTTCTTTGTTTCCTTTACCAACAACACGAATTCGGTCTTCGTAAACATCCGTTAAATTTAAGCCAACCAGCTCGCTTCGACGAATACCACAATTCAAGAATAGCATTAAAATAGCATAATCCCGTTTTTGATTTGTGCCATTAACCGCCTGCAGCAAAGCAGACGATTGCTCCATGGTCAGGTATTTCGGAAGACTTTTCCGTAGCTTTGGATACTCAAGCTCAGCAACCGGGTTTTCATCTAATTGCTTGGTTCGAATGGTAAGATATTTGAAAAATGATTTAATAGCAGAAAGCTTCCTTGCTCTGGAAGATGGTCCGATTCCAAAATCAGGCGAAGGAGCATCTGGATTGGATGTGCGATCTCTGGAAAGATAGGATAAGAAGTCAAATACATCCGAAGTGGTGATTTGGCGAATAAAATTAATATCCACATCTTTAATTGGAATATCATCAAGAATGGTGCGAATGGGCATTTCGTAACGCATCAGTTTTATGAAACGAAAAAACATTCGTAAATCCAGATGATACTCTGCGATGGTCAATTCGGATTGTCCTTTGATTGTCTCGTGATACGTCAGGAAGTCGCGCAGAATCTGGGGAGAATCGTAGTATTGTTTCATTACAAGCCTCCAGCATATATGATTGTTGTCCACACTGATATTGTATCATAAAAACACTTCGAACGCAACAAAATTTTTATTTTGTTGCGTTCGTTTTGCGTCGGGATACTTACCAACAGGTATCCCCTCGTGATGGGATACTTACCAGTAGGTATCCTTTCTGACGTCTAAATACTTGGGATACTTACCAGTAAGTATCCCCTTTGAGGTGATTATATGCAAAATTCTATTGTTATGGCTTTTCGTAAGCGTATGAAGTCTTGCGGTTATACCGAAATATCTATTTACAAGTTGCGTCCTTTCAACGGATACTATTTGGTTACTGCCGTTGAGCCACTTTCTCACATGAAGGTATCAGCAAAATTCGATCATTTTGATATGAACGCAGCATTTCGATTCTAAACGATGGCACCCTCTAGACGGGATACTTACCAGTAGGTATCCCCTCCAGAGGGTGTTTTCTTTTGCTCAGATTGCGGACGGATGATGTGTATCTGGTGGGCGTACGTTTTGGGTCGTTTTGGCGGTTTGGTAGGCGTGCATCCTGTCTCATGAGACGTTATGTAGTTTGTTTTGTCCTCCGTTTGTAGACTTCGTCCTCCCCCTTTCGCTGGCGCAGGTGCGAGTTCCTCTTTAACGGTGGTGTACGGATAGCGAAGCTGAAAGGCGGTGGCACAGTATGGCGTGGGTCGATAAAGGCTTGTCCGCCGTTCCTGCTGGCACTTCCTCGGTCTTGCCGCACCCGTGACGCAGTCACCCTTGTCAAATACTCGTGCAGGCATTGGCGCTCGGTACAAATGCTTGTTGCCTTAGCACGGTACACTCTTGCATTTTATAAAACTGTTAGTGTCTCAGCTTGGAACGCTGGTTGTTTCCCCTTCGTCTACTGCCGGGTTTAGCGTCTTCTGAATAGTTTGATGTATAGTCCAAATGCTATGGATCCTCCAGTGATTACGCTCAACCAGAAAAAAGGATTTTGCATGATTATATCTACGATTGCGCCCATCATTTCAGTTCCCTCCCCTCTTGCGTGTTTTGCTATGTCCATAGGGCATTCCTTCTGGAAGTCCTACAATATAGTCGAGTGATACGTTGTAGTATTTAGCTAATGTGATTATTTTATGGAGCGGTATTTCTTGTGCCCCTCTTTCCCATCGGCTGTACTGTTCTCTTGTTGTGTCAAGTATTGGAGCTATTACTGCTTGCGTCTTGTCTGCATCTTCCCTTAGGTCTTTAATTCTTGGGTAAATGTGCTTCATCTTCTGCCCTCCATTTTGTGCTGTTTTAACAAATATAGCACGGAACATAATTGTTCCCTTGACTTCGGAACAAAATTGCTCCATAATACTGTTATCCGAAACATATTTGTTCCATACTGGAGGCGTAAATATGTCACAGCTTGAAAGTACCGTGTTCCCCACACGTCCGGATTTATCCTGTTATGATGTTAAGTTTGACAAGGTACATCGTGGACTTTATCGTGTGACTTATCTGTGGTCCGGTGATAGTTCTATCCGTATTGGGGTTGTTGTTGCGGTTAAGAATGCAACTCATAACGCCACCTGGGTATTTTTCCCCACGAAGGATTTTCGTGATTCTTTCGCTGTCCCTTATAGGGGGCTCGGTTTTGGGTGTAGTCGGCGTGTCGCTGTCCGGAATTTTCTTGACGGCAAACATCAGCGATTCCGAACTGGCGCTTCTTCCCCTTGGATTAAATCAACAGTGACGTGTGGGAGGTGATTAGATGTTGAAGAAATTCTTTAAGAAAATCCGTAGTAGCAAATTGCTTTGTGCTACTATTTCTGCAGTAATTCCTGGTGCTCTTATTCCCGTTGTTATGATGCTTATGTGCAAGTTTGCGGGTTTTGAGGGCTGGCCTGTTGATGCTGGTTGGCTTTTTGGTTTTTGTTTAGGTACATTCTTGTCTCTTCTTTCTGATGACCTTTACGACCTTCTCCGTGGTCCTGCCGCACGTTCTGATGAAAACGATTAACGCCCGTAAGGCGTCAATATAAACAACCCCTCGACAAGATGGGCGCTCTCGTTTTCTGGTTCTGGGTATTGGGTAATCATCCCCATGTAAAAGGTATGTCCGCCCGGAAATTGCCCGTAGGAGCTTTGGAGAGGAAAATAAAAAATGGAGGAAAAAGCAATGAAAAAGATTATTGTAATCCTGTTGGTTCTTGTCTCCTGTTTATGTATGTTCTCTGGGTGCGAACTTAATGCTGCAACTACTGTTAATCATAACTTAACTCAGGCGGCTGATAACTTCGAATGTCTGCGTAAAATTACTGTCTACAACGCCCGGACGGACTTGATTGTTATGCAGATGGAGGGGTATATGAGCTTGTCTAATAATTCCTCCAGTGAATTGGTTGTTACTTGTAAGACTGGTGAAAACGAATATAAGAAAAATTATATCTATCTCAACGAATATGTTATTTATGTTGTTGAAGATATTACCGGAACTGTGACTGATCCGTTCCATTATAAAGTTCATTTTTACACAGCTTTGCCTGATGTAGATATTAATCATTAAAATTTAGGAGGCATGAAAACAATGAAAACTACCGCTAAAGTCCTCGCTGTGCGTCGGTTGGATTTTACCACCGTAAAAGAGGAAAAGATTCAGGGCCGTCAGCTCTGGGCCTGTGCTCCCACGGATGACCCGGCTTGGAACGGTCATGAGGTCCTGAAAATCTGGGTGCCGGACACTGACATTCACGCTCCTGACTGTGCTGCCCTGATACACGGGGACACCATCGAGATTGATTTCAACCGCCGTGGCAAGCCGTTTGTGGTTTGCTATACTCCGGAGGTTTACGGAAGTGGATCCTAAGACTTCCACCGAGTGGACTATTAACGTACCTCTTTCTGCTCTTCTTGCTTTGCAAGAACTTCCTGCTCAGATGATACTGCTGCAAACTGAATTGACTCAGCTTCGTCGGGAACTGGAAGCCCTTCGGGTGATTCAGTCCCAGACATTACAGCTTGTATCTGACCTTAAACGTACGTTGAGAATCCACTAATTATTTATAAGGGATACTTACCAGTAAGTATCCCTTAATGATCGAAATGACCGCCGTGACGGCTGGACATTCTTCCTCTTTTGTGTAGATTCGTAGTCCCAAGCTGGCCCGAAGGGCCAGCAATGGGACACTTGACAAATTAACGAATTACGGGAAGTGTCCGCCATGAAAATAACGCCTTACGGACCGTATGACCTTGTTGAACAGCGCAAGCATACGGTATACCGGTTCACGGATAACATCTGGAAAATCGTTCAATTTTACGATGACCGGGAACGTCATGGGCCGGGCCCTGCTGTAAATCATAAGTCCTATGATGAAAAACTTCCGGCTAGTATTTCACGTGCCAAACGTGTCATTCTTGAACTTGCTCTTTGCAATCCATGGGATTACTTCGTTACTCTGACAATCTCTTCTGATTCAGACCGTACGAACTTGCAAGGATGGCTGGATAGTTTTCTTCAATGGCTACGCGATCAACGAAAGAAGGGTCAGGATCTTGCCTATGTATTGATTCCGGAACGGCATCTTGATGGCTCTTGGCATGCTCATGGACTTCTTAAAGGTATCCGTGATGCTGATGTTGAATCCTTCTACTCCATGCGTAAACGTGGTGTGAAAGTCCCTTCTAAGCTGGTTAAGGGCGGATATTTTAACTGGATTCCATATGGTGAAAAATTCGGTTTTGTTTCCCTTGGTCGTATTAAGGATCCTGTGGCTTGCGCTTTCTACTGCACTAAATACGTTACGAAAGATAATAGCCGGCTTGTTTCAGATGTTGGTTGGCATCTCTACCGGGCTTCACGTGGTCTATTGCGTCCGGACAAAATGTTTGATTTGTATACCCGTAGTCCGGATATAGACCGGTTACTGACCGGTAAATATGAGTTTTGTAGTGTTGGTTTTGCTCTTCCCCGGCATGAACTAAGCTGGGCTGATTTCATGTCTCTGGATGATAGCCACATTGATTTTCAGTCCATGGATCCGCTGGATGCCTATGACGACGCTGTGGGTGAGGCGGAACGGTATTTCGAATTTGAGCAAATGGCTCTTGATTATTGGAGCACTCATACATATCAGTTTTTTGGAGGTTTATAAAATGCTCAATCTTATTCTTCTTGCCTTTGTGGCTGTTCTCTTCCTTTACATCGGTATTTGCGTTGGTATCTCCGATTGCAAGCGCCGGTTCGGGATCCCAAAGTCTGCTGTTGGAGTTGATGCTGATGGATACATCTACTCTTGAAATATTGTTAGCCCAAAATAACGAATTGCTCCAAGGCATTTATACCGTATTGCTTTTCTCTGTCGGTGTGACTGCCGCATGCTTTGTTATTTTTCTGCTATATAAGTTCCTGCGTTTATTTTTTTAAGAAAGGAGTTCTATCATGGAAGGTTTCACTATTACTGCAGAAATGGTTCAGCCCATTACTGATGCTATTTCTTCCGGTCTGACTACTCTGGTGCCTATCGGCATCGGCATCATGGCTACCTTTATTGGTATCAGCCTGATTCCTCGCATCATCTACAAGTTCCTGTAATTCCTGCATGGGTAGGGCGTTCTGCCCTACCCTAAATTTTTTTGAAAGGTGGTTTCTATGAAAAAGGTTTTATTTTTCTTTTTGGCTCTTTGTCTCGTATTTTCTCTTTCTGTTCCGGTTCTGGCTGAATCTGAAAATCCTGTGTACGTGCTTTCCGGAAAATGGACTTTCAATCCCCAGATAAGTTACCCGTCATATCTTCCGGAGTGTCTTGCTGGTCAAACACTTTTAGTAGCTGATGTAAATTTTATAGCTAGAGGTGTACAGAATACAAATTTTATTATTACGTGTGATGATAATTATGGTACTTCATTGGTTTTTAGTAGTAAGCTCCGTTATTTTTATGATTTAGCACAATGGAAAGATGATACTAGTCGTTATATTGACTTCGGAGACACTCCGCAGATAGTTACATCTGACTTTTATCATTGGTTTACGGATAATGCCGTTCGTACTGTCTGTAACAGCTCCACATGTACTTTTTCTGATTTGAATTCGGACTTCATTTGCGATATTTGTGGTTGTCCTTGTGACTTTTCTAATCGTACGTATAATTATGTTGAGACTGTGACTTTTAGAAAAGCTTCAGGCGGATTTGCAAAGGCTGAATACCGCTCTTCTACTCCTGTCAATATTCGTGGTTATATTGATGGTTCTGCGTATCGTGTTGATGCTGAATCGTCTGTTTGGGTTGTCGTTTATAGCAGTGATGATAATTATGCATGGACTGAGACAGCATCGGGCGATTTTCTTACGCATTATCCATCTTTTGACCTTGATGACGAAGTAATAGCATCTACTTTCAATTGGTATTCTTCTTCTAGCGGTGATATTTTTTTTCCGTTGCCCCTCTGGACTACGGTATCCAACTCAGCGCAGAGGGGTCTACAAGTGGAACAACAAGCGGTGGTTGGAGTGATGATAACTCTGGCACTTTGTGGGGTTGGCTGTCTAACGTTGTTAGCGGTCTTGAAACTGTTTGGAAAGCGATCACTGATTTACCGCAGATGATATCTGAGAAGTTAGCTGACTTTTTCTCTCAGTTGAAAAATGCTATTGCTAACTTGCCTTCTGCTATCCTTTCAGGTATAAAGAATATTTTCTTCCCTGATATGGAAGATATGAAAACAGAGTTTTTAGCCTTTCTTGAAAAGATAAATCCTCCTATTAGTGATACGTCCGAAATCGAATCCGTTGGTGGCCTGTTGGATGTCGAATCTTCCGAGCCTGTCGATGTAACGTCGGATATTCAAATAGGGTCAATCCAATTCAGTAATTTGAAGTTTATGGACTTAACCTATTTTAAGCAAGGCATAGTTTTCTTTAGACCGCTTATAAATGGCTTTTTGGGTTGGTTGCTTGGTATGTTTTATTACAATCAATTTCTTGCCTTTATTGGTCAAGCGCCAGCAATGGTCAAGGCTCATAACGCTTCTGTTGCCAGCGAAAGCAATGATTGACGGAGGTGTCTTATGGTAATTCAGGCAATTTTCGACTTTGGTCTATGGTTGTTCGGTTTGATTGCGGAAGTGCTGCCGTCTACTGCTCCTGCTATTTATGACATTTCTACTACATTGGGCGGTGTTCTTTCGTTTGGCGTTTGGGTTATTGGCGAAGATATGTGGCTTGCTATTCTTGGCTCGATTTCTGGTTGGTTGCTTTTCAAGCTTACATGGGGTATTGTTCTCTTTATTTATCGTCTTATTCCGCTAACGTGATGATGGCACGGGCACCTTTAGTGCCGTGCCATCATTAGCGGAGCTTTTGGAGGTTCTATGTTACTTGTTATTTTTAAGTTTATTCTCTTCTTCCCTTACTTTCTGTTGCGTTCATTGAAAGATAAAAAGAATCGTGGTGCTCATCTTTATGGCATTTATGGCTATTTCGGTTTACCCGGTAAAGGTAAAACCATGGCTATGTGTAATGAGTTGCGTCGACTTCGAAAGGAGTATGGCAAGCAAATCTATATAATGACTAACTTCTGCTATGAAGATGAAGATTTTACTTTTAAGGGTTGGAAAGATTTGTTGAAGGAATACGATAAACCTTTGGTTTGTGCTTGGGATGAGGTTCAAAATGAGTTCAATAGTCGTGACTTTAAGACTTTCCCCATTTCCCTTTTGACATTGCTAACACAAGTCCGAAAGAAAAATGGTATTCAAATTCTTTATACCTCGCAACGTTGGCATTTCGTCGATAAAAACTTCCGTTCTTTGTCCTTTGGTTGCTATGAGTGTAATACGATTTTAGGATGCTTCACTATTACTCGTTTGTATGATCCTGTCGATTATGACAATCTTTGCTCTAATTCAGATTATGATAAACGTCGGCGTATTCGTGCGATTCGTACTGATAGCTTTATTCAGTCCGAATCCCTCCGTAATTGTTATGACAGTTATCGTATGCTTGAATCCGCAAAAAGTAAGGAGTATATGGATCGTGAAGAGTCCGCTCGTTCCCGTTCTGCGGAATAATCGTTGAACGACAGAAAAAAATATATTTTGTTGCGTTCATCTGGTCCACCATTACATTTCAAATCCAGGCTTTATCTTTGCTCCCCCGTTATGTTGAGTAGTCAAAAACCTGGATTTGATGCTGTATCTGCAATTCTCATCTTCATATATTTAGGTGTAATCAAGGAATTGGATTGTCCTCTTCTTATGAGCTCATCATTTTACGATGTCCTCTAATTTGATACTGTACGAATCATCCAGTAGAATATATCGACAGTTAGTCTCTTGACACAGCCGTAGATTTCGCTCGTTTTGGTCTATCAACGCAGCTTTATTAAGACCGCTATCATCCAGCCGCAGTTCAATGGCATTTCCATGGTTTCTAATGTCCTCGAAGTGATTTTCGATATATGTTCGGGACAGAATCAGGCAGCGGTAGCGAATGTGAGAAAGGTATTCCGGCTCAAGGTCCTTCTTCCAGTCAAAGGGGATGTAGCACCCTTCTACGATCAGATTCTGTCTGTTTTCAATGGCGGTCTTTATCATTTCCCGGACAATGGGCCAGAGGTAGTCCGTCAGCTTGTCATCGTCCATAGGGGGCAAATCCGTGTTGCCACTGCGGATTAGCCCCATTTTCAGGTGGTCGATGGACAGATAAGGGTAATGGTATTTCTCCAAAAGTCGCTGCGCCAGTACGGTCTTTCCGGTATGACTGGCTCCGCCGATTAAGATAATCATTTTTCCATCTCCTTACAGCCATTGGATGAAGGCTGTCTTATCTGCGCTGTTATACCCTGCGCTTTGATAGAATGCCATCGTTTCCGGGGATTTGGATCCGGTGAGAAGCATCATTTTGTAGCAGCTTTCTTTCTGTGCCAGTTCCCTTGCGTAGTTCAGGCAGGCGGTTGCGTAGCCCTTGCCACGGTAATCGGCATGAGTGACCACATTCTCAACAAAGGCATAAGGGCGTACACCTCGGGTCAGATTTGGAATGATGACACAGACACAGGAGGACACAATCTTCTCATCCACCTCGCAAACAATCAGATGGTGGTCATCGTCTGACACAATCTTCCGCCATGTACGGCGCATTTCCTCCGACTCTTCTGGCACAACGGTTTCATGCAGATGCAGATAAAGTTCCAAAATCTGCGACAATTCTTCAAATCTAGCTTCACGAATGGCAATCATAATTTCAGTTCCTTCAAGTACATGATTTCATCTGCTTCCTGTTCCGGGGGCAGGAATGCACCGATACGGTGGAAACCCAGCATCTCATAGAAATGCTTGGCGGTTTCATCCTCTTGGGTGGAAAGCATCACATAGGGATAATCCATGCGTTTCATGGTCTCTTCCCACTCCGTCATCATCTTACCATAAATCAGGCTATTATCAATGCTCGTACTAATCTTATCGTGCTGAATGTGCCGATCATATTTCAAAATCTGCTTTTTATCCTGTGCTACAGCTAACCGTATTACCATTGTTAACTCCCCTTCCCTATCGTCTAAAAGAATTATATCATAGCGCATGATATTGTCAATCGAACATGCTGAATACGAAGCCATACCGGAGCTGATAGTGGTTCGGAAAGTGATGTTAGGCGCTTCCCCCTCCCTCGACAGTAATCATGACATTTAGCAAATTTTTTCATAAAATACCTTTACATTTCAGGATATCAACGATACAATATAACCATCAACTATAGAAATTCTGGAGGGTTTCCCTATGAATGTTAAAAGAATCGGCGTTCTCACCAGCGGCGGTGACGCCCCCGGCATGAATCCATGTGTTCGTGCTGTTGTTCGTACAGCTTTGTATCATGGCGTAGAGTGTTATGGTATTCGTCGCGGCTGGAATGGTCTGATTACCGGCGACATCATTAAACTTGACGAGAAAAGCGTCTCTCATACTATTAACCGCGGCGGCACAATCCTTTATACAGCACGCAGCAAGGACTTTATGACCGAGGAAGGTCAACGCAAAGCTGTTTCCACCTGTAAGTTCCTGGGTCTGGATAGTATTATCGCCATCGGCGGTGATGGTACGTTCCGTGGTGCCCGCGCTCTTTCTAAATACGGAATCAATGTAATTGGTATCCCCGGTACCATCGATAATGACATCAATTGCACTCATTATTGCATTGGTTTTGATACAGCTGCCAATACGGCCATTCAGTGCATCGATAAGCTCCGCGACACCATGCAGTCCCATGAGCGTTGTTCTGTTGTGGAAGTTATGGGTCGCAATGCCGGTTACCTTGCAATGTATGTTGGTCTGGCTGTTGGCGCCACAGCGGTCCTTGTGCCCGAAAAACCCATTGACTTTGAGCGCGACGTAATTGAAAAGATTCGTCAGGCTCGCTTTAACGGTTTTACGCATTATATGATTGTTGTTGCAGAAGGCGCTGGCTCTGCCAGTGATATTGCTGCGAAGATTAAGGAAGCTATTGATTTGGATCCCCGTGTTACTGTGCTCGGTCATATTCAGCGCGGCGGTGTTCCCAATGCACGCGATCGTGTCAATGCTACCAAGATGGGTTATCTGGCCGTAGAACTTCTTCTTGCAGGTAAAACCAACCGGATTGTATGTACTCATGATGGCGGTTACACCGATGTTGACATTGACGAAGGTCTGGCAATGAAGAAAAGCATTCAGCAAATCGAGGTAGATGTTCTGGCTGCTATGACTGGCATTTAACCTCTTCCTTTATAATTTTGCGCCCATTCTCGTATGAGAATGGGCGCTTAAAACCGGTCTGTTTGTAACGAAAACAGACCGGTTTTTATGCTTTAGGATGACACTTTTCATAGACAGCTTTCAGCTTTTTATCGACTAAATGCGTATACATTTGAGTTGAGGAAATATCACAATGTCCCATCAATTCCTGCAGAGATCCCAAATCCGCACCGTTTTCCAAAAGATGAACAGCAAAGCTGTGACGTAACGTATGAGGAGTGATTTCCTTTTCGATATGTGCAGAAGCTTGATATTGCTTAAGGATTTTCCAGAATCCCTGTCGTGTCATTCGAATACCGTTGATATTAACAAATAACGCTTTTTCATCAGGAGAAGCAATCAGTGTATCACGAATGTCACGGATGTACGCCGTCAATGCCCGAAGAGCGCCTGGATAGAGCGGAATGGCACGGGATTTCTTTGTGCCGGAACATTTAATAATGCCGACACTCAAATTTACATCGTCCACATCCAGCTCAATCATTTCAGAAACACGCATTCCAGTGGCATACATAACCTCGAGCATTGCCTTATCACGATACCCCTTGGCATCGATACAACTAGGTTGAGCGAGAAGCAGCTCAATCTCCCTTCCGGATAAAACCTGCGGAAGTTTTTTCTCCCCCCGATCTATATGAATATCCACGACAGGTGTCTTATTCAGGAATCCAGAAGTCACCAGATAGGCATAAAAGTTTTTCAGACTGGCCAGACAACGGGACAGCGTTGCACCGGAACGTCCCTCCGACTCCAAACGAGAAAGGTAGACGCTGATATTCTGTTGTGTAACATCCAAAATCGCCAAATCCTCATCATGAATCCATTCAGCGAACTGCCGGATGTCACGCATATAGGAGGACACGGTGTTGGAGGATGCCCGCTTTACCTTGGAGAGGTAATTCTCATAAGCACCAATTAAATCCAACATGAGGGTCGCATACCTTTCTAATATTATTGAAACAACATTGCTAAAAACGGAGAGATGAAACAGTAATCCAGACAAACAACCATAGCAATCAACAAAAACAAAATAGTTACATCCTTGCGAATTGGAACAGTAGTATCAGAAATGTGCCTCAATGAAAACCAAAACAACATCGGAATTGTAAGGCAGTCCGTAAACAGTAGCAAGAAACGAATCAGCCATGCACTATGATGAAAAGTCAGGCCAACACCACTCGCACAAAAACCAAAAGCAAAAGCTTTTGCGCCGCTTATCAAAGGTAACATCCATGGTTGGCAAGTCATAACGGCAAAGACTGTAAATAGTAATGGTAAGAACCCTGCTACAAGCAATCCGGAAATTGAAGCCTTGTTGTCAACAATACTTCGGATTAATAAACCAAGGCTGTCACCACAGGAAACTGCAGAAATAATACCGGTAATAAACCCGATAATCCACACTAGATTCAGTAATAATTTGCAATAACGATGCCAGAAGTTGCTGATAATAGAGAAAAGAAATAAACGCCTTGTCATGTGACCTCCCATCCCTGAAAACAATCATCATGGAGCACAATCCAAGGCCTGCCAATGGCGATTACTGAAATCATTGGAAACTCTGCTTGAATACTATACTCCATAAAATAATGATTTTCAAGGGAAAATGAATAAGTTTCGCATTTTTGTAAATTATGCTGATTTTTATGTAAACGTCATTATGTAAACCATGTAAACTATTTCGCGTAAATATGTATTTTGGCTGAATGCGCAACTATATTTGGGGTTAGACTTCGTTACTCATACACCAAATGTTGTTTTTGCAAGAAAACTTGCAGGTATTGGCCGACGGGCAATGTGCATTCCCCCGCCGGCTCGTTTTTGTACAACTTAACGAGAATAGTATTTTTTGTGTTTTTTTGACCCCCTCCTATCCCCTTTCGCACCCATTATTCCAATGGTACATGCGCCGACGAAAACCAATAGAAGTGACAAGGCCATTGCGTTAAACTGGCCGCCAAAAAACAAAATATTGATTACTAATAGTGACAAATAGTATGCTCCACCGGTAATCAGACAAACCTGCATCCTTCTTCTTTTAATCAGCCAAACAGAGATGAAAGCTCCTACAGCTGCCGACAACGGTAATACCGCCATTGCCCAATAACCGATGGATGCTTCAGCGATTTTTTCGTTAAGCACCAGTTGCGTAACTATTACAGCGATTAGCAACGTTGTTACAAGTGCAATTATCGATCCCAGTGCGATGCCCGCCGGCATTGACATAGCTTTCCCGCCCGGCTTTTTATTTGTAATCATACCCATCTCCCCTTTCGATGCAAGAGTATGTACATTCTAAATAAAAAAGAACCGGAGCAGTTCATAACCGCTCCGGTTTCTGGATTAGATTTACTTAGACATCTGGGCAACAATGGCATCCAGCTGCGCCTTGGCTGCTTCTTTGGTAGCACCAACTGCAGTATAGTAGAACTTGACCTTCGGCTCCGTACCAGAGGGACGGGCAATCACAGTACCCTTATCGCCCAACAAGAACTCAAGCACATTGGACTTGGGCAAGTCAATGACGGTTTCCGCACCACTGACCAAATCCTTTGCAATACTGGACTTGTAGTCACGGACACCAGTCACAGCAGCACCACCGATGGTTGCAGGCACGTTGGCGCGCAGGTCAGCCATCATGTTGGCAGCCTTCTCCATAGCGTCGGCGCCGGTCAGCTCAATGCTCTGAACGGCAGCAAGATAGTAGCCGTAGGTCTTGTAGACATCCTCAAGGGCATCCAGAATGTTTTTGCCTTCTTTCTTCAAAGAAGCCGCCAGCTCGCAAACCAGCATAGAAGCCACAATGGCGTCCTTATCTCGGGCGTAGGTTCCCTTCAGGTAGCCGCAGCTTTCCTCAAAACCGAACATAAATTTATGTTCCTCGTTCTTCTGCTCCAGCGTCAGAATTTCGCCACCGATATACTTAAAGCCAGTGAGGACCGCCTTCATGGTTACGCCATAGTGAGCAGCGATTCGATCAGCCAGAGGGGAAGAAACGATGGAACGAACCGTGATTGCCCCCTCAGGAATGGTGTTCTTGGCGGTACGAGCCTTCAGAACGTAATCCAGAAGCATGAATCCCAACTCATTGCCAGACAGCTTGGTGTAGCCGCCCTGACCATTAGGAACAGCAATTGCCACACGATCGGCATCCGGATCGGTGCCCAGAATCACATCACAGGGCGCGGTTGCAGCAACCTTGTAGCTTTCGTTCAAAGCCGCATCGGTTTCGGGGTTGGGATACTCACAGGTCTTGAAATCACCATCAGGCTTGGCCTGACATGCAACTGTGGTGATGTTCACATTCAGCTTGCCCAGAACAGCATGCACAGGTTCCATACCGGTACCACACAGAGGTGTGTATACGATATTCAAACCGGCATTTTTCAGCATTTCAGGGTCGACAGCTTCATTCAGGACGGTTTCGTAATACTTTTCCCACAAATCCTGACCAATATAGGTAATCTTGCCCTCCGCCATATATTCATCGAAGGATTTGGTCTCGGGCACAAAGAAAGGAATCTCGCTGATTTTGGCAGTAACGATAGCAGCAGGCTCATCCGTCATCTGGCAGCCATCAGGACCGTAGCATTTGACACCGTTGTAAGCACCTGCATTGTGGCTGGCCGAAATGACAATACCGCAACCGCAGCCCAGCTGACGTACGGCAAAGCTGAGCATAGGCGTGGGCGCCAGACGGTCATACAGCCAAGTGTGAATACCGGCTTCAGCAAAAGCCACAGCGCAAACCTCAGCAAAAAGCTGAGAGTTGTGACGGGAGTCGTAGCCGATAGCGGCCTCCTTGGGAAGGTCGGTGGATGCCAGCCATGCAGCCATACCCTGAGCAGCTCTGCGAACAGTGTAGCGGTTCAGACGATTGCTGCCAGCACCCATGATTCCGCGCATACCGGCAGTACCAAACTGCAAATCACTGCCAAAGCGACCCTTCAGCTCTTCGGTGTCATTCTTAATGGCTTCCAGCTCCTGCTGAACATCCGAAGGAAGTCCAGCCTCGCACCAGAAGTTGTAACGGTCCATATAGTTCATAATTGTATATCCTCCATCCATGAAAACAGCTCAAAAGCAAAACTTTTGAGCTGTTACCATTCATATTATCAGGTGTTGCTCTCGGTGTCTTCCAAATCGCGCTTAATCTGGGCAGCAGCCAGCTGGTTGAATCTAGCGCGTGTTTCCTGAACCTCACTCAGGGACTGGGCAATGGCCTCTTCCGTACGGCGCAGGGCATCGTCCATGTACTCATTGCTGACTTTACGCAGTCCGGCAATTTGCTGCTTGGTCTGAGCGATATGCTCCATAGCGCGACGCTTCGCTTCTTCGTAGATAGGCTCTTTGGATACCATCATTTCCGCTTCCGCATTGGCTTTTCTGATGATTTCTTCAGCCTCAGCGCGAGCCTGACTAATCAAGTCATTGCGGGTTTCGACGATGGTACGGGACTGCTTCAACTCAGCAGGCAGCTGAGCGATGATTTCGTCCAGCATGTCCAGAACCTTATCCCGCTCCAGAATGCACTTGTCAGCAGCCAGGGGTACAGCTCTTGCATCCTGCACCATGTCATACAGAGCGGTGATAATATCTTCAATATGTTTCTCGTTCATAGGGTTATCCTCCTTGACGTTGTTTATTTATTCTGTTCTGAAAATCCGGAATAATTTGCTCCGGAAGGAAATCAGAAAGGTCAACATTGTATTGTCCAAGTTCCTTAACTGTACTGGAGCTGAGATAAGTATATTGATGCTCCGCAGTCAGGAACATAGTATCCAAATCCGGATTGATTTTACGGTTAATCAGCGCCATCTGGAATTCGTACTCAAAGTCCGAACCGGCACGCAGGCCCTTAACAATGACACAGCTTCCCTTCTTGCGGGCATAATCCGCAAGTAATTCGTCGGAGCCGTCTACTTCCACATTGGGCAGGTCTGCTGTCACACGGCGAATCAAATCTACCCGTTCTTCCAAGGAGAACATGGTTTTCTTTGCGCCGTTGACCATGACACAAACAATCAGACGGTCAAAGATATTGGCTGCACGCCGGATAATGTTCAGATGACCGCTGGTGACCGGATCAAAGCTACCGGGGTAAATGGCGATTTTCATTGGTCACAATCCTTTCGGTAAAGCGTCAGCAAGGTTTTGCCGTATTTGTAGTCTTTTGAGCGGGAATACCCCTCAAAAGACCATGGCAACTCCTTCCCTAACGGGCGCTCTGCAACTATTATACCACCATCTCGCAAAATGTCAATTTCCGTTATCATTTTTAATGAATTTTCTAGAAAAACTTCAGCATATGGTGGATCCAGGAAAATGATATCGAACTTCTCCTGGCATGACTTAAGATAAGTCAAATAATCTCCACGCACCACGCTACCCTCTTGAGACATTTTGGTACGGCGAAGATTCTCTTTAATCAGAGCGCAGGCATCATCCCGTTCATCCACAAATACCGCAGACAATGCACCGCGACTCAATGCTTCAATGCCCAGCTGACCGGTACCGCCGAACAAATCCAGCACTCTGGCACCTGGAATATCAAAATTGATGATGCTGAACAGCGCTTCCTTGACACGGTCCGCAGTGGGTCTTGTTTGCAGGCCATCCGGCGTTTTCAAGGTCACACCTCTGGCTTTTCCGGTAATTACACGCATAGTTAATCCTCTTTCCGGTGGAAATGTTGGTAAACTGCCATAGCGGCATCTTTGGGCAGGATTCGCTCCAGTTCAGCCAGAGAAGCCTGACCGATGGCGGTAAGGGATTTGAAGGTTTTCAGTAACTCCTGTTTTCGTTTCGGACCGATTCCGTCAATTCCGTCCAGCTCCGAGTAGCGCAGTCGCTTGCTGCGAAGCTGCCGGTGATAAGTGATAGCAAAACGGTGGGTCTCCTCCTGAATGTTTCCAATCAGCGAGAAGATTGCCTGCTGATTGTCTATTCGGATTTCCCTGCCTTCCGGCGTTACCAGAGCCCGTGTACGATGACGGTCATCCTTGACCATACCGAATACTGGCATAGTCAATCCAAGCGCTCTCAGCGCATCTACAGCGGTTTTGGCGTGGGTAATGCCGCCGTCTATCAGTAAAAGGTCGGGTGGAGTCTCAAACCCCTTGTCCCCTGCCTGAAAATGGACGAACCGACGGGTGACCACCTGCCGCATAGCACCATAGTCGTCCTGTTCCACCATGTTTTCCAGTTTGAACCGCTTGTAATCACTTTTATGTGGTTTTCCATCCTGAAAAACCACCATACTGGCAACAATATCCGTTCCGGAAATGTTGGAAATATCAAAGGATTCGATTCGTTTTGGCGGATCCATGGTCAGCGTTTTTCCCAGCAGCATCAGGGTTCCGGAAATCTTCTCCTCCTTGGAGGTGACCCGTTGCGCCTCCTCAAAGGCATTCTTCACAGCCAGCTCCACCAGCCGGACATTCTCACCGCGCTGCGGAACCTTCAGCTTTGTTTTCTTTTCAAATTGCTGCTCCAGCAATTGCGCAAACAGCTCACTATCCTCGATTTCAAAGGGTAAAAGAACAATTTTCGGTGCCGCTCCCCTGCATAAATAATATTGCTTTACCAGACTGGAAACTGCCGTTTCCCTGTCATCCGGAACAGGCATCACCTCGTAATCCTTGTCCAACAGATTACCGCCGGAGAAATGAAGCACCGCAAAGCAAGCTTTGGCTTCCGTCTGGGCGTAACCAATTACATCCGTATCCGCAAAGGATCCGGCGGTGACCAGTTGTTTTTGCCCCAGGGTTTCCACAGCACTCAGCCGGTCACGCAAACTGGCGGCCAGTTCAAATTCCAGATTATCGGCAGCGGAAACCATTTGCTGCCGCAGCTCCTCAGAAACAGATTTATAATTGCCGTTCAGCAGCTGTCGAGCCTGCTCAATTCTCTGGCGATATTGCGCATAGCCTCGATTGGGCTGGCACCAGCCCTCGCATTGACCCATGTGATAGTTCAGACAAGGACGATCCTTGCCGATGTCACGGGGAAACTGCCGATTGCAATTCGGCAGCTTCAAAGTCAGTCTCAATGCTTCCAATACTTTATTGGTGACACCGCGGCTGCCATAGGGACCGTAGTAGCCGGCACCGTCATTGGAAAGCTTGCTGACCATGGTGATTCGGGGATAAGCTTCCTTCATATTCAGCCGCAGATAAGGGTAACCCTTACCGTCTTTCAGCAGGATGTTGTATTTAGGCAAATACCGCTTTATCAGAGAACATTCCAGCACCAGTGCTTCAAATTCCGATGCCGCTACAATGACGTCAAAATGGTCAATTTTGCTGACCATGATGCGTGTTTTCGGCGTATGGGAAGCGGTGTCCTGAAAATACTGGCTCACACGGTTTTTTAATTTCTTAGCCTTGCCCACATAGATAACCTTATCAGTCTTATCCCGCATAATATACACACCGGGGGCATAGGGCAGGCTCAAGGCTTTATCCTTCAGTTCATCAAAGGTCATAGACTCACCTAAAAATTACCGCCTCAATGCGAAGCACTGAGGCGGAATTGAATCTTAGTAAACGTCGCGCTGCAGCAGGGCTTCCAGAGCATTTACAGCGGCTTCCGCATCGGGACCCATAGCAGACAGGGTCACGCAAGCGCCGGTGACAATGCCCAGAGACATAATTCCCAGAAGGCTCTTGGCGTTCATTTTACGGTTGTCGGACTCAATCCAGACACTGGACTCAAATTCGTTGGCTTTCTGGACGAAATATGTAGCCTGACGGTTGTGCAGGCCGGATTCGCAACGGACGGTAATCTCTTTACTAAACATATCGTAACACTCCTTACGTTTACAGCATCATTCAGACACCTTAATATCATAAACAAAAAAGCGGAAAATGTCAACAAAAATCATTTCAATTCCGCAATTGTTACTCCGTCCTCACCCTCGCCATACAAGCCAAGGCGGAAGGATTTGACGTATTTTGTTTTTTTCAGTGCCTGATGAACCGCTGTGCGGACCGCACCGGTGCCTTTACCGTGAATAATACGAACGCTGCGGAGATTGGAGCGCATGGCTTCATCCAGATACCGTTCCATAACACAGACCGCTTCAATGGTATCCATACCACGCAAATCCACTTCACTGGCCATGGCAGTCATCTTCATTTCCCGTCCGGAATGGGCAGGACGTTTTTTCTCCACATAAGGATTCTCTTGCTCCAGAAGATAGATTTCATCCTTTTTCGCCGTCATTTTCAGAATACCCGCCTGAAGCTGATAGGTTCCATCCTTATTGATAGCAAGAACACTGGCTCTGGTGCCCAGCTTCAGCAGCTCCACCGTATCGCCCACCAGAATATCACGGGTAGGGGCAGGACGTTCCTTTTCCGGCTCCTGAGAACGTATCCGGCTTTGAGCCTCGTTCAGATTCCGCCGCAATTCTGCCTGTCGCTGATTGATATTACTGGTATCAGCAGATTCAGAAAGCTGCTTTTTGATGGCTTTGATTTCTTCGGAGGCGGCATTCGCTTCCCGACGGGCATCCTCAATAATCTGCTGCGCCTCACGACGTGCAGACTCCATTGCCTTTTCCTTTTCACGGCGAAGCTGAGTGTGATATTCCTCGTTCTGTTCTTTGATTTTACGGGTTTCCGCACGAAGTCGCTCCGCTTCCAATCGGGCAGATTCCATCTGCTGACGTTGCTGCTCCAGCTGTGAAAGCACATCCTCAAAATCCTTGTCGCTCTTGCCCACAAGGTCATTGGCTTCCTTCAGAATCTCCTCTGATAGTCCCAGCTTTCTGGAAATAGCAAAAGCGTTGGACTTACCGGGAATACCAATCAGCAGCTTATAGGTCGGGCGCAGAGTTTCCACATCAAACTCACAGGACGCGTTAATAACGCCTGCCGTACGCATAGCATAAAGCTTCAGTTCCGCATAATGGGTGGTGGCAATGACACGGCTGCCCATTTTACGGCAAAATTCGATGATTGCCATAGCAAGAGCCGCACCCTCCGCAGGATCTGTACCGGCACCCAGCTCATCGAACAGCACCAACGTCCGGTCATCACACTGCTCCACAACATCAACAATGGTACACATATGGCTGGAAAACGTGGACAGACTCTGGGCAATGGATTGCTCGTCACCAATGTCCGCCAGAATGGCGTTAAAGGTGGAAAGCGTACTGCCATCCCCTGCCGGAATGTGCAGACCGCACTCCGCCATCAGGGTCAGCAGACCCACTGTTTTCAAGGTAACAGTCTTACCACCGGTGTTGGGACCGGTGATAATCATGGTGTCGAAATCCGTGCCAAGACGAACCGAAATGGGAACTACCTGCTTCTGGTCAATCAGAGGATGGCGTGCCTTGCGCAGATCCACTCTGCCCTGATTGTTCATCAGCGGCGCCCACGCGTTCATCCGATATCCCAGCTTTGCCTTGGCAAAAATCACATCCAGACGAACCAGCATATCGAAATTCAGCTCAATATCTCCACGGTGTGCGGCGGCTTCAGCCGACAGCTCTGCCAGAATTCGCTCGATTTCCTTCTTTTCCTTCAGTTCCAACTCACGCAGGGCGTTGTTGGCATTCACCGCAGAAATTGGCTCAATAAAATAGGTAGAGCCGGTGGCAGAAACGTCGTGAACCAAACCGGGAACATCATTGCGACATTCCGATTTCACCGGCACAACATACCGTCCATCCCGTATGGTGATGATTGGCTCCCGAAGGAATTTACTGTAGGCCGGAGAGGAAATCACTTTTTGCAGAGAATCCCGAATTTTGGCGGATTGTACCCGCATATGGCGGCGAATGTCCGCCAGAGCCGGACTTGCCGTATCCGCAATCTCCTCTTCGGAGAGAATGGCACCGAATATCCGGTCCTCAAGATACTTGTTGGGACTCAAAGCGTTGAACAGATTGGTTAACACCGTGGGCTTTTCGTCCTCGGAAATATAGCTTTTAATGGTACGGGCGCTGCGCAAGACACCACCGATGGACAGCAATTCCTTGGGTTGAAGCGCACCACCCCGATCTGCCCGCTCCAGAGAAGCGGAAACATCCTTTACATCAGAAAAACCGGGGTTGCCCTTTTTCGTGCAAAGCTCCGATGCGGCGGTAGTCTCATCCAGCAAAGCTTGAACGTCCTCCAAATCGCTGACAGGACGCAGCCGTTTACACCGCTCTTTGCCTTCGCTGCTGCCGGCACAGTCCGCCAAAAGGCTGAGAACCTGATCCAGCTCCAGCTTATATAAAGATTTTTCGTATAAATCAGACATAGTAACTCCTAAATAAGTAAGGATTTATAAAAATCCAACGTAGAAAAGCCTCGCTCCAACTGGGTTGTCAGATAGGCTTCGGTCAAGCCGGACAGTCGCTCCAGATTCTCCTGACCAATGGAAAAGGAAAACAGCTTCTTCGGCGGACAGTAGGCGATAAAACGCATCGCATCCAAAACGCCACTATTGACAGGTATCCGGATTCCACCTTCGCGGCAGTCGCGGCACAGCAATGCACCACCGGTCAAATCAAACTGGACCGTATCCGGACTGCTGCAGACATGACACCCATTCAAATCCGGTGTATAACCGGCCAAACAGGCACATCGCAGTTCAAACACTGCCTTGATTTGCATTTCCGGCAACTCCAGTTTCGTCAAAGCAAACAGGCAGTTCAAAACCAGCGACAGCAGTTCCGAATCCGGACGATCCTCCTGCGCAACCACCTCAGCTACTTGTGCGAAATAAGTTCCCAGCGACAGCTTACACAAATCCCGACGCAGATGCTGAAACAATTCAACAGAGTGCGCCTCGTTGATGGTATACATTCCCCGATATTCAAACAAGGTAAACTCACCGTAAGCCAAGAGCTGGCAAGGGGCAATCAGGGGACTGTTTTTTCGTCGCAGTCCCCTTGCCTTGACCGTCATTTTGCCGTTGTCTTTTGTCAGCAGGGTCAGAAGTGCATCCCGGTCATTGTAGTCCGTGACCCGAAGCACCAGAGCCTGTGTTGTCAAGTACATGGACATCCTCCGTCCTTTGTGCTTTGTACATCATATAGTATTCCGGCGCTCCGGTTTCCATAAACAGCTGCCAGTAGTCCTTCGCATCCATATCCATCCCTCCGGAGATAGGATTTACGAAAAACTCAGGTCCTAGCCATGGAAATCATTCTCTGTAACCGAAGTTACGGACAAGGAAATCGCTGTCGCGCCAGTTTTCCTTAACCTTGACCCAAGTAGTCAGATAGACCTTGGTGCCCATAAACTTCTCGCAATCCGTCCGTGCCATGGAGGAAATCTTCTTCAGCATAGCACCCTGCTTGCCGATGATGATACCTTTATGGCTGGATTTTTCGCAGAAGATGGTGGCATCCAAATCAATAATTCCATTGTCACGCTCGGAGAAGGTGGTGATTTCCACGGCAGTACCGTGAGGAATCTCCTTATCCAGACACCACAGCAACTTTTCGCGGATAATCTCCGCCATCACCTGACGTTCCGGCTGGTCTGTGGTGATATCCTCCGGGAACAGGAAAGGACCTTCCACCGCATACTTGCCGCATATATCCAGCAGCTGCCCCACACCATCGCCGGTTTTGGCAGAGATGGGAATGATAGCGTCAAAAGTGGCTGCCTGAGAATACAAAGCGATGACCTCCAGCAGCTTGTCCTTTTCAACGGTGTCAATTTTGTTAATAGCAAGAACAGCCGGACACTTGCTGCCCTTGATTTTCTCAATCAATCCCTCTTCCTGAGGACCGATGGAGGCGATAGGCTCTACCACCAGAATGGTCAAATCCACATCAGCAATGGACTCCCGGGCTACATTGACCATGTAATCACCCAGCTTGGTGCGGGCGCGATGGTAGCCGGGGGTATCCACAAACACGAACTGGGTATCGTTTCGGGTCAGGATGCCGCAAATACGGTTGCGGGTGGTCTGGGGCTTATTGGAAACGATGGCGATTTTTTCGCCAACCAGATAGTTGGTCAGGGTGGACTTGCCAACGTTGGGTCGTCCGGCAATGGTAATCATAGCGGTTTTTGTTTTCATGGTAACTCCTTTATCTGCTCATACCGGCAATTCCGGCGGCGATGGCTTCTTCTCTTCTGCGCATTTGTGCTTTCTGGGGGCCTTCGTCCAGATGATCATAACCCAGTAAGTGAAGCATGGAGTGGATTGTCAGATACCCCACTTCCCGCTTCTCGCTGTGACCAAATTCCTGTGCCTGGGCTCTGGCGCGTTCCAAGGAGATGCACATATCTCCCAGAGGGCACAAACCGGTCTCCGGATCTAAGTAAGGCTCCCAATCCGCAGGTGGAGAACCGGCAGTCAATTCAAACATGGGAAAGCTCAGCACATCCGTAGGCTTATCTATGTTCCGGCTTGCCTTATTGATGGCGTGGATTCCCTGATCATCAGTGACCAGCACATTGATTTCGCAGGGTATATCAATTCCTTCAGACGCGAGAGTGGCATCGATGCACTTGCGAATGATAGTGCCAACGATTATTTTTTTAATTGCAGACCCTTGAAAGGTCAGATTTATCTTATTTTTCATATCCATTCTTCCTCTGATTGCGATTATAGGACTTGGGCGGTTCCGGCTTCTTCGCCGCCTTTTCGTAGGCGTTAATGATTTCCTGAACCAGCGCATGGCGCACCACATCTGCCGAGGTCAGTTGGCAGATGTCAATATCGTTGACGCCCTCAAGAACACGGATGGCATCCTTCAAGCCTGAGGTCTTATCATCCGGTAAATCAATCTGGGTCACGTCGCCGGTAATGACAATTTTCGAGCCAAAACCCAGACGGGTCAGGAACATTTTCATCTGCTCCTTGGTGGTATTCTGCGCTTCATCCAGAATAATGAAGCTGTCATCCAGCGTCCGGCCACGCATATAAGCAAGAGGCGCTACCTCAATGGAGCCACGCTCCTGATATTTCTGGAAGGTCTCCGCGCCAAGCATATCGTAGAGCGCATCATACAAAGGACGCAGGTATGGATCCACCTTATTCTGAAGATCTCCCGGTAGAAAGCCCAAACGTTCACCGGCTTCCACCGCCGGACGGGTCAGAATATTCCGGTTCACCGTCCGCTCCCGAAAGGCTGCAACCGCCGCTGCCACTGCCAGATAGGTCTTGCCGGTGCCGGCAGGTCCCACACCAATGGTTACAGTGTTTTTCTGAATCGCTTTCATGTAAGTCTGCTGACCTACAGTTTTCGCCTTGATGGGTTTGCCCTTGGCGGTAATGCAGACCACATCCTTTGCCATCTGGGCTACTTGATGGTCGTTGCCTTCTTTGACCAGCGTAATCAAATAGCGGACCCGCTGTTCATCGATGGTCTCGCCTTTGGCAGCCAGCGACATGAGGCCTTCCAAGGTACGCACCGCCTTATCCACCGCTTCCTCGTCGCCGCAGACTTTAATCTCGTTACCGCGGTTAACGATGGACACAGACAGCGCATCCTCAATACGTTTAATATTTTCATCGAAGGAGCCAAAGACCGCAATCAGGTCCTCTACCCGCTCCGCGTTTACCATTCGTTCAATCAATTTCATTTGTTCCTAAATCCTCCTCGGGTCTAACCCTGCCAATCATTTCATAGCAGGCGTAATTACCGATTTGATGATATACACCCTCCATGGGCGTGATGATCTCGTATCTTGCGTCGATGCGACCGGCAATCATCCGGCTTTTCAAATAACCATCGGCACAGGCTGCCATCTGTTGGGAAACAACTGCTTCCTCCAACGCAGACGGTTCTGTCCTATGCCATGTGTAGGTCTCCACCGCAATCACCACCGGAAGTGGAAATCCTCCCGGTAATGTCACATAATGATACGAATACATTTTATCACAACTGGTACCTGAAATTCCACTACCTTTGAAGAAATTTATGCGTTTTTTTCCGATAATCAGGCTGAATTTTTTCTCTTGACGGGTTTGACTCGTTCTTTGGTCGGTTTCAGAGGGGGTAAGAACCTCCAGAGAGCGACTGGTTTCAGCAAAAATCTCCCCTTGCGCATGGGTTCCACGAATGCAGATTCCCAAATCCGTATAGCCGGAAATCAGCAATTGCCCCTTCGCAACCGACTGTCCTACCTTGCAGACCGGATTCCCCCGCAATACAGTCATCTCCCGTATGACGCCGTCCTGAGCGGCAATCAGACTGCTGATTCCTTTCTCTTCCGATTTCTCTTCCGGATGGGTTCTTTCCCGCACGCTGATGACGGCCCGACAGCCATAGGTATTCACCCCAACCCACTGCAATTGTGGCATCCGTCCCAGCAATTCATTTTTGACCATTTCGCTTCGAATGGAACTTCTGTCCGCGCCAATGCAGATACCACAATGCTCCGCATTGGCAATAATTTCAGTCGGACTGACTGTGTTTGTTCCCTCAACCTCGATAATCAGCACTTTTGTTGGTAGATACATGGTTAGTAATATAATTCCAAGAATCCCTAACACCAGTACCGGACGTTTAATAACCTGTCGCAGTATATGCACCAATCCCGCAACACGAAGGATTCTTACATCACAGCCGTCGACTGCACAGATTTTTTTCAGAATTGGAAACTGATTTCGCTGGACTGTCAGTCGAATAGACAATCCATCCATTGCACCCACATCCTGTAATACCACTCCGGAATTGGACAGCTTTCGCAGGATTCCAGCCAGATCCGCACTGATCAGTTCTATTTTAATCAGGTTAATTCCCATCTCAATCCCCCCTGAACAACGTCAGCGAATCCACCCTTCCCATGATAACCAACTGATTCGCTGTCATTCTGCAAAGTGATAAACCCTCGCCGCAGATGCAGAGAATTCCGAACTTTACCCGAATCTGAATTCGTTCCCGACTGTATTCCGTCACGCCCCGATGATGCTCTATCAGCACACGCCGGTCGCCCAGCAGCTCTACCAATGTTTGCCCCGGCAGAATCTCGTCCTGCTTTGCCAGCCGGTCCATCCAGCCGCCTCCCTGTTTCATGGACACACCCCCGTATGGAATGGTATGAAGTGGATGGGATGAAATTGACCGATGCCGCATAGGTTCTTCTGAGGTGATTGGATATGGGGGCTGTCAAAGCCATTGGTGCGGCTGCGGTTATGATGGTGCTGATTCTGGACAGTAAATGCGCTCTGTCAGGTGCAACAGAAGGACTGGAGCTGTGTATACAGAGGGTGATACCAACATTATTCCCGTTTTTTGTCCTTTCCACTATTCTGTCCGCCTCGGTAACCAAGCTTCCAAAACCTTTCTTAAAGCTGTTTCGTATCAGTCCCAACGCAGGAGCCGCATTGCTGACTGGCTTACTGGGTGGATATCCTGTGGGCGCAAGAGTTATCAGTCAGACCTACGAAGATGGCGCAATTTCTAAAGCGGAAGCCCGGCGATTGCTTCCAATATGCAACCAGTGCGGACCTTCCTTTATTTTCGGGATGGGCATGGCACTGTTTTCGGATGTAAGAGTGTGTCTGGCAGTCTGGCTGATTCAACTGTTTAGTGCTGTCATCCTTGCCAGAATCCTTCCGGCGACACCAACCTTTTCGATGAAAAAGTCCTCAGTAAAGGATGTATCCCTGCCAGAGGCGTTAAAGAGCGGACTATACACCACCGCAACCGTCTGTGGATGGGTTGTTTTGTTTCGTATCCTGTTTCGATTTCTGGAGCGATGGATTTTATGGTCGATGCCGCCGGTAGTGCAAATCGGCCTTTGCGGACTACTGGAACTGGCGAATGGGTTCACAGAGCTTTCTGGCATCAGCAATGTGGAATTACGATTTTTGTTATGTGTCATCATGGCGAGCTTTGGCGGTGTATGCGTGACTATGCAGACCTTTAGCGTCCTCCCCCCGAACCTTGACCGGCGTGCATATTTCCCGGGAAAAGTTTTACAAGCGTCCATCTGCGCTCTGATTGCAACTGTACTGATAGGAGAATTCCGACTGATTCCCTTGCTATGCGTGATAATCTGCGGAATATATATGGTAAATTTGAAAATAACAGTAGCATTTCGGAAAGAAAAAGTGTATAATGACACCATCAAGGATGCGAGGATACTGCTATGCTCTTCAGAAAAAAGATAGAATGTTCCTGCCGGTACTGCCATCGTGGTACGGTCATGGAGGATGGTATGGTGCTGTGCGTGAAGCGCGGAGTTTTACCGGAGCAGGATAAATGCCGTAAATTCAAATACGATCCCTGCAAGCGGATTCCTATTAAGGCAAAACCGCTGGATTTCAACAAATACGAGGAGTGCGATTTCTCCTTGTAATGGTTACAGCCGGAAAGCAAATGCTTTCCGGCTGTTCGCTTATTGAATCATTTCCAAGAACTGATCTTCTGACAAAATTGGAATTCCAAGCTCACGGGCTTTTCGTTCCTTAGAACCTGCGTTTTCGCCCACTACCACATAGGTTGTCTTTTTCGATACAGAACCTGCCGCCTTACCGCCGAAATACTCAATTCGTTCCGTGGCTTCATCCCGTGTGAATTTGGTCAGCGCGCCGGTCAGAACGAAGGTCATACCCGCAAAACGAGTGTCTGTAATCACCCGCTTGCTCTCAAAGTTCACACCGGCCTGCCGCAGACGTTCCAGGATTTGACGGGATTGCTCCTGACGGAACCAGTCCGCAATGAATCCGGCAGTGATTTCACCTACATCCGGCACCTGCGTCAGCTGTTCCTCGGTAGCATTCATCAGAGCATCCATAGAACCAAAAGCAGACGCCAGAACCTTACCAGTTTTCGCACCAACCTGACGAATGCCAAGGGCATAAATCAGACGGCTCAAATCCTGCTGCTTGCTGGCCTCAATGGCGGCAAGCAGTTTTTTTGCGGCGGTATCGCCGGATTTCCAAAGACTTTTTAGTTCCTCAAGGGTCAAATAATAAATATCCGCCGGTGTTTGGATGTGTCCCTTTTCAATCAGCGCTTCCACAATGGCAGAACCGAAGCCATCGATGTCCATGGCATCCCGACTGACAAAATGGGAGATATTCCGCACAAGCTGTGCAGGGCACGCCGCACCGGTGCAGCGCAGGAAAGCGCCATCCATATCCTTGGAAGTGGGGGCTCCGCAAATGGGACAGGTTGCAGGCAACCGGTACGGAATTGTTCCGTCTGGACGCTTGTTCAGATCCACTTCCAGAATCTCCGGAATAATCTCGCCTGCCTTTCGAATCAGCACCGTATCTCCAATCCGGATATCCCGCTCGGTAATGAAGTCCTGATTGTGGAGTGTGGCGTTGGTGACAGTGGTGCCGGCAAGCCGAACCGGTTCCACAACCGCTTTTGGCGTCAGCACACCGGTACGTCCCACCTGAACAAGGATATCACGAACCACAGTGGGCTTGATTTCCGGCGGATACTTATAGGCCGCCGCCCAACGGGGAAATTTTGCGGTAGCACCCAGACGCTGCCGTTGGTCAAGGTCATCCAGCTTGATGACCGCACCATCAATATCGCAAGGCAGCAGCTCCCGCTCCTCGTTGATTTCCATGACCCGTTGGGTCACACCGGAAATGCTGTCCAGAATATGGTGAGGAATGACCTTAAAGCAGAGCTTTTTCAGGTATTGCAGGGATTCATCATGGCTGTTAAAGGTAATCCCATCGGCAAGCTGAATATTGAAGATAAAAATATCCAAACCGCGTTTTGCAGCAATCTTCGGATCAAGCTGACGCAGAGAACCAGCCGCCGCATTTCTGGGATTGGCAAACAAAGGCTTTCCTTCCAGCTCCTGCCGCTCATTCAGGGCATGGAACTGCTTTTTGGGCATAAACACCTCGCCACGGACAATCAGCCGTGACGGTGCGCCCTTCAGCGTCATGGGGATGGAACGAATGGTTTTCAGGTTTTCAGTCACATCCTCGCCCACAACGCCGTCACCCCGTGTTGCACCACGGACAAATTTTCCGTCAATATACTCCAGCGCCACCGATAGTCCGTCAATCTTAGGTTCGACGGAGAATCGGGCAGAAGGTACAGCGCCCTTCACTTTCTGAAGAAACTCCTCCAACTCTTCCACAGAAAACACATCCTGCAGACTCATCAGTGGGACCGGATGCTCCACCTTCTCGAACTGGCTCAACGCCTGACCACCCACACGTTGGGTTGGTGAATCTGCTGTAATCAACTCAGGATTGGCGTTTTCCAGTTCTTCTAGCTCTCGCAGGAGCCGATCATATTCAAAATCCTGCAACTGAGGATCATCCAGCACATAATAGCGGTAGTTTGCCTCTGTCAGGATTTTTCGAAGCTCAAGGATTCTTTGGTTCGCTTCCATAAGTGCCTCCATTTTGAAAAAATGTGTCGGGTACATCGCCGACAATGATGGTTTCCGAAACCACCATTTCACTACCCACAGTAAAACTCTCCGTTTGTCCCAACACCAGCACCACAACATCCACAATAACAAACATGTTGATTTGATGCAGCGTTTGGTTGATTCCAGCCTGTGTGAACGTGCTGGTGAAGCCGGCGTCGGAATTACGGATAGAGATAATCTCCACCGGCAAAGCAGGTCCTCGACCGGACATGATTTCCGGCAGGAACAGACTCCCAAGCGGGATTCCAAGGTCCGACGGATCCAACGCCAGAATCTCATCATTGATGATATCCAGTGTATCGGTTTTCAGTCGGTTGACCTCGGAAATATTGGTTTTCAGAGCGGTTATGCGCCCCTCCAGATTCTTTTCAAAATATACAATCCGGTCGTACTGTATGTCACCGTCGGTCATTTGCTGGGAGATGGCGTCATTAATCAGGTCAGAGGTGGTATTTTTGATTTGGGTCTGGGCAAGTGCCAGAATCGGCTCATGATACTGGCTGCGAATCCAGAACAACACACCACCCAAAAGTAAAACCAAAACCATTACCACCCGGATCAACTTTCTCATCATCGCACCCCCTCTGATAAAGGTATGCGATGACAACCGAATTATGACAGCTTTTTCATATGGGCAAAAGCAGTTTTCGCCATCAGCTTTTTGGTACCAATCTGGTCGAACGCAATTTCAAGCAGTGCGTCATTCCCCATTTTCAGTACTGACAGCACCATTCCCCTGCCAAATGCCGCATGCTGCACCATATCGCCCTTGCTGATTTCAGGACAGGGCGCAGATTCCGGTTGTGGCTTGCGAACCTGATTATTAAGATAGTTGTTGCTGACCGGAATGTTGTAATGATAAGCCTCACGCCGTTGATAGCCGCCCTTGCGGACGATACAATCCTCCGGAATTTCCTTGAGGAATCGGGAAGCCAGCGCCGCGTTGGTTCGGCCGTAAAGCATGCGCTGACGGGCATAGGAAATAGTGAGTGTCTGCTTGGCACGGGTGATTGCCACATAGCAAAGTCGCCGCTCCTCCTCCATCTCCTCTCCGTCACCGATGGCTCGCATTCCAGGGAAAAGTCCATCCTCAAAGCCGACAATGTAAACATGAGGAAACTCCAGACCCTTTGCGGTATGCATGGTCATCAGCACCACCGCATCATCGCCGTCGTTGTACTGCTCGATATCGGTATAGAGCGCAATTTCCTCTAAAAACCCTGCCAATGTGGGTGTTTCGGTGCTTTCAACATAAGCATTGATACTGGAACGCAACTCACGAATGTTTTCCAAGCGGGTTTTGTTTTCTTCGGTGGGTTTCATCTCCAGCATATCGGCATAGCCTGTGCGTTTCATCAGCTCATCATAAAATTCCGGCAGGCTCATCCCTTGCTCCAACATCTGTGCCAAATCTTCAATCATCACAGTAAACTGCAGCAGCTTTGCGGCAGACTTCTCCAGAGGTCCATAGGAATAAGGATCCGACACTACACTATACATCGGTAACGAAGCTGCCTGAGACAACCGCTCCACATTTTCAATGGTTTTGGCACCCAGACCTCTGGGGGGATTATTGATGATACGTTTCAAGCGAAAATCATCGTTGCGGTTGTTGATGATACCCAGATAGCTGACCATGTCCTTGATTTCCGCACGATCGAAGAAACGAGTACCGCCAATGATGCGGTACGGAATACCGTTTCGCTTCAGGGCATACTCCAACGCGTTGGACTGGGCATTGGTTCGGTACAATATGGCGTGGTCACCGAACTTTTTGCCACGCATGATTTGTCCGGCGACGAAGTTTGCCTCCGCCCCCTCGTCATTGGCTTCATAAACAATTACCGGGTCACCAGCTCCATTGGCAGTCCAAAGCCGTTTCCCCTTTCGTCCCAGATTATGGGCAATCACAGCATTTGCGGCATTGAGAATGGACTGGGTGGAGCGGTAGTTCTGCTCCAAACGAATGGTGCGACAGCCACGGTATTGTTTTTCGAAATCGAGAATGTTGGCAATGGTCGCACCACGAAAGCGGTAGATGCTCTGGTCATCATCACCCACCACGCAGATATTTTCATGTCCGCCGCCTAAAAGACTGGTCAGCAGATACTGCATATGGTTGGTATCCTGATACTCGTCCACCAGAACGTAACGGAACTTCCGCTGATAGTATTCCAGAACATCAGGGTTTTCCTGCAGGAGCTTAACAGTCAGAAAAATGATATCGTCAAAGTCCAGCGCGTTGTTTTCTTTCAGGCGGGTCTGATAGGTGCGATACACCTTCGCCACCAGAATGGCACGATGGTCATTGACTGCCTCAGCACGGCTGAGCATCCGTTCCGGCGTGGTGAATGCATCCTTTTCACGGCTCACCGCACCCAGAACATACTTCGCAGGGAATGTCTTTTCATCCAGATCCATTTCCTTAATGATATCTTTCATAATACGTTCGGAATCGGTCTGGTCGTAAATTGTAAAATGAGTGGTATACCCCAGACGGTCGATGTAGCGCCTGAGAATCCGGCAGCAGGCAGAATGGAAGGTCATCGCCCAAACATCCTGCGCCCCTTCGCCAAGGATTCTCCCAAGCCGCTCCTTCAGCTCATTGGCAGCCTTGTTGGTAAAGGTGATGGCGATGATGCTCCATGGATTGGCAGGCTCAACAGCGCAAATCCAGTCAGCACGACGCCGGTCCGCCTCAGAAACATGCTCGGTAAGATTCTCAAGGAACAGCAAATCTTCTTCCGTAACCGTATCCGGAATCCAATTGGAGTCGCTGCCGGAGCCAAAACGAATGAGATTGGCGATTCGATGAATCAGCACAGTGGTCTTTCCGCTTCCGGCACCTGCAAGCAAAAGCAAGGGGCCCTCTGTGGTCAGCACCGCCTGACGCTGCATGGGGTTCAGGCTGGCAAACTGGCTTTCAATATATGCCTTTCTGGCATTCAAAAATCTGGTTTCAAAATCCATCATCGTATTCCCTATCGCTTCAAATTGATAGTTCCATTTTACTTCATCCGACTGTATTTTTCAATACCGCAGCAAAAAATACGACGCAGTTTCGCAACTGCGCCGTATAAGTATTATAGCAGTCGAATGCCTGCTTTCTGACACTCATCCATAGTCTGCTGATCCCAGACGCTGGACTGGACTTCGCCGATATGAGCGCAGCCCATCATCAGCATGCTCAGTCGGGACTGACCGATACCGCCGCCGATGGTCAGGGGCAGTTCACCATTCAACAGGGCCTTGTGGAAAGGCAACTCTCTGCGGTCATCACACCCGGCTAAGGTCAGCTGACGATCCAGTGCGTCAGAATCCACACGGATACCCATGGAGGAAATCTCAAGAGAACGCCCCAAAACCTCATCCCAGAAGAAAATATCGCAATTCAGCTTCCAGTCATCGTAGTCCGGTGCGCGACCGTCATGAGGCTTTCCGGATTTCAGCTTGCCACCAATCTGCATGATGCAGGCGGTGTGATTCTCGCGGACGAAGGCATCCTCTCGCTCATGTCCGGTCAGGTCGGGGTACATATACTCCAGTTCCTGCGTGGTAACAAAGGCCACTTCCCGATTCAGCTCTACACGAAGCTGGGGATAACGAACATGCAGCCGGTCATTGGTGTTGCAAATGGCGCCAACAATTGCACGGACAATCAGCTTCAGATAATCCAGATTCCGGTTTTCCTTGGTGATGACCTTTTCCCAGTCCCACTGGTCAACGTATATGGAATGTACATTATCCAAATCCTCATCCCGACGGATGGCGTTCATATCGGTATACAGACCATTGCCAATGCCGAAGCCGTACCGTTTCAAAGCCAGCCGTTTCCACTTTGCAAGAGAATGAACCACCTGAGCATCGTTGCCAACAGCAGGAATATCGAAGGAAACAGGGCGCTCATAGCCGTTCAGATTATCATTCAGACCGGAATCAGCCGTGACAAAAAGCGGCGCAGACACACGCTTCAAATTCAGCGCACCGGAAAACTCATCCTGAAAAGTCTGCTTAATGTAGGCAATGGCCCGTTGGGTATCATATTCATCCAGTACAGGCTTGTAGCCCTGCGGTATGTAAATCTTGTTCATAACATTCGCCGTCCTTTCTCACAGGCTATATGTTACCATATATTTCGAAAAAATCAAGGATCGGTGTTACAGGAAAATGTACTTCAGAATAAACAGGACAGCCAGAATGTACATCAGGGGCTTGACCTTCTTTGCCTTGCCGGTGGCAATATTCAGAATTACATAAGAAATGATGCCCAGAGAGATACCCTCGGAGATGCTGTAAAACAGAGGCATGGCGATAATGGCAATATAGGCAGGGATGCACTCGGTCAAGTTGTCATCATCGAAACGAATCTCCGTCACGGAGCTAACCATCAGGAAACCTACCATAATCAGAGCAGGTGCGGTGGCAAAGGAGGGAATGGCGGTAAACAGAGGAGCAAACAAAGTAGAAAGCAGGAACAGCAGACCGGCAACCAGCGCAGTAAGACCGGTTCTTCCGCCGGCGCCGACGCCGGAGGCACTTTCAACGAAGGTGGTAACTGTAGAGGTACCCAGAACTGCACCGGCGGTGGTACCGATTGCATCTGCCATCAGAGCAGAGCGGATACCGGGCAAGCGGCCGTCCTTATCCAGCATACCGGCCTTGGTGCTAACACCAATCAGCGTACCCAATGTATCGAACAGGTCTACAAACAGGAACGCAAAAATAACTACAACGAAATCCAAAGGTTTAATAGTGGAGAAATCAATAGCAAAACACTGACCGAAGGTATTGCCCAGCTTGGAAAAATCCACGGAAATGAAACTATCGGGAATCAGGCTGAAGTAACCGGCATCCATATTAGGCGTATACCAGCCCACCAGCTCGCAAATGATACCCAGCACCCATGTTGCCACAATGCCAATCAGCATGGAGGCCTTCACGCCACGGATATGGAGGGCGGCGGTAATCATTAGACCCACCAGCGCCAGAAGAGCGCAGATACCGCTGGTGGTGAAATTATCCGTAAAGCTTGTGATGGTAACCAACGTGGTGGAATCCACCGCCAGTCCGGCATTCTGCAGGCCGATAAAGGCGATAAACAGACCAATACCCACAGAAACGCCCCGCTTCAGAGTCAGGGGAATGGCATTGAAAATTGCTTCGCGAACGTTGGTGAGGGAAAGAATGATGAAAATAATACCCTCAGCAAACACAGCAAGCAACGCAATCTGCCAGCTATAACCCATACCCTGAACCACAGTATAAGCAAGGTACGCATTCAGACCCATACCGGCAGACAGCACAAAGGGCAGATTGGCCATGAATGCCATACATGCAGTACCAATAAAGGAAGCAATTGCAGTGGCAAGGAGAACCGCTGTGGGATCCATGCCGGCGGCCTTTAGGATATCCGGATTGACAGCCAGAATGTAAGCCATTGTCATGAAGGTGGTAATACCGGCAATGACTTCTGTCTTGACTGTGGTATTATTCTTTGAAAGCTTAAAAACCTTTTCGAGCATAGTAATTGTCCTTTCTATTTAATCGCACGACAATCATTGTATCACTATATTTCTGAAAAGCAAGACCAATATTCACGGATTATTCAAAAATTCTCCCGACCATTGGCGGTCGGGAGAATGGTTATACAGTTCGATCTGTCAGGCTTTTCGCCAGTTCAGTCATGTAAGCCGCATCATCGAAGGCAGACAGCGCATCAATGGCAACTGCGGTGTATTTTTGCACCAGCTCTTCACATTTCTCCAAGCCGTACAGTCGGACGAAGGTATTCTTTCCTTCGTCCACGCCGACAGCTTTCCCAAGCTCATCGGCATTACCGATAACGTCCAGCATATCGTCGCGAATCTGGAAAGCCAGCCCCAGCGCACCGGCGAATCTGCCGGCTGCAGCAATCTGCTCCTCCGTGGCACCACCTGCCATGGCACCGGTGACACAGGCGGCGTTAATCAGCGCACCGGTCTTACGAGTCTGGATGTCCAGAACCTCCTGTTCTGTCAGAACCCGTTCCTCGCTCATAATGTCCAGTACCTGACCGCCTACCATGCCGAGAGAACCGGCACATTCTGCCAATACCCCCACAGCTTCGGCGATACCTGCTGTGGACGCAACACAAAAAGCATCCGTCAGCAACGCGTCACCGGCAAGAATGGCCATCGCCTCGCCGTAAACCTTGTGATTGGTCAGTCTGCCACGGCGGTAATCATCATTATCCATGCAGGGCAAATCGTCGTGAATCAAACTGTAAGTGTGAATCATTTCGATGGCGGCCGCAAAGGGTGCAGCCTTTTTCCAGTCAGCGCCGCACATCCGGCAGAATTCAAAAGCAAATACTGGTCGGAGCCGCTTACCACCGGCAAGCAAACTGTACTCCACAGCATCAAAAAGCTTTGACTGAGGCTCATTGTGAAAACGTGTATACCAGTCCTTCATGTATTGCTCAATATACTCACGATACAACACAGTACGTTCAATCATTGGGCATGTCCTCCAGCACCGGCGTGCCATCAGGCGCGGTCATGACCTTTTTCACCTGAAGCTCTGCTTCATCCAGTAATTTACCGCAGTTTCTGACCAACTCCGTACCCTCCTGAAACAGCTTCAGGGACGCCTCCAACGGCACATCACCCCGCTCCATGGCACGGACAATCTGCTCCAGACGCTGCATATTGGTTTCAAAGGTGGCATTGTGCTGATTCATTGGGCATCCTCCTTAACATCAGTGACGGCGGCAGTCACCCGTCCGTCAGACAGAGATAGTGTAATGGTATCACCGGTAGTGATCTGACCGGCAGAGCGGATTACCGTGCCGTCCTGTCCCTGAACCATGGCGTAGCCACGGGTCAGAACCTTCAGCGGACTCATGGCATCCAGCTTGGCAGTCAGGCCGATATAAGTTTGTTTTTTACGGTCAATCAATCGAATCTGGGCAGAAATCAGTCGCTCCCGGAGAGCTGAAAGATCCTTTTGCTTCCGCTCCAGATAGCCGGTCGGGCTGCAAAGAGCCGGACTGGAAGCCAGAACATTCAGATGCCGCCGTGCAGATTTCAGTTGCCGAATCAGCGCAGCAGCCATTGCAGCGGATTGAGAATCCAGCGCCTGTCGCAGGGCATCCTGATCAGGTACTGCCAGTTCCGCCGCATTGGAAGGCGTAGCAGCACGAAGATCGGCTACATAGTCAGAAATGGTCACATCAGGCTCATGTCCAACTGCGGAAATCACCGGAATCACAGAATCATAGATGGCATGGGCAACCTGTTCATCATTAAACGCCCACAGGTCCTCGATAGAACCACCGCCTCTTCCTACAATCAACACATCCGCAAGCTGGTAACGGTTGGCATATCGAATGGCAGCGGCAATTTCACCCGGGGCTTCCACGCCCTGTACCCGTACCGGCAACAGCCGAACCTGACTTAAAGGATATCGTTTTATCAGGATTCGCAGCATATCATGCAGCGCCGCACCGGCGGAGCTGGTGACAATTCCAATCACTCCGGGATATCTGGGAATGGGTTTCTTGTGAGCAGGGTCAAATAGCCCCTGCGCCGCCAGTTTTGCTTTCAATTGCTCAAAGGCGGCATGCAAATCGCCAACGCCGTCCACAGTCAACGCGATACAATAAAGCTGGTAAGCACCGTCACGGGGAAACACACTGATTTTACCCATGGCAATCACCTTCATGCCATTTTCCGGACGGAACCGCAGGCGCATGGCGTTGCCCTTGAACATCACCGCCTTCAGCGCTCCACCCTCGTCTTTGAGGGTAAAATAGTGATGTCCGGAGGGGTATAGCTTATAGTTGCTGATTTCACCCCGAACGGCAACCTGCGCCAGCATAGGATCGGCATCCATGCGGGAGCGGATATACTCGTTGATTTGTGTAATGGACAGAACATTCTGTGCCATATCATCCCTCCTGCAGGCGGTGGGCTAGGATAGCCACACCCATGGCGTTATCGGTAGAATACTGGGGTTGCGCGAAAACAGGATTCAGAGGTGCCAGCACTTGGCGTAGCATAGAATTTGATGCCACACCGCCGGAAAATATCACCGGCAAGTCCGGGTATTCCTTCATGGCATTGAGGGTAGCGGACTTCACAGCCTGCGCAACACAACGTAATGCGTAGGCGGCTGTTTCTACCGCATCTTCATTGTGGAACTGCTGCACCTTATTCTGAACACCGGACAGAGAAAACTCCAGACCGGGGCATTTTACCTTGAACACTTCCCTGCCCTGTGCGGACTGACTGAGCTGGTCCAGATGCTTGCCGGATGGAAACGGCAACTTCAAAAGCTGACCGGTGCGATCAATGAGCTGACCCGCGGAGATATCTGTCGTTCCGCCGATACGTTCACAGCGAACATTTTTACCGTCTGGCTCAATCAGCAGCAGCTCGGTGGTGCCGCCGGATAAGTGCCAGCCAAGATGGGGTTGATCCAACAAATCCATTCGTCCGGCACTCCATGCCGCGGCAGCAATATGCCCCTGCTGATGGGAAACCTCAATCAGCGGCACTTTCAGCGCATCAGACAGTAGCTTTGCGTGGGACAGTCCTACCATAAAGCAAGGCATGTAGCTACCCTCTACGGCTCTAGGGCGGGTACTGACACCCACAGCAGTGACTGAAGAATAATCAACATTGGAAAACAGCCTGCCGGAAAGCTCCGGCAGGCTTTTGGTATGGTTGAACACTGCGTCCGATTGACGCAGACCAAGCTCCCCCTCTTTCACAGGAAGGAGTTTGGAAACGTTTACACCTTCATTCCCATCGAAACAAGCGATTGAAGTAGTGTAATTACTGGTGTCAAAACCGATGACACTCATTTCGCACCCTCAGCAGTCAGGCTTCTGGTAAAGGATCCCAGAATACCATTGACAAAGGAACCGGTATCGTCACCGTCATACTTTTTGGCGATACGAACCGCCTCAGAAACGGCAACGCCGGTGGGAACATCCTCAACATATAAAATCTCAAAGATTGCCAGCTGCATAATGGCGCGGGTCAATCTGGAGATACGGCTCACATCCCAACCGATGGAGAATTTCTGAATCTGGGCATTTAATTCTTCAGTACGGTTGGCAACGCCACCAACCACCTTATCCAGATAGGCAACCTGTGCAGGATTGGGACGGTCGGCATAGATATCATTTTCCTGAGAAAGCTTGGCGTAGTATTCCTTCGCCAGCCGGACGGCAACCACTTTCTCCGGCTCTTCACCGGTGAAGTCACGACCGTAAATCAAGTGAACAGCCAGCTCTCTGGCGTTTGCTCTTGTCATGGCTTACTTGCGAGCGATGCCGCAGACGTTAACGTTGATATTGGCAACGGTGATGCCAGCCATGGAATTCAGCGCAGAAATCGCTGCTTCCTGAATTGCGTTGGCGACATTAATGACGCTGGCGCCGTAACCGACGATTACATTGCAATCAACATTTACTTCGTCATTCTCAGAAATAACGACCTTGATTCCCTTGCCCCAGTTCTTCTTACCAACAATATCAGCAAATTCAGCACCGGGCTTATTGCTCAGGGTCACAAAGCCCTCGATATCGGTCAAAGCCTGTGCAACAATGGTAGCAATCACGTCCTCAGAAATCAGAACGCGGCCATTATCCTGCACCTGTGTGATGTACTGCTTATTATCAGCCATGGTAGTATCCTCCTGTAACTCCGCTGCACGACAGTACAGCATATTTTTATACATTATACCACAGCCCTTCAAAAATTACAACAGATTTTTCTATTACTACTTCACTTCCACCACACGGATTTGGTCATAGGTCTGATTAGACTGGGTCATAACGATATCAGCAATCAAGGCAACGTCCTTTTCCTGAAGTCCACCTTCGGGAGCAGATACAGCCACAGAAATACCATTTTCACTCATATAAGCAACGCAGTCGGTGTATCCTTTCGCAATGACCAGGCTCTCAATCTGCGCCTCACACAAGGCAATCTGAACAATTTCCTCAAGCTGACTTGTTGAAGTGGAAGCTTCTGCATCGGAACCGGTGGCGATGGTTTCCTGAAGAATGGTCACAGCGCTGTCACGCGCTTTCTGGCGGGATAAACGGACAGCAGAAAAATAATCCGAACCGGTATTCACATTTCCAACCTCAACACTTGTACCATCCAGAATCAGCAATTCGTCCGACATAACCTTTTCTGCGTCCAGCGTATCCGCCAATGCCTTGGCATCTCCCCCGCTGTGCAGCCAGTTCAAATAAATACCGGCACATACTGTAATCAGCACACCAGCAGCGATGAGGTTCTTTTTCCAGTTTGTCATTTTCATCAATATTCCTCCACTTATTTCATTTTCAAAACGGATATCCGGTCCGAGGTCAATCCGGTAGCATCGGAAACCGCTTCAACAATCGCCAGCCGAACACTGGCATCCTCCGCTCCCTGACATAGAATGATAGCGCCTCGATACTCCGGCGCCAGTATCTGCTGCACAATACCCTGCTGATTCCGGTTCGAGTCGGTGACGGTTACTGTCTGATAACGCACAGAGCCGCTGGCATCCATATCCTTGTCTGTTTGATATACAGTCTGCTCACCGGACGCCAGAGTCAGCATCACCCGCACCTTACCGGCCCCTTGAATTTGCGAAAGAATCCCTGTCAATTCTTCAGATTGATTGGTGAATTCCGGAGTATTCGAAACTGGTGTCGTATCTAATTCTTTTTCAAAATCCGGTATCAACATCAATCCTATACCAATCAACAGAACAATTAGAACATACCGGTATTTTTTCAGCAGTCCCCCGGTCTTTTGCTGCAGTTTCTTCAAGTCCATGTATGAGCCTCCTTTGGAATCCCCAGATTATCTGCAATGATGGCTTCCAATGTGCGTTTGGTATTGGGCGAAACATTTCCTTTCAAGACCACCGCAACCGGTACGGGAACGGAACTGTCATCCAGCGTCACCGACACCTCCAAATCGGCATCCAGCTGTCGGGCTTTGTCCAAGATATATGCTTCACAGCTCTGTTTTATGCGCTGACCGATTGCGGTCGATGTAAGACTCTGTCCATTCTCCACGGCCAGTTGCGCATCCGATTCGAAGGATTCTGTAAGGACCGAAAGCCCTTCAATGCGTATGTTTTTAAGTGGTGAAATAATAGCAAAGGAAAGAAACAGTCCTGCAATCAGCTTTGCCACCGTCCCCTGCGTTCCCTTACCATCCATCAGTTTTGTGATTATTCCGCTGATAATTGCTGCTGCCAAAATGCTTACAAGATACGCTTTCATCTAGATTACTCCCTTCATAAAGCACACCATGCTAATCATCAAAAGCAGACACACCGTTCCGGTCATGGCCAGCAATAATCCCATTGCGCCGGATATATCCATAATCAATGTCGTAATTGTTTTCGATCTAAACGTAGCACATACAGATGCAGTCATCTTCAGCAACAGATATTGGATGCCAATGCTCAAAAAAGGTCCGATGACAATGGCAACAAGTGCAGTTAGTCCATACACTCCCAGTGTGTTTTTTACGACTCCGGCGCTAACTAGAATGGTTTCCGACGCATCTGACAGGATTCCGCCCACCACAGGAACCATACCTGAGATAGCCAGCTTTGTTGCTTTCAAAGCAGTTTGATCCGTTGTACCGCTGATTACTCCGGTTATGGTCATGTATCCGGTGAAAACATACAAAATCACCTTCAGGCTCCAAACGGACAGCCATTTGATAAACTGTTGAAGTTTTCCCAGTAGTTCCTCCTTGATTGCAGCGCTGGCGACAACCAGAACTAGATAAATGTATATCATTGGAATCAACGCCCGGGATATCAGCCAGCCTAACACCGTATTAAACACCGCTGTTCCGGTGTATAGAGCCGCTGAGCCGGTCACGCCCCCCTGAGCTGCCAGCGCCGTCGTCATCACCGGCAGCAGTAGTTTTCCATAGTCACTCAAAGCCTGAATGGTCTGCACCGCAGATTGGATTACTCCAGCTGCCGCACCAAGTGTCAGGCATCCAACAGCAACGGCTCCCGCCAGTTCTGTCACAGATTTCGCTTTGCCCGGAAAGCTGTCCAGAACCGATACAATCATCACAACCGCAACAACCGAAAGACATATGGTTGCGCACTTGGTAATGTCCGGTTCCAGCTTACCTACCGCAGTACAAACCACATACCAAAGATCCTCACCGAAACTGTTACGTTCCACCGGCATCAAATCCGAAACATTGTCCGGTGGCGCAGGTGGAGTCAATTCCTCTGCCTGTACGGGCATCGTCATCGCCAAAATCAAAGCAAACAGCAACAACAGCCTTTTCATATTTCCCCCAAAATCTCCTGTATCAACTCCAGTACCGCGGTCAGTAACGGCAATGATAGCCACAGAATTACCGCCGTTGTCAGCAATTGCAGCGATTTCCCCAATGCTCCGTTACCGGCATCCATGCATATCAGCGAGGCAATTTCACCAATCAAGCCTACACCCACAGCCTTCAGCAGGATTTTAAGCATTTCATTGTCCAACTGAGCCAAATTTTGAAGCTGACGAACAAAATCAATCACTGGCTGCAGGTAAACCATGGCAGCACATGCTACCATGCAGCATACCGTCAACGTCAATAAAATTCCGGTTTCTTTACCTTGCTTGGTAAGCGCTAGTCCAAGCACAACCGCCAGCAGCACTGCCGCTGCACCCTTCCAGTACAGCTCCATCAGAAACCAAACAGTCGCTTGACCAGGTCAAACAGGTCTGATATTTTTTGAGCCAGTATCATCAAAACAACCACCAAGCCAGCCAATGTGGTCATGGTTGCCTGTTCTTCCCGTCCGGAGCGTGACAGCACCTGATTTAGTATGGACACAATGATACCAATTGCGGCAATTTTGAATATCAAATCAATTTCCATAGGCATTTACAAAAACAGAATTGCCAAAGCACATCCGGCACACAGGCCAAGGGTCTGATAGCTTCTCAGTCGGACATCACGGTTTTGTTCCAAAGCCTCCAAATCTGTGCGGCATTGAATACGGACGCCCTCAATTCCTTTCAATTGTCCCTGCAAATCAAACCGTCCCAAGGAAGATCCCAGCATCAAAAAGTTTTTCCGTATGCTGGCAGGAAGCTTTCCTGCTTTTTCCACCGCGGAGCGCATGCAGGTGACGGCATCAGGTGAAACCTGGGATTCAAGTTCCGCCGCAAGCAATCCCAGTACCTGTGCAACACAACCGTTGATATCTGCAGCCGCGCTGCGGCACAGCTCCGGTAATGGTGTCAAGCGATACTGCAGCTCGCAGCCCATATGATTCAGCACCCCAATCAATTGCCGCAGCGCACCTTCTTCGCGGCGATGTGCCGCTGCCATGGAAAAGCCAACTCCGCCGCAGGACAGAATAATGCAAACTGCGCCTATTATTTTCAAGCTCATAATGCCATCCTTTCCACTCTCCAGGACTTGTCCGATTGTAATACTGCAACTGTGCTGAATAATTTGCTTTTAACCAAAGGCTCGTACACCGAACGGCTTCGAAGATCTGGAATAGAAGCAGCATGGGCTGTTGCCAGCAAATCTACCCCACACCATCCTGCACGAATCAACGCCTGACAATCTGTTTCAGATGTAATCTCATCCACAGCAATGGTAGATGGTCCCATAACCCGAAGCAACATATCAATGCCGTGTGATTTAGAGCAGCCGGTAATAACATCCGTTCGAAGACCGCGGTCAAAATTCCCCTCTCTCGGGAAAAGTTCCCCACGCTCGTCCACAACAGCCACCGGCTCTTTTCTTCCCCGCAGTCGAATCAAATCACGCAGTAAAGTGGTTTTTCCGGCCCCGGGTTTTCCGATAATCAGAACAGAGCCGGTACAGTTCCCTAAGCCTGTTGCAATATCAGATACATCTCTTGCAACCCGAATACACAACGATTCAATATGTCTGACGCCAGTCATCACGCCCGACTGAACCACGGCCTCTCCGCAGATACCGATACGATGTCCGCCGGTAGCTGTTATATACCCTTGCGCCACAGACGTTGCAGCCCATGGGGAATAGCGCGAAGCAGTATTGATTACGTAGTTTAAGTCCTCCTCTGATACGTTGCGCTGCAATCGGCTGACAGAGCCTGTCCGGACGAATTCCACAGGTCGCCCTAACCGTAACCGTAGCTCCTGCAACGTTTCTTTTCCGGACTCGTCCACATCTTGCCGCATCCATATCGGTAGTATTGATAGTAATTCCTTCCATGCGCATCTCATTTGCATCAACTCCTGTGAAAACCTATGCGGAAAAAAGCTTGATAATTCATAAATTCTGAATACAAAAATCGACAGCCATCTGACGATGGCTGTCGAAACTTACTTCTTATTCTTTTTATAAATGATGTTCAGACCTTTCAGGAGAAGATCCTTTTCCAGAATGATTTTTCGTTTACACAGAGGCGTTATGAACTGCGCCATACCGCCGGTAGCAATCAGAGTGGAGCTATGTCCCAGTTCCTCCTCAATTTTATCTACCAGACCGTCAATCATGGCAGCAGTGCCGTAAATCATTCCGCTTCGCATACAGTCCACAGTATTCTTTCCGATAACCTTTTTAGGCTTATCCAGACTGATACCGGGCAGCTGGGCTGCGCGACTGGTCAGAGCATCCAGCGACAGCCGGACGCCGGGAAAAATAATGCCACCCATATATTTGTTGTCCGGTTCCACCACCTCAATGGTGGTAGCAGTACCCATGTCCATCAGAATCAGGGGTGCTTTATACTCAGCCAATGCCGCAACGGCAATTACGATACGGTCACTGCCAACCTGTGAGGGGACATCCATGTGGATGTTCAACCCGGTTTTCAAACCGGGCCCGACCACCATAGGCTGCTTGCCGATTACCTTGATAACGCCGGTTTTTACAGAATTGAATACAGGTGGCACAACTGAAGAAATAATGCAGTCGGAGATATCCTCCGCTCTAACACCAAAGGCCTCAATCATGCTTTTGATTTCAACGCCATATTGATCCGAAGTTCTAGTGCGATCCGTGGCAATGCGCGCCTTAAAAACGATTTCATCGTCTTTAATACAGCCGATTACCAGATTCGTATTACCGATATCAATAGCAAGAAGCATGCAATCAACCTCCGATAACTTTGGTTTTCTCCAGAACCTTTCCGACAGCACCCACAGCGAGGGTGGCGGCAACAATTTCAACCACGGCATTGATGCCAACAAAAGCGCAAACAAACACAATTACATTACGGCCGTTCATCAAGTCCTGAATGTAATCCGTTCTGCCGAACAGCAGAATCAGTGCAGACATGAACAAAATAGTATTAAGTAAAGCCGCACAGGTACCTGTGATAAAGGAGGCCAAGGTATGATTCGTCACTTTTTTCATCAGACGATAGACATAACCGGAAAGCAGACCCGCCAGCAGCCTGGGGACAAACCGCTGCACAAATGCCAGAAAAGGGTTGATTCCAAACAGAACTACACCCATAGCACTTGTGCCGCCGATGCCAATGCATTGCAAAAAGCTGGTCAAACCAAACATACCGCCAAGTACCGCACCGCCCTGTGGTCCCAGTACAACAGCCGCAATGCCAACGGGGATCATATTCAGCGAGATGGCCAGCGGACCAATGTTCAGATACCCAAGGGGCGTAAAGGACATGACAAGCAACACTGCCGATAACATTGCCAGCGTCACCAGCTTACGGGTACTAAATTTGTTTTGCATATTAACTTACCTCCTGCTGCCGTTCCTCCTTTGAGGATACAGCGCAATATCAGCCATTTTGACTGTTGTGTTATTATACCACGAATCATCCGGAAAAACAAGCACTTTACAGAATACCGAATCAGGGGTATAATAATAGCAAATTTCGAGGAGGCATCACTATGCTGAAAGGAAAGACTGTACTACTGGGTGTGACCGGCGGAATCGCTGCCTACAAAGCAGCGGCGCTGGCGTCTGCCCTTGTGAAACTGCACGCTGCCGTTGAAGTGGTCATGACCGAAAATGCCACCAAATTCATCACTCCCCTGACCTTTGAGCAGCTGACCGGACGGCGAACCATGGTGGATACCTTCGACCGTAACTACTCACATCAGGTTGAGCACATTTCCCTTGCTGAGCGGACAGATTTGGTCATCATTGCTCCTGCCACCGCTAACGTCTGTGCCAAACTGGCTCATGGACTTGCCGACGACATGCTGACCACCACGGTCCTCGCCTGCAAATGCCCCAAGCTGATTGCACCCGCTATGAATACTAACATGTTCGAAAACCCTGTGACACAGGATAATCTGCAAATTCTGCGTCGTTACGGATGGGAGGTTATCGAACCTGCCAGCGGAAGACTGGCCTGCGGTGCTGTGGGCAAAGGTAAGCTGCCGGAACCCGAGGAACTGGTGCAGCATATTTTGCACCACATTGCCTGCGACAAGGATTTCTCTGGCAAAAGGGTACTGGTCACCGCCGGGCCCACGCAAGAAGCCCTTGACCCTGTCCGTTATCTAACGAACCATTCCTCTGGTAAGATGGGCTATGCCATTGCCAGAATGGCCATGCTGCGCGGTGCCGACGTAACCTTAATTTCCGGTCCTACCTCCCTGACTCCCCCGCCCTTTATCAATGTCGTTCATGTAGTGTCCGCTGCAGATATGTTTGACGCGGTGGCGAAGCATGCACCGGATTCGGATTTCATTTTCAAAGCAGCCGCTGTGGCGGATTACACGCCAGCTGACTATCAGGATGACAAAATGAAGAAATCCGACAACGATTTTTCCATCCCCCTCAAACGGACACAGGATATTCTGAAGCATCTGGGTGCTAACCGTAAGAATGGTCAAGTGATTTGCGGATTCTCCATGGAAACCCAAGATATGCTGGAAAACAGCCGCAAAAAGCTTAAATCCAAAAATGTGGACATGATTTGCGCCAACAACCTGAAGCAAAGCGGCGCAGGCTTCGGCGTGGATACCAATATCATTACCATCATCACCCGAAACGATACCATAGAGCTTCCGCTCCAAACCAAGGAATCCGTTGCCAATACCATCCTGGACACGGCACTGGAAACAGCAAAAATGACAGGTTTCAAATGAAACCTGTCATTTTTATTAGAAATCTTCCGGTACGCCTTCATCAAAGGGAACATCGTCCATGGGAGTACCGCCCTTCATGGCGGCCCATTGCTCTTTGGTAATCAGAATGGCACGGGGCTTACTGCCCTGGAAAGGACCAACAATCCCCTTCTCCTCCATTTCATCAACGATACGGGCTGCACGGGCATAGCCGAGTTTCAGTCGCCGCTGGAGCATGGATACGGATGCCTGTCCGGTTTCGAGAATCACATCCACCGCGGCCGGTAACATCTCGTCACCTTCCAACTCATCAGAACTGGGGTCCGGATCGGAAACTGTGGCGGATTTGCTGTTACCTGTCTGCTGTGCTTTCTTTTCGATTTCCTCCATCACCGTCTGATCGTAGGAGGTAATATAGTTATCTTTAACGTAATTCGCTACTGCCTCAACCTCGGAATCGCTGACAAAACAACCCTGCACACGCAAAGGCTTTCCGTTGCCGATGGGGGCAAACAGCATATCACCACGACCCACCAGCTTTTCCGCGCCCTGCGTATCCAAAATAATACGAGATTCCATAGCAGATGCAACAGAGAACGCAATTCGGGAAGGAATATTCGCCTTCATCAGACCGGTAATGACATCCGCAGAGGGACGCTGGGTAGCGATAATCAGGTGAATACCGGCAGCACGACCCATTTGCGCTATGCGACAAATGGATTCTTCAACTTCCTTTGCGGCAACCAGCATCAAGTCCGCCAGCTCGTCAATAATGACAACCACCTGCGGCAGCTTAGAACCCTCCTCTTCAGCTTCAACGATGGAATTATAGGATTCCAAATCACGAACGCCTGCATCGGACATGGCTTTATAGCGGCGCATCATTTCGGTCACAGCCCACTGCAGGGATCCCGCAGCTTTTTTGGGGTCGGTAACAACCGGAATCAGCAGGTGAGGAATGCCGTTGTAGATACCCAATTCAACCATCTTGGGATCCACCATTATCAGCTTCACATCATCAGGGCTTGCTTTGTACAGCAGACTAATGATGATGGAGTTCATGCAAACGGACTTACCGGAACCGGTTGTGCCGGCAATGAGCATATGAGGCAGCTTGGCGATATTACCGACAATGCAGCTGCCGCCGATGTCCTTACCAACCGCAAAGGAGGACTTGGACTTCGCTTTGTTAAATTCGTTGGAGCCAATGACATCCCGCAAGGAAACGGTGGTAACCGTACGATTGGGAACTTCGATGCCAACGACAGAAATCTTACCGGGTACCGCAGCAATACGAACACCGGAAGCACCAAGACTCAAGGCGATATCGTCAGCAACAGTCGTCAGCTTGTTCAAACGAACACCCTTCTCCAACTCTACCTCATAACGTGTAACACTGGGTCCACGGGTAACATTGATAATGCGGGCTTCAATTTTGAAGCTGGCCAGGGTTTCATTCAGACGGCGGGTATTCTCACGCATTTCGTTTGTGCCGTCGGAAACGCCGCCCGAAGAGGTGTGCAGCAAATCCAGTGGGGGAAAACAATAGATAGGCTTTTCCACCGCTTCATTTTCCGCGATTTCCGCAGCCACCTCAGCAGCAGAATCTGCCGCTTCCTTGGCAGTTACCTTTGCAGGTGGAGGTTCAACCGGTGCAGGAGGCACAGGTGCCAATTCTTCCTCAATTAATTCATCCGTATTCAACAAAGGCATACCGCTTTCATATTCGAAAACAGAAACCTCTTGGACCTTTTGAGCAGAGCGATTGCCGGACTTTTTCTTGCCCTGTCCGGAAGATCCGTTATATACCGTATCATCCACATCCGGCACATAAGTCTCAGCCGCAGTCACCGGTGCGTCAATATCATCAATCTGAGAAATGATTTGACGTGCCTTTTTATTCATGGGCTTTTTCTTTTTCGGTTCTGGTTCATCATCCAGCGGAATATCAATGTTCTTCTTTTCTGCCTTGGTTTTCCGATGGTTCTCAATCATTTTGATTCGCTTGGAAGCAATATGGTTAACAACCACCGCCGCAGGTTCGGGACGAGTATCCTGCTCTTCCAGTTCCCATTCCGCCTTAGGGCGTTCCTCAATCGCGCGAACAATACTGGCCACTGTAATTTGCATCGAACCAAGCAGAGTAAATACGGCCGCAATACCGAGAAAAATCAAGCTGATCCAATCAAAGAACAGCCAGCGAAGTGCTCCGGCAACCAGTCCGCAAATGACACCACCGGTGGTTCCGTTAATTCCACCGAAATACATGACACCAAGGAACGACTTATCGAAGGGTACTGCGGTTTTGCAAACGAACAGATGCGCAATGCAGCCGCAAATCAGAACAAAGCTAATTACACATGCCGTCCTCATTTTCACAGGGCGGGAGCCGCTGAAAGCATGAATAACAAACAGGTAAAGCAGCGCAGGAATAGAAAGATAGAACGCAAACCGTCCCACGCAACCTAAAATAAAGCTGTACATCAAACGTACAATTACGCCATCAGGGCGCAGGAGCATAATAATATGTACCACAAAAGCAAGAATAAAGACCAACGAAGTAAAGAAACGAACCGGAATTTTCCCTGCCTTTGTTTCCTTTGTTGTAGGTTTGGGGTTTGCCGCATTCTTAGACGCATCAGAAGACTGTCTGCCGGAACTCTTTTTCTTTCTGGCACCGGCTGCCGCCTTCTGTGCTTGAGAGAGACGCTTTTTTTCAGCCATAAGACCCTCCTAAATCAAAAGGTATAAAACGAAAGAAAACAATGCCATACCCCAACTGTAGTAACAGATGGAGTAATAGCCTGCTTTCATGAAAAGGAATCGCATAAACATAATTCCAAGATAGCCGCTGCCGCAGGCAACAACCGCGGCAAGGACCATCGTCAGAAGCATCAGCGCAGTAATGGTAGCTCCTGCTGCCACCACCGCATAAATATCGATGCACAATAGCACCACCAGTACCGGCACAGAAACCAACAGCGAATATTCCAACAGTTGGGTTTGATCGCCCCCTCGCAGAATACCGGCTGTGACCATAGCATTGATTCTTGATATGCCGGGAATCATCGCAAGAACACCGCCTAGGCCCATAATTAGGCTATCCAAGGGGCTCATCATACGGCTATCCTTGTTCCCGTGGGGCAGAATCCGTGGCAAAAACAAAAGAAAACCATTTAATACCAGTGTAAGTGACAATGCTGCAACGCCGGTAACCCAGGCGGCTGTGATGTGGTAGAAAAACAGGCTGATGAGTACAGGAATCATAGCCGCCTTCAGCATCCGGACCTCATGAATAGCGTTCATATCAAGATGCCGGTTCCGACGGCGACGGGTATTTCTCTCCTGTCTATCTGAACGAATCAGATACAAAAGCCGTTTGTTGCAAGCAAAAATAACAGCCAGCAATGCTCCAAGATGGATGCCCAGCGACAGTTGAGGATCGGAATAATCTGTTCCGGTCAATACCTCGTAAAGCATTAAATGCGGAAAAGCAGGAACAGAAAAAAACTCCGCAAATCCTGAAAACAAAGCAATAATCAACTTATGCAAGATGCTTCTCATGACGCAGGCACCCCCTCTCAATATGACTTATCCTATCATATCACATTTCCCGAAGGATTTCCACCCTTTTCTTTTCCCTTTTTAATCATCTTGTGCAGCGCCGCAAGGGCATCGTTCAAGCCACCCAGCCTATCAATCAAGCCGGATGCCACTGCCTCTTTGCCATAAAGAATGGTACCCACATCTGTAGCCATCTCACCGGTAGCCATCATATAATGTTCGAAATCCTTACGGGAGATTTTAGAGTTGGCGGTAACAAAGTCAGCGATTTGTTCCTGAATTCTCTGAAAATAACGGAAGGTCTGAGGTGCGCCAACAACTAAGCCTGTCATTCGTACCGGATGAACAGTCATACTGGCAGTTGGTGTAATGAAACTCTTTTTGGTGCAAACAGCCAGCGGAATGCCAATTGAATGTCCGCCACCAAGAACCAGCGAAACGGTTGGTTTTTTCATGCCTGCAATCATTTCCGCAATAGCAAGCCCCGCCTCGATATCACCACCTACTGTATTGAGAAGCAGAAGCAAGCCATCAATATCCTCGCTTTCTTCAATCCCTGCAAGCAACGGAAGAACATGTTCATACTTTGTGGTTTTCACGTTCTCCGGTGCAACCTGATGACCCTCTACCTGACCGATAATGGTCAACGTATAAATGTTTCCTTGTACATTTTTTGTGATGTCAGAGCCGAGCTCTACAATCTGCTCCCGCTCTTCTTTTTTCATTTCAGCATCATTTCTATCAATCATCATCTAACCTCCTGTGTTTTTTTATAGGATAACCCTTTTATTTGGTTACGATTCACTCTTGAATCCGCAGAAGATTTGAAGTATAATAGCCCCGGTGATAGAATGGCTGATAAAACTAACGCCATACGGTTGGTACAACAAGCAAAAATAAACTGCCGTGAGGCGACCTATGATTATGACGAAAATGATTTGAGTGGCATCCACGCTGCCGAAGCTATTGGGATGCCACCGGAGCAAGTATTCAAGACTTTGGTCGCCAGAGGCGACAGAACCGGAATCAATGTATTTTGCATTCCTGTTTGCTGCGAGCTTGATTTAAAAAAAGCGGCCAAAGCCACAGGAGATAAAAAAATGGATCTTGTCGCCGTGAAAGAACTTTTGGGACTGACCGGCTACATTCGTGGCGGTTGCAGTCCTGTAGGAATGAAGAAAAATTATCCCAGTTTTATCGACGAAACATGTATCCTGTGGGAGGAAATCGCAGTATCCGCCGGCGCCCGTGGACACCAGATGATTCTTGCTCCGGAAGCCCTTGTCCAGCTTGTAGGTGCTGAAATTATTGATATTATCCAATAGAAAGGATTATTTATTATGGAATTCACTTATAAAACCAGAGGCGTATGCTCCCAGATGATTCGATTTGATGTTACTGATAATAAGGTCAGCAATGTCCAGTTCTTTGGAGGATGCAACGGCAACCTGAAGGGCATCGCATCCCTTGTGGATGGAATGGATATTGACGAGGTTATTACCCGCATTGAGGGTACAAAGTGTGGCATGAAGTCCACATCCTGCCCCGACCAGCTGGCGCAGGCATTGAAGCAGGCCAAAGAGGAGCAGGCATGAAGAAACTAATCTGTTCAATCCTTTGTGCTACTGTCTTGCTTTCATTAGCCGGTTGCAAGAAAGAGCCGTCCTCCGCTACCGGCGATAGTCCAGAAAGCACCATTCCGGATGATTTAAAAACATACATCAGCGATGCCGCTACAAATTCCGCCAGACAAACCAGCTTCCACATGAACGGTTCTTATTACTGCGACGGCGTCGAAACCCAGTATGATTTGTATGCAAATGAATTCGGCACAGAGCAGATGAATTCCGGCGGCTCCATAGATAAGAATGGTATTGTAGAGATTTTTAATGTGACCGGCACCACATTCCATTGCCAAAAGGCCGATGCCGAAGGCCAGATTCAAGGATACACCGAAGTGCTGACCGACGTCTATACACAATGTGAAACTCTTGCAATGTGCAAATATATCCGTTCGTTGCCCGGCAACGATAGTATTCTTTCCGCCATCGACAGTAACGGAACCCTAAAAAATTCCAAGGGCATCAATATCATTACCGCCTCCCTGTCTAACGAGCAGCTTGTGTCCGTATATCCGGAAGAATTGAAAAATGAAAACATTAGCAATGCGGCCATCGAAATCTCTGTAAACAAAGATGGGTTCTGTAGCAGGATTTCCCTTTCATACCACATCGAAAACCGTTCTTGCAAATATGATTTTCAATTCAACCAATATGGTGTACAGCAGAGCTTGGATTCTGTAACCGTAAAAGCGGTAAGCAGCGATACCTGGAATAAAGCATTCTCCCCTTCCAGCTTTGAGAACGTTACCATCACGCGCTATTATGACGACAGAACAAAAGAAAACCCCAGCATACTGATGATTAATGGTGCTTGCAGTTCTAAAAACCTTAATCAAAGCTCTATCGCTTCAGACGGAAGCGTTACCAAAATTGAAGGTATGACATATTTCTATCAGTACGGCGCACAGTTTTTCCAATTGGAGCATGGTACATTTACAGACAGCAAGGGCAATAAAACACCCCATTACAAATTGATGCCCACAGAACACTTCAAAGGCGAAACCTCAGGCAGCTTTGCCTCATCCTTAAACGCATCCTTCAGCTTCAGCGGTCATTATGACGACTATACCTACGATGCTGAATCAGGCAGCTATACCGGCATTTCTTCGGATGACAAGTGGACCTATACCTACTGCCTGTCCTTTGCCAACGGTCATATCGCATCCATTCATTGCTCCCAGAAAAATAACGAGACAGACGAAATCCAAACAATCCACTCTTACTACTTCACAGATTACGGAAATACCGAGATTGCAATCCCCACCAAATAAACAACAGCCCACAGCTTAGCTGTGGGCTGTTATATTATTAATTGACTGTGTTCAGGATATACTTAACCAGAATATCCTTTCCATCGCCTTTTTCTGCTGAAAAAGAGATAATCGGGCACTCTTCAGGCAATTCCAAGTCCTGACGGATGGTGTCAATGGTAGAAGAAATCTGGCTTTTCTTCACCTTATCCAGCTTGTTGGCAACCACCACAAAGGGGCAGCCGCTTTCAATGAACCAGCGAGCCATAGTGATATCATTGTTGGTCGGAGCATGTCGATGATCAACAATCAAAATACCCAAATCGATACGATTGGCAGCAAAATAATCTTCCATTAGTCTGCCCCACCGCTCTTTTTCTTTTTGAGAAACCTGAGCATAGCCATAGCCCGGCAAATCAACAAAATAGCAGGCTTTATCAACGGTAAAGTAGTTAACGTGTATGGTCTTACCGGGTTTTTCGCCAACGCGGGCAAAGTTTTTCCGGTTCAGAATACGATTAATTACCGAGGACTTACCAACATTGGACTTACCTGCAAAAGCAATTTCAGGAAGACGGTCTTTAGGAAAATCCTTTGGTGCCGCGGCAGAAATCAAGAATTCCACATTATGAAGATTCATGCCTTCCCTCCTTACTGGCAAATGCCGGTCTGGCAAGGTCGAACATCATTCCCAATCGAACCAAGCAACGCAGGAATCGGTTCTGCACTGGGCTTCAGCGCAACCTGCAGTACTGTATCAATTGTTTTTGCGGTAACAAAATTCAAAGAATTACGCACAGTCTGGTCGATTTCTTCCAAATCGCGACGGTTATCTTCCGGGATAATTACAGTCGAGACACCGTGGCGCAACGCAGCCATAGTCTTTTCCTTCAAACCGCCAATGGGCAATACACGACCACGAATAGATACTTCACCGGTCATCGCCACATCACGACGGACAGGCGTATTGGTCAGTGCAGAAATCATCGCTGTGGTCACCGTCACACCGGCGGAGGGTCCGTCCTTGGGTACAGCACCCGCAGGGAAATGTACATGAATATCTCTGGTTTTGTAGAAATCAGTTGGAATCCCAAGTTTATGGGCATTGGCGCGAATATAGCTCAACGCAGCATGGGCAGATTCCTTCATCACATCGCCAAGATTGCCGGTCAACTCCAACTTTCCTGTGCCATCCATAACATTGACTTCAACCTCAAGTGTTTCGCCGCCAAACGCCGTCCAGGCAAGTCCGGTCACAAGACCAATCTGATCATCTTCAGACAGATGATCCGGCAAGTATTTGCGCACGCCCAAGAATTTTTCTACATTTTCCGGTGTAACAGAAACCTTTTTGAGGTTCTCATCCTCTAGTAACCACCGGTCGGACTTGCGACAAATATCAGCAAAGCACCGCTCCAGATTACGTACGCCGGACTCACGGGTGTAGCAGGAGATGATTTCACGGATGGCATCGTTAGACACTTTCAGTTGCGTCTTTTTCAATCCGTGCTTGTTGATTTGCTTCGGAATCAGATGATTCCTGGCAATCATCAGCTTCTCTTCATCCGTATAGGAATTCAGCTCGATAACTTCCATCCTATCCAACAACGGACGAGGCACCGTATCGAGAGTATTGGCTGTGGTAATAAACATCACATCAGAAAGGTCAAAGGGAATCTCCAGATAATGACCGCGGTAGGTTTTGTTCTGCACAGCATCCAGCACCTCTAGAAGCGCCGCGCTTGGATCGCCCCGATGGTCAGCACCCATCTTATCAATTTCATCCAGAAGAAGCAAGGGATTCATACTGCCCGCCTGCGTCATAGCCGTCATAATTCGGCCGGGCATAGCACCGATGTACGTCTTTCTATGACCGCGGATATCCGCTTCATCGCGAACACCGCCCAAAGAAATCCGTGCCAGCTTTCGATTCAGAGCACGAGCAATGGAATAGGCAATGGACGTTTTACCAACACCGGGCGGTCCAACCAGACACAGAATCTGGGGAGGCATCTGAGGCGCCATCTGTCGGACAGCAATGGCTTCGAGAATTCGTTCCTTCACCTTTTCCAATCCAAAATGATCTTTTTCAAGAACTTTGGAGGCAGCATCTACGTTAATCCGCTCTTTTGTGCGCTTGTTCCAGGGTAAATCCAACACTGTATCCAGATAATTACGCAGCACAGCCGCTTCAGCAGAACCAAAGGGTTGTTTTTTCAGCCTTTCCAAATCCTTGCGGAGCTTATTCTCAGAATCCTCCTCCAGATTCAAAAGCAAAATCTTACGCTCATACTCAGCAAACTCCTGCAATTCATCATCTTCACCCAGTTCCTCTCGAATGACCTTCAGTTTTTCACGAAGGAAGTATTCCTTCTGATGCTGATCGATATGCTCGTGGGTTCTGGACTGGATATCCTCACTGATTTGGGCCATTTGAATCTCACGATTAAGCAGCCGCAATGTTTTTTCCAGACGGCGAACAGGATTCAAATCGCAAAGCAGTTTCGCTTTATCAGGAAAATCAAAGCCGGAATTTTGTGCAATAGCATCCGCAATCAATGCCGAATCCGTGGACGTCATAATGCGAAGCATCACATTTTGCCCCGGAAAATCTGACACCTCCAGATAGGCGCCATATGCGCCGATACCTTCACGGCAAAGGGCATGATTCCGTGGGGAATCGACCACTTCCGTAGCGGGAATGGAGGATATATCTGCACTCAAATAAGGCTCACGTTGAAGCAACTGAGAAATTCTGCCCCGGCAAATACCGCTGACAAGAACACGAACGGCACCGTCCTGAGGACGCAGGACCTGCTTGACCTTCGCAACCGTTCCAACCGAATAAAGGTCTTCCAAATCAGGATCATCTGTCATGATATCCTTCTGAGGAATCAAAAAAATGTGCCGGTCAGAATTCATCGCCTGTTCCAAAGCTCTGACAGACTTACTGCGTCCTACATCGAAATGTACGGACTGACCGGGAAACACAACCATGCCACGCATGGCCATTACCGGCAAAATGCCGGAATAGAGTTTTTCGCCCATACTGCTCACCTTCCTTCGTATTGGACGAATAAGGGGGTAGAAAAACTACCCCCTTATTGATTATTTCTTCTTTTTTGTGCGGGGAGCCTCGGGGTCTCGTTCAATTAACGGCTCTCCACCCTGAATACATTCAGGTGTGATAGTAACCTTGCGGATGGTCAAATCCGAAGGAATGGTATACATGATTTTCGTCATGGACTTTTCCATAACAGCACGCAAACCTCTGGCACCGATTTGCCGGTCGATTGCTTTCTGGGCAACCTCCTCGAGAGCCTCAGGTTGGATTTCCAATTCCACGTCATCCATCTCAAGCAGTTTCTGATATTGCTTGGTCAGGGCGTTTTTGGGCTCAACAAGAATCCGAACCAAATCTTCTTTTTTAAGGCTCTCCATGCAGGTAATCACCGGCAAACGACCTACCAGCTCCGGAATGATGCCGAATTTCAGCAAGTCGTGAGGTTCCACCTGTGCAAGAATCTTGCCCACATCCCGATTCTTACGGCTCTCCACCGGCGCATCAAAGCCGATGGCAGACTTATCAGTACGGGCTTCGATAATCTTTTCCAGACCGTCAAAAGCACCGCCGCAAATAAATAGGATATTGGTAGTGTCCACACGGATGGTCTCCTGCTGGGGATGTTTGCGTCCTCCCTGAGGCGGAACATTGGCAATCGTACCCTCAAGGATTTTTAGAAGTGCCTGCTGGACACCCTCGCCGGAAACATCACGGGTGATGGAAGTATTCTCGCTTTTGCGAGCAATCTTATCCATCTCATCGATGTAAATGATGCCCCGCTCCGCCAACTCCACATCGAAATCCGCCGCCTGAAGCAGACGAACCAGAATGTTTTCTACGTCATCGCCCACATAACCGGCCTCTGTCAAAGTGGTCGCATCGGCAATTGCAAAAGGCACATTCAAAATCTTGGCAAGAGTCTGCGCAAATAGAGTCTTACCGGATCCGGTGGGACCAATCAAAAGAATATTGCTCTTCTGAAGTTCCACATCGGAGCTGGCATTCAGATTAATGCGCTTATAATGGTTGTATACTGCTACGGACAGTGCAATTTTCGCTTCTTCCTGACCAACAATGTAACCGTCCATGAAGTCTTTAATCTCCATGGGGGTGGGCAGGGATTCCAGACCAGGAATACCGGAATTACGTTCCTCTTCAATATCCAGCAACAATTCGCTGCAGGCCTGAACGCAATCGCCGCAAATATAGACACCGGGTCCGGCAATCATCTGCACCTGTCCCTCCCGCTTACCGCAGAAGGAACAGCGGATAGGCTGCTGTTCTTCATGATTCGCCATGGTGCGGATGCCTGCCTTTCTTTATCAATGACGGTCCAGAACCCGATCAATCAGACCAAAGGACTGCGCTTCCTCGGCAGTCATAAAGTTGTCGCGCTCGCAAGCATCGGTAACTTCTTCGATGGATTTGCCGGTATTCTCAGCAAGGATGCGGTTCATACGTTCCTTGATGGTCTGCAGGCGCTTCATGTGAATCGCCATATCAGTAATCTGACCCTGCGTACCGGCGCTGGGCTGATGAATCATGATTTCGGAATTAGGAAGCGCCATACGCTTGCCCTTGGCACCTGCGGATAGCAGGAATGCGCCCATAGAGGCGGCCATGCCGACACAAATCGTGGCCACATCGCACTTGATGTACTGCATGGTGTCGTAGATGGCCATACCTGCGGTCACACTGCCGCCGGGGCTGTTGATATAAAACTGAATATCCTTATCCGGATCCTGAGCCTCCAGATACAGAAGCTGAGCAACGATAAGACTTGCAGTAGCATCGTTGACCTCCTCGGACAGGAAAATGATGCGATCGTTCAGCAGACGGGAGAAAATATCGTAGCTGCGCTCGCCGCGGCTGGTCTGCTCAACAACATAGGGAATCAAAGCCATGGTGATGTCTCCTTTCATAGGGCTTGAAACATTCTAACCATCAAAGAGGAAGCTTATTCCTCAATTATTATTCTGCCTTGGGCGCGACAGCAACGGCGTTGTCAACGATAACCTTGACAGCCTTGCGGGTCTTGAGGCTGGCAGTGATTTCCTCAACGGGAACCATGGACTTAACCTTGTCCAGCTCCAGCTGATACTGGGCGGCCAGAGACTCCAGCTCGGCGTTGATTTCATCCTCGGAAACCTCGATGCCCTCGACCTCGCCAATCTTCTCCAGAGTGACGTTGATCTTTGCCTGCTTCTCAGCAGCGGGGCGGAAGGCATTGCGCATGGTGTTGACATCGCCACCCATCATCTTGGCGTACTGCTCCATGGAGTAGCCGCTCATCTGCAGCTGGTAGCCAAAACGCTCCATCTGAGTGTCCAGCTCAGCCTCAATCAGGGCCTTAGGCATATCAACTGTGGTATTCTCGGCAGCCTTCTCAACACAGGCCTGCTCGAAAGCGGAATCAGCCTGCTTCTGAGCGGACTCCAGAGCCTTGGCGCGAACATCGGCCTTCAACTCCTCCAGAGTATCGAACTCAGAAACATCCTTGGCAAACTCATCATCCTGAGTGGGAACCACAGTCTCTGTGACCTTGTTCAGCTTAACATGGAAAACCACAGGCTTGCCAGCCAGCTCAGCATGGTAGTCCTCGGGGAAGGTGATGTCGATATCCTTCTCCTCGCCGGCGGTCATGCCAACAATCTGCTCTTCAAAACCGGGGACAAAGGAACCGGAGCCCAGCTTCAAATCGAAGTTGTCACCCTTGCCACCATCGAAGGGAACGCCATTATCGAAGCCTTCAAAATCAATATTGGCGGTGTCACCAATCTGAGCGGCGCGGTCCACAGTCTCGGTGGAAGCAACATTCTGAGCCATGCGATCCAGTTCTGCCTGAACCTGCTCGTCGGTAACAGAAACCTCGGCCTTCTCAACCTCCAGTCCCTTGTAATCGCCCAGAGTGACCTCGGGGTAAACGTCGGTGGAGATAGTGATGGTAACGATACCATCATCGCTGATGTTCATATCAGTCAGGCTGGGACGGCCAATGGCCTTCAGGTCCTGCTTAACAACAGCTTCCTCGTAAACCTCGGGGAAGATTTCCTCCAGACCATCTTCGTAGAAGACGTGAGCGCCGTACAGAGCCTCAATCATCTTACGAGGAGTCTTACCCTTACGGAAGCCGGGGATTTGAATCTGCTTGCGGGCCTTCATGTAAGCGGCATTAACGCCCTTCTCCATCAGGTCCTTTTCGATTTCGATGGTGATGTTGGCCTGATTGCCGTTCTTTTCGATGTTCTTCACATTCATTTTCATGTTCCTCCTAGATCAGTCCGCGTTACGCGGAGATAAAGTACATAGTTTGCAACTGTAGTATTTTAGCAAAGAAACTGCGAATTGTCCACTATTATTTTATATATTTCTTTAATCAGATACAAGAAATGGCTGAAAATCCAAAAAATCGGCAGAAACAAGCCGAAATTCTATACCATCCCACAAACCTTCCATGGCCAACTTGTGGCTTGGGCCGTGGAGATGTCCGTAAAAACAGCGACGTACCTCATATTTTTGCAACAGGTCAAGGATTTCATCGCACTGATAACCCTTGTAGCGGGGAGGATAATGAAGAAATACTGTTTTCGGCAACTCCCCTGCCGACTTCAGCGATGCCTCCAGGCGAAGCAATTCCCGCTTAAACACCTTTTCGTCATGGTCCCCGGAACGTTCCTCTTCAAAAAACCAGCCTCTTGTGCCGCAAATGGCCATGCCCTTGTATTCGAAATGATTGTTGTTCAAGATAAACTGGTCCGAGAACTCGTTTTCTTCGCAGAATTTGTAGAACTTTGCGGCGGTGCTCCACCAGTAATCGTGATTACCCTTGAGGATGATTTTTCTTCCGGGGATTTGGTTGATCCACGCAAAGTCCTCCTTCGCGCCGGTCAAATCCAACGCCCAGCTTAAATCGCCCAACAGCACAGTGGTATCCTCCGGACCGATGACAGAAAGGCCCTGCCGCAATTTATCCATATACCCCACCCAGTTGCCGCCAAACACATCCATAGGCTTTTCGGCCCCAAGGCTCAAATGTAAATCACCGATTGCGTATAATGCCATGGTCAGACCTCCGTCAAACGGCGGTGTAACTCAGCAGGACTAATGTTCATGCACCGTGCCACCGCTTCCGACTGGGTCAGGGGACTTTTTTCCGCCAGCAGAATCGTCAGACTGCCACCGCCGATACGGGCGCGGTAATCTGCCAACGCGCCATAAGCAAGGGCGGAATACTGATCAAGCACATACTGACTGGTGCGGTAAACGCTGGGCAGAATGGTTTCCACCCGAACATGGCTGATGACTGCTGCAAACATCCCCTGTCGAACGGAATCGTAAACCGCCTTCTCCGGCACATAAGTGCCGCCTTCAGTAATATTCCAGCAGAATTGCATTGCTTCTTCCTGACCGCACGCGCCGCAAACCAATCTCTCCAGCGCAGGGTGAACAGCATAATCGCAGGCGGGGGTATCCGTGTGAATCAAGGGAGAATCCGCATCCAATTCACCACGGTGCAAAAGCTCCCATGGTCCACCATTTTCATTGCAACCGCAGATTACAGTATCAATGGGCAGACCCATCTGACGGGCATACCACGCAGCCATAGGACCGGAAAAATCCCCAACACAAAGCGCCACATTTACGGGCGTATCCCGACGAATCTGCTGCGTTCGAAGCAATTCGCCAAAGATGCCGAACAGCAGCGCAATACGAATCGCAAGCTTAGACCAGTCTGAGGGTTGACCGATAATATCACCGTCAGGGTGAATCCGTTCAGACAGAGTATGAATAAACCGGTCCAAATCTCCGTCCGCATTACGAAACAGTTCCGCAACCAAGATGCGATAATTCATAGGTTTCAGCAGACAGGGACGTCGACCAATGACCATATCCACATCCCAGCCGGTGAGCTTAACACCGAAAAACAGTTCCAGAATATCAGCAACATTCTGACCGAAGGATTTTGTACCAAGCGCAGTAATTTGCTCCGGTTCTAAAACAGGCATGCGGAAAGGCACGAACATGCCGCCGTCTGACGGACGATCCTGACGGAGAGTGACAGGAGCGGTAAATACATCATGTTTACTTCTGGTGGTTACATACAGCACCGCTCAAACACCCCCATCGCATTGTTCCAGAATATGTTAAGAATCTGATTCTCTGACAGTCCACGTTCCAATAGCTTATCCGCCAGTAAAGGATAGCCCTGAATGCCGTCAAAACCGGCTGTCAGGCTATCGCAGCCGTCCAGATCCGCTCCGAGGGCAATGTGGTTGCACTCCGAATCCAACGCAATCCAGTGCATAATATGGTCGCACACAGTATCCAGCGTGGGATTATCGCCCACAAAAGCATCGCATTGATTGAAACCCACCACGCCACCGGTTTCGCAGATAGCGCGGAACATATCATCGGTCAGGTTGCGACTGACGTTACAGACATGCCGACTGTTGGAATGGGATGCAACAATGGGGGCCTGCGTCATTTTGATAACATCCCAGAAGGCCTCGTCGCTGAGATGGCTCACATCAATCAGCATCCCCAACCGCTGGGCTTCTTTTACAAATTCCCTGCCCTGATCCGTCAGTCCACCGCCTGTCAGGTGCGAACCTGCCAGAGGATTCTTTTCATTCCATGTTAGCGTGGTCATGCGGAATCCAATCAGGCTCAAATCCTCCAGTAACGCCGGATCATAACCAAAACCGGCAGGACCTTCGATGGTTAAAATGGCAGACATTTTCCCCTTTTCCCGATTGCTACGGATATCCTCCGGCGTATAAGCAATAGAAATCAAGCGCTTGTTTTGATCAATCTCCCGCTGGATGGTTGCAAGCTCCCGTTCAAACATAACCACAGGAGAAACGCCCTCCATCAGAGGACTGGTGTAGCAGGCAAAACACTGTGCATACGCATCCAGCATCTTCGCCCGTTCCAAATCGATATGGAGTTGGTTGCGGCGCAGCTCACCTTCGCTGTTGCGGTCGCTGCCCAACAAAGCAAAAGCTGTATCGCAATGCAGGTCAAATACAGGCACAATCATTGAAACGCATCCTCCATATGATGAATCTGAGGTTTTTTCGTCAACGTTCCCTCCGGCGCGTAAATTTCGATTACATCGAATCTCGGCTGAAGTGCGGTGGGATTTTGCGACAAATACATAGATGCCGTTGTCCGCAGACGTTCCTGCTTGTGGCTGTCCACATATTCCATCGCTGCAGCAAAGCTGCCGGATTTGCGCAGCTTTACCTCAACAAACACCAGAAACCGTTTGTTTCTGGCAATGATATCGATTTCACCAAAACGACTGCGATAACCGGCCGCTTCGATGATATAGTGCTTTTTTCGCAGATAATCCGCAGCCAAAGCTTCTCCCCAGAAGCCGGAAAGGTTATTTCTCCCCATAGAATTTCTTCAAAAAGGTCATACGGTGAATGGGACTGGGGCCATGTGCGGTAAGAGCGGCATAATGTGCCCTTGTTCCGTAACCCTTATGTACATCGAACTGATACTGGGGGAACTGTTTCGCTGCTTCCAGCATCAAATCGTCACGGGTCACCTTGGCTAGAATAGAGGCAGCGGCAATGCTTGCACTCCGGCTGTCACCTTTAACAATGGTTTCCACAGGTAACCCAAAATCCTTCGTCCGATTGCCGTCAATCAATGCCAGCTCCGGCCGGACAGACAACTGCGCCAGCGCCCGTTCCATAGCAAGATAGGTCGCCTGCAAAATGTTGATTTGGTCGATTTCCTCATGGGTGGCAAGTCCGATACCATAAGCAATGGCCTGCTCCTTGATAACCGGAAACAACTCCCGGCGGCGTTTATCCGTCAGCTTTTTACTGTCGTTCAAGCCAGGGATTTCCACATTAGGCGGCAAAATAACTGCGGCGGCACAGACAGGACCTGCAAGAGGTCCTCTGCCTGCTTCATCTACACCGCAAATCAGCTTGATTCCCTTACTGAAGTGGGAATTTTCAATTTCCCACATATTCACTTCACTCATTTTATATCCTCCGGCAGCTCCAAAGTAAAGCGTCCCAGCTTTCCGGCGCGATACTCATCCAGAAGCACCTTCGCCATCCGCTCAGTATCAATCATGCCGCGGGACAGCAGATATCCACGTTTCTTTCCTGCCTTTTCCAAAAGCTCGTAACCAGGAGTATCCGGCTCGGCCTCGATGCCGTATCGATCAATAACGGCCTGAGGATACCGCTTCCACAGCAACTCCATCAAATGGCAAGACAATTCCTCAATGTCAAGAATATCCTCCTTAACAGCACCGGTATAAGCCAGCATCATGCCCACATTGGGGTCATCGAATTTGGGCCACAGGATACCGGGGGTATCCAGCAAAAGCAAACCACCCTCAACGGTGACCCACTGCTTACCGCGGGTAACACCGGGACGATTCTCCGCCTTGGCACCCTTTCGACCGGAAATCTGATTAATTAGAGTAGACTTGCCCACATTGGGAATACCCACAATCATCACACGCAAAGAGCGGCTCATGCCACGGGCGGCATCCCGCTCCAGCTTCTCATGGAGCACCTGCCGAACCGCAGGGGTAAACGCATTAATGCCTCTGCGACTCTTGCAATCTGTGGGCACCGCTGCCTTGCCCTGACTGCGGAAAAACTCCGCCCAGCGCGCAGTAGCATTGGGATCCGCCAAATCCATCCGGTTGAGAATCATAATGCGGGGTTTATTGGCGCAAATGCTGTCGATATCCGGATTCCGGCTGGATATGGGAATCCGTGCATCCACGATTTCACAGACCGCATCCACCTGTTTCAAATCCGCTTCGATTTGTCGCCGTGTTTTGGTCATGTGACCGGGATACCATTGAATGTTCATCTGATTATTGTCCATCAGTCGATTGCTCCAATCCGGCTGTAATCTGCCTCTACCGTTCCTTTATGAGTACCGGGCATCATCAGGAAAATTGCTTTACCAAGAATCTGCCGTTCGTCAATCAAACCGATTTCTGGATTGCGGCTGTCCTTCGAACTACCACGATTGTCACCTAAAACAAAAACCTTCCCTTCATCTACAACCAGAGGAAATTCAACACCCTCATCCATCGTGGTGGGTGTATAGGCATATTCTTCATTGAGCGCCACGCCATCAACATAGACGATTCCAGCGGTGAAATCGATATCAACCATCTGCCCCTCGGTGGCAATGATTCTCTTAACGATACATTCACCATCATCAAAAGACTGTTTACTGGCTACGATAACATCCCCCTGTTGAGGATTGTTGTAAACCGTACTGCTCAGCAGAAGAAGCCGGTCACCATCCAGAAGTGTGTCATACATGGAAGGACCGACCACTACAACGACACGGAAAAAAATCATATAAACAAGCATAAAAACTGCCAACACATACAAAAAATCGTGCAGATTCAGTAACACCTTCTGTTGCCAGGTCAACGGCTTTTCAGCGGCAGTTGTGGAAGTATTCTCATGATTTTTCAAAACAATCTCCTCCGAGCATAGTAATACTCATAACATTATACACCTTTAGCCGCAAAAAGAAAAGAGGTAAATTGTTAAAAAATGCGCACAGTCCTGAGAACTGTGCGCACAATAAGTATGAATTACCATGTTTCAGTAACAGTCACACTGAATTCGGAAAGCTTGGAGCTGGTGAACTTAAACAGCAGCGAACGGGTCACCTGGACCGTCTTGCCACTATCGCTGTAATAGGTGTAGTGTTCCTTGAAGTGGAGAATACTGTCGGTAAAAGATATCTCACAGGTGCTTCTGCCAACCTCAATATTCTTAGCATCCTGCAGGGTTCCCTTCATGCCAAGTTTTTCGGTGCAGGATTCCTTGCTTTCACCCATCATAACACCACAGGGCAGCTCCAGATTATCCAGATTCGCTTTGATATAAAAATGGTTATAAGTTTTTTTGTCAGTTTTCTCATGTGTAAGGCCCCAAAGCTCAGCACCCACAGAATAGCCATTGCCGCCGGTAACATTATAGAACTCGCCTTTCTCCTGCAGGGGCTTGCCATTCATATAGAAAGTAGAAATATGATTTGCAAAAGCAGCCTGTCCCATATCTGCAGCAAAGCCGTTCATAGTCAGCCAATCGCAGAACACCTTAACCTCCGGAGTGGGCTTACACGCGGTAATCATGGTCATCATGGTTGCGAGAATCAGAACAACCGCAAATAATCTTTTCATGATAATCATCCTTTCATAAGGCTTTCACCTAAATATTTACAGCATCAGTATATCACATAATACAGTTTTTGCAAATAAAAAAAGAGGGAAAATCCCTCTTTTTTTATGAAATTTGAGATTAAACTCTTTCCTTGACCTTAGCGGCCTTGCCAAAGCGCTCACGCAGGTAGTACAGCTTAGCGCGGCGGACCTTACCCTTGCGGACGGTCTCAATCATGGCAACGTTGGGAGAGTGCAGGGGGAACACCTTCTCACAGCCGACACCGTAGGAAATACGGCGAACGGTGATGGTCTCGGTGATGCCACCATGCTTGCGGGCGATGACGGTGCCTTCAAACACCTGAATACGCTCGCGGGAACCTTCCTTAATGCGAACATGCACACGAACGGTGTCGCCAACCTTAACCTCGGGCAGCTCTTCCTTCATGTACTGGCTGTTCAGAGCCTTTACAAGATCCATTTCTTTGTCCTCCTTAAATATTAGGCGTTCATGCGTCATGCGCAGAGGACACACCTTGATTTCAGACCGACGTATTATAGCATAGACTTTTTAAAAAATCAAGTATTTATTTACATAATTTTTTCATTATTTCCCGGGAAATTTCCAAGCTTGACGGTATCAGGGGGCTTGTGATAGAATGGATATATATTGTAGAAAGGTCTGCGTCGTGCTATGAAAAAAAACGCCAAAACCATAAGCCTGATTTACGGTTGCGTCGTGGCCGTGCTGGTGGTGGCTCTGGGGATCACCCTGATTGGAGTCGCTCTGCACATCTACCTCAGCGACCCAAAGGGGGACCCCTACTCCCGTGCCACCATTGCCGCCCACTTGTGGGATATTTTTCCGCTGATATGCGTCACCGCTGTGGCCATTCTCGGTGGCTTCTTTCTTCCCAGTGAGCGCAAAAAACCAAAGGCTCACCGTGGGGCCCACGCAAACGTCCGGCAGCTGCCTGCCAAGCGTCTGCTGGTGATTCGCGGCGTGGTGCTGATCATCGCCGTGGTCTTTATCGCAGTGGGCATTTTCAACGGAAGTGCCAGAGACGTACTAACAAAAGCAGTGAAAATCTGCACCGAATGTATAGGACTGGGTTGATATGGAAAACAACGTGACAAAAGAGAAAAAGTCCCTCCGCCAGTGGTGGGCCTGCCATAAGCCGACCAAGCGTCGTATCATTCAGCTTTACACCGCCTTGCTGACCAACGCCAACCTGAAGGGCTTCGGCAGCGGCCAGATCTACAAGGGCAACGTCAAATACGGCTGCGTCCCCGGCCTGAACTGCTACTCCTGCCCCAGCACCGTGGGCTCCTGCCCTCTGGGCGCTCTGCAGAATGCACTGAATGCCACCAACACCAAGCTCCCCTATTACATATTTGGCATCCTGTTACTCTACGGATTCCTGTTTGGTCGATGGATCTGTGGCTTCCTGTGTCCCTTCGGACTGATTCAGGATCTGCTATACAAGGTCAAGACCCCCAAGGTCAAAAAGAATCGCCTCACCTACACCGCTTCCTACTTTAAATATGTACTTCTGGCGATTTTTGTCGTATTCATTCCTTTGTATTATATGGGCAAGATGCCCATGCCCGGCTTCTGTAAATTCATCTGCCCCTCCGGCACGCTGCTGGGCGCAGGCGGCCTCTTATCAAACATCAAAAACGCCGATATGCTGGCCATGCTTGGTCCCCTGTTCACCTGGAAGTTCATCCTTCTGGTGGTGTTCGTCGTGGGAGCGGTGTTCATTTACCGATTCTTCTGCCGTTTCTTCTGCCCTCTGGGCGCGATCTACGGCCTGTTTAACAAGATTTCCCTGTTGGGCATGGATTTCAATAAGTCGAAATGCGTGGATTGCGGTCTTTGTATCGATGCCTGTCTGATGGACGTGAAGCACATCGGCGACCACGAGTGCATTAGCTGCGGCCGCTGTGTCAACGTCTGTCCCACCAGCGCCATCACCTACAAGGGACCCAAGATTTTGCTCGCCCCCAATGAAGGTGGCACCGTGCCCCTTTCCAAGCGTGTGAACATGGATCCCTGCGACGCTCCCGGCACACCCCTGCCCAAGAAAACTAAAATTGCCCGTTTCGTGGTTGGTATCACTATGCTGGCAGTTCTGGCCGGTGCACTGTACTATTTCAACTTCGTCCATAAGGACCCTGAGCCGCCCAAATCCCAAACCATCATCACCGACGACGGTCAGACCGTTGTGGTGGGCGGAGAGATTGGTAACCAGTGCCCCGACTACGATATGCCCCTGTATTTCAGCGACGGCACCATCAAGGCCAGCGACACCCGTGGCAAGATTACCGTGGTGAATTTCTGGTATGTTTACTGCGGTTCATGCATTCATGAACTTCAAACTGAGTTCCCAAAACTCCATGATGCCTACGGCGATGATATTGAAATCATAGTAGTTCACTCCAACTATGAATTTGAAATTGACATTCCTCAGTGGATTAACGACAACTTCCCCACTGATGCCGGCTTCATCCATTGTCGTGATGTGGAAGGTGATATGTTCTTCAAGAGCGTAGGCGGTACCGACGCATGGCCCGTCACCGTTATTCTTGACGAGAACGGCACCATTCAATATAGGGTAAATGAAAAAACTACCTTCGATGCCATGAGCGAGGTCATTGACAAGCTCCTCGCAGACTAAGCGTATATAGCAAATCACCCAGACTCAACCGAGTCTGGGTGATTTTTTAGAGAAACATAAAGACAGCGTAGGCAATCATATACACGACGCACAGGCCGACAATGACTACCAGCATGGGCACAAACATCATCTTCACGGCGTTCCAGTAGGTTTTCCAGACTTCCTTCGCCTCTGGTCTGGGGCGGGCCGGATTTCGGTTGGAGAGTCTGGGACAGCCTACATTGGACATATCCGCCAACGTCCGGCCGTCATCGATGTATCTGATTTTCTCTTTCTTCTTACCCATGGGCATCACAGCAGATGGCAGGCAGCAAAGTGTCCCGGCTCGTGCTCCTTATACTCCGGAGGAACGTGTTTGCACACCTCCGTTGCGTAGGGGCAGCGGGTGTGGAAACGGCAACCCTTGGGAGGATTGGCAGGAGAAGGAATATCACCCTCCAGCTTGATTCGTTCCATCTTAGCAGTTGGATCCGGATTGGGAACTGCAGAGAACAGCGCTTTGGTGTACGGATGCAAAGGATTCTTGAAGATATCCTCCTTAGTGCCGAACTCCATCATGCCGCCGAGATACATAACACCAATCTTGTCAGAAATGAACTTGACCACGGACAAATCGTGGGAAATGAACACATAAGCCAGATTCATATCCCTCTGAAGCTGCTTCAGCAGATTAATAATCTGCGCCTGGATTGAAACGTCCAATGCGGAAACGGGCTCGTCGCAAATTACCAGCTTAGGATTCACAGACAGGGCACGGGCGATGCAGATTCTCTGGCGCTGGCCGCCGGAGAACTCATGGGGATACCGCTCAAAGTAGTAATCCCGCAGACCACACTTATCCATCAACTGCAGCACATAATCCTTAACCTGATTCTTAGGCACAATATTGTGAACCTGAACGGGCTCAGACAAAATACCGCCAACGGTATCTCTGGGAGGCAGCGAAGAATAGGGGTCCTGGAAGATAATCTGCATCTGCCTACGGATTTCACGCATCTGCTTGGAATTGTAATTGGTGATATCCTTACCATCAAAAATAATCTGACCGCCGGTAGGTTGATGGAGTTTCAGAATTGCACGACCGGTAGTGGTCTTACCGCAGCCGGACTCACCGACAATACCAAGGGTTTCACCGGGATACAACTTGAAGGAAACGTCGTCAACCGCAACCAGTTCACGGGTCACCTTTCCGGTAATGGTTTTCTGCAGAGGGAAGCACTTTCTAAGATGGCGAACCTCAAGCAAAGCCTCAGTGTCAAAGGGCTGAGCGCAATCCTCTTCAATCTGCATTTTTCTTTTCTCTTGGAACTCCGCAGCAATGGCCGCATCATCATACACGACCTCAGGAGCATTATTAACAACTTTATTATCAGCCATTGATCTTCTCCTCGTCGTACAGGTGACATGCGACAAAGTGAGTGGGACTCACCTGCACCATGCCCGGATAATCGCCGGAGCATTTCTTGGTGCACATAGCGCATCTTTCCTTGAAATAGCAGTGAGTAGGCATATTAATGGGGTTGGGAACGTTACCGGGAATGTTATACAATTCCGTGCTGTCATCCAGCTTCATAGTCGGCTTAGACTTCTGCAGGCCAATGGTATAAGGGTGTCTGGGATCTTGGAAAATCTCGTACACAGTTCCCTTCTCAATGACCTTACCGGCGTACATAACAACCACATAGTCAGCCATCTCCGCAATCACACCCAAATCATGGGTAATCAGCAGAATAGAACCATCAATCTTGTTCTTAATGTCCTGAAGCAGGTCCAGAATCTGTGCCTGAATGGTAACGTCCAAAGCGGTAGTGGGTTCGTCCGCAATGATGAGACGAGGTTCCGCCGCCAATGCCATGGCAATCATGACACGCTGACGCATACCACCAGACAGCTCATGAGGAAATGCTTTATAGACATTTTCAGGAATAATACCAACCAGCCGAAGCATCTCTTCGGACTTGGTCTTAGCCATCTCTTTGGTAGCACCGGGAACATGAAGCATAGTAACCTCGTCCAACTGCTGACCAATGGTAAAGACCGGATTCAAGGAGGTCATGGGCTCCTGAAAAATCATTGCAACCTGCTTACCGCGAATTCTATGAATCTCGCTGGTAGGCATTTTTGCAATATCGTAGACCTTCTCTTCCATTACAAATTCGGTATTAGAACCATTTGCGTAGATGGGATTACCCTTGGAATCACGCTTGATTTCCTTGGATTTGAAGCGGATGGAACCATCAACAATCTGTCCTGTGGGGCCCTGAATCAGTCGCATAACGGACATACTGGTAACGGATTTACCGCAGCCGGACTCGCCGACAACACCAACAACTGCATTCTTTGGCACGTCATAGGATACACCGTTGACTGCCTTAACCACACCCTGCTCCGTGTAGAAAAAGGTGTGCAAATCATCGATTTCAAGAATGTTGTTATCGTTTTTCATCTGACTGAGGAACTCAGACTCATGGGCCTTACGCTTTTTGTATGCCTCAAGTCGCTTCATCTCCTTGGCATTTGCCTTGGAAATTGCTCGAATCTCCTTAGCGGAGAGATAATTCTTAGACGTCTTTTCTTTTGCCATCGGATCATCTCCTCGCTTTCGGATCAAGGGCATCACGCAGACCGTCGCCCACAAAGTTAAAGCCAAGCACCGCAATCACGATACACACACCGGCAGGAACCCAAATAAAGGGGTACAGCTCAAGGATTTCAGAGTCGGTGGTGATGATATTAATCATGGAACCCCATGCAGTATAGGGTGCCTTAATGCCCATGTTCAAATAAGACAGGGTGGCTTCATAAAGAATCATGCTACCAAGGCTCAAACTCATCTGAACAATCAGCTGAGGCATTACATTGGGCACCAGATGCTTGAAGATTTTTCTGGATGTGGAGTAACCCATTGCCTCCGCAGCAACCATGTACTCCTGCTCACGCAAGCTCAAAATCTGACCTCTGACCAAGCGGGCAATGCCAGGCCAAGAAATCAAAGTCAGGAAAAACATAAGAATGTAGATTCGCATGCCTTCCTCAATAATCTGAGCCTCCACCCAGCCGTCCATAGCGGAACTGAGAATCATCAGTACAGGAATACCGGGCAGACACATCAGCACATCGCAGACGCGCATGATGATGTTATCAGCGACACCGCCGAAATAGCCTGCGATACCGCCAATGATAACGCCGAGAATGGTCATCAGAATAACGGTCATAAAGCTAACCAGCAGCGACACTCGTCCACCGTACATCAGACGGGTAAACACGTCGTAAGCAAGGTTATCCGTTCCGAGGAGGTGTTCGGAGGAAGGAGCGGAATAAGCATTATCCGAGGTAGTTCTTTCTCTAACCTGACGAATTTCATACTCCGTACCATCAATGGTATAGGTCATCTCTTTGGAATACTCATGTTTGATGCACTGGGTGCGGTCAACTTCAGTCTCACCCCACTTGTTATACACAAGAGGACCGGCGAAGCAGAACAAAAACAGGCTGATCACCATAACCAGTCCAATAATGCTCAGCTTAGACTTAAAGAACCTGCGAATCAGCATCTGAGTGGGCGACATCAGGCGGACATTTTTGTCCAGAGGAGTTTCCTCCATGGTGTCATTTTGTTGCAATTCAAGTTCGTCCATGTCGCACCTCCTTACTCAAGCTTGACTCTGGGATCCACGATTGCATACATCAGGTCTGCAAGCAGAACACCAATGACGCTCAGAACCGCAAGGAACATATTATAGCCCATGATAAAGGGAATATCACCGGCATTCAT
>JAZSEN010000010.1:0-3785 GCA_045531675.1 Faecousia sp.
TGGCGGTAATGGTAGCCACACCGAATTTCACAGGTGTGATTCGGCAGGTATTACTTCCGGTACTGCTGACAGTAGCCACAGAAGTATCCGAGGAGGTCCATGTAACAGTAGCGTCGGACTGAGTAGAGTTAGCCGTCAGAGTAGTCGTATTACTAAGCGAAACATTGGCGATGTTCTTATCTAGCCATATATCCTTATTGTACGTCATCGTCACATAAGGACGGTAGGAGCTGGTAGAAAACTCCGAAGAATAGATACCCTTGGCCGCAGGATTATCATAGTTCGCCCTGAGGACAAAGCCAGCATTGGCGTTTCTTGTACCTTTTTTCCATTCCTTTACCAAACTCGTTATGTTAAAGCTGGCGGACTGGTTAGAACGCAGCGTTGTAGTGGCATAAGGTACACCATGGAAAGTGACCATATTATTCCATGTGATGCCGCTTTCCGTCCACGCATCACTGTTCATGGAAAACAGATACACAATACCGTCTGCGTTACCGCTGGCTTCCATTGCATGGAAGGTTACGGAAGTAATCTGGTCTGCACTCAGACTGCTGTAAATACTACTCTGCAACAAGCTTTTTAGCCGGAACACTGTCCTTCCGTCGCCGTATTCATCATCATAAATACCAACGTAATGATACTGCCAAGAACCGGTGTTCAGACTGGGTTTCCCTTCATAAATGGTAGCATCTTCAATAGCGCCGGAACCGTGGGTATTGTCCGAAACAGTCAGGGTGGGATCAATGCTGACGGGATAGGTGGTATTTTCGTCGGTGAGGAAGGACGCATCGACGGTGAGGGTCAGGCGGTAGGACTGGCCCATGGTCAGGGTTTCCACGGTCATGGTGCCAACGCTGAATCTGCCGTGGGCATCAAAGCTCACCACGTCCCCCAGCTCAAACCGTGTCTCCGACTCCTGCGAGGCCGCCAGATAATACCGCTCGCCCTCCCGATACATCCGCAGTCCACCGGTATTCAGCAGGAAGGTGAAGCTGTTGACCCCAGTGTAGGCCTTGAGGATGATATCCTCCTTCACACCATCCAGCGTAGGCGTATACCGCAGGGACATTCCTTTACCATAGTAGTCAGGATAGGTCACAGCGCCCTCCGTCAACTGAGCGGCCGCCTTCCCCACTCCGCCCTGAGGGACGAGGGTAATCTGACTACCCTCATAGCTCAGGCCAATGCCGTTGACCGGGTCATTGGGCAGGGTCAAACCAATGTCATTCGAGGACGTGGTGTACCCCGGCACCGCCTTTTCCCCAGACAGGGTATTGACGGGCAGTAGTGTCAGATCCTTCTCCCGGACCGCTCCGGTAGCGTCAATATACTTCACCGGCTCGTCCATATAGTACACCGTCCGGCTGTTGTCCGCATTGCGGAATACGTAGCTGCTCAGGGTTTCCTCGCCGGGGATACGGGCAACATGCCCTTTCGCCGCGAATGCCTCCTCATTCACATATTGCAGTATTTTGCAATTGGCATCCAGCAACGGCGCCTTATCCTCCGGCGCAATGACCGATTCTTCAACTTTAGCGGAGGAGCCTTCGCCAACAGTTGCAGAAACGCTTTCTGTTGCCAGAATTTCTGCGGGAACAACAGATAGAACAATGCATAGTGCCAATAGGGTTGACATAAACATTCTTATACGTTTACTCATAAATCATCCTCCTAATCCAATTGTAGAACTTTTGCGTACACACATACGTTCTTGGTATAATTGTAGCACGACCAATGCAAGTTTTCAACTAATTCGAAATTATTAATGGAAAATAAATACATTTTTAATATTCCATTGGAATCACCTTCTCTCACTCTTTACTTAATTATGTATCCATCGGATTAAAACGTGACATCGCCAATCGGAAATTCAAATAAGATTTACAATTAGAGTTTGCAACAATAGTGCAGTCAGGTAAAAAGGGGTTATTCAATGTCCGCTTGACTTCGGAGTTTATGTGGATTATGATAGATATATCAGAACGATTGGAGGTAGTTATGCAGCTGGACATTGGAAAAATCGACTCTCCCCTGTTTGACGGAATCAATCCGCAGGACCGGCTTTCCATGCTGGGCTGCGTTGGCTATCATACCGCTGCCTATCGCAAGGGTGAAATCGTAGTCTTTGAGGGCGAACACCTGAAGCACATCGGTATCGTCCTGTCCGGTGCGGTGGATATGATAAAAGAGGATCTCTGGGGCAACAAAACCATGCTGGTCCGTATGAAGGAAAATGAGCTTTTCGGCGAAACCTTCGCCTGCGGTGACGATTCCCTAACCGTGGTCAGCTTTGTGGTGTCGGAGGATGCCAAAATTCTGTTCATGCCCTTCAGTCGGGTCATGCACAGCTGCTCCATGGGTTGTGAGTTTCACCTTCGTCTTACCGAAAACATGGTCCGTGTCATTGCCGGCAAAAACCGTGATTTGATGCGCAAGGTGGAAGTGGTATCCAAGCGCAGCATCCGTGAAAAGATTCTGGCCTACCTGTCCCTCCAGGCCCAGCAACAGAAATCCCGTTATTTTCAGATTCCTCTGGGTAGAGTGGAATGGGCGGAATATCTCTGCGTAGACCGGAGTGCCCTGACCAGAGAGCTGGTCAAAATGAAAGCCGATGGTCTTCTGGACTACGACGGAAATTACTTTCGAATTCTATAAAACAGCGGGATGATGTGACATTTGCAACATCATCCCGCTGATTCATTCTATATAATGGTTGCAAAAGGAGGGATTATTATGATTGTAGAAGGATGTCAGGGAAAACCCCGAACCCCCACCATTCATGAAAAAACCTGCCCCCAATGCGGCAACATCATCGAACTGTTTTCCATCGATACACAAGTCAGCTGTGACACCTGCGGCTTTATCGCCTACAACGATACCCTTAGCTGTGTCCAGTGGTGCGCCCATGCCAGAAAATGCGTCGGCGATGAGATGTACGAATCCATGATGAAAATTGCCCAACGGCAAAAAGAGGAGGCCGTCCTTCAGCGGCAACGCAAAAAGGAGGTCTGTGTATGATTCGCAAAATCATCACCATCGATAAAGAGAAGTGTAACGGTTGCGGACTGTGTGCCAGCGCTTGTCACGAAGGTGCTATCAGCATTGTAAACGGCAAAGCACAATTGCTCCGCGAGGACTATTGTGACGGCTTGGGCGACTGTCTACCCGCCTGTCCCCTAAACGCCATTTCCTTTGAGGAACGGGAAGCCGCCGCCTACAACGAAGCAGCCGTTCTGGCAGCGAAGCAGGCCGCAACGGCAGAAATTCCCGGTCAGCTGCAAAACTTTCCTGTCCAAATCAAGCTGGTCCCTGTCAATGCCCCCTATTTTGATAATGCGGACTTACTGATAGCGGCGGATTGTACTGCCTATGCCTATGGCAGTTTTCATCGTGATTTCATTCACGGCAGAATCACTTTGATTGGATGTCCCAAGCTGGATGCTGTCGATTATTCTCAAAAGCTGACTCAAATCTTTGCAGAAAACAATATCCGTTCCATCACAGTGGCACGAATGACAGTTCCCTGCTGCGGCGGATTGCCCTACGCTGTCCAGACAGCGCTGGAAGCCAGCGGCAAGGACATTCCCTGTCAGGTTATAACTATCCGACCGAATGGCACAATCGTATAATAAACTATGTAAAACACCCCGCACCGTTACGGTGCGGGGTGTTCCGTTAGGAAATAAAGAGGTTTTGACCGTTGTGCGGGACGTGGTAGCACAGTCCGTTGAACTCACCGCTGGAAATGGCAATGTTACCGGGCAGTTTGCAACCAAAAACCT
>JAZSEN010000044.1:0-12414 GCA_045531675.1 Faecousia sp.
TAGCCGTCATGAAAGCCAGAGTCGCACCGATGGAAACAGAGGCAATAACCGCAAGAGCCAGCAGCCATGCAATCAGTTTCTTCATAGTACTACTTCCCTTCTGTAAATACTAACCTGCATATAGGGATTTCAAGTGCAGAATGATACACTTACGCACTTTAAGATTATTATACGAATCAGTGAACGGATAGTCAAGGTTGATTTTTACATTTTATACAAGCATTTTTCTTTAACAGCTGTGTAATATGAATTTGGGCCATAAAAAAAGCGTGCGGTCATACCGCACGCTTTTGAATCATTCTTCGTCCTCGTCGTCAAAGGTGAACTCCAGTACCTCGCCGCACTCATCGCAGATGATGCTGCCCTGCTCCAGAGTTTCCTCATCGAAATCGATTACATTGCCACAGGCACACTCCACCTCGTAAACGGTGGTATCTTCGTCACCGAAGTCAAAGCCCTCGTCGTCGAAATCGTCGTCATCGTCATCATAGTAGTCCTCATCGTCCTCGTCCATGATGTAGTCCTCGATGGCGTCCAGATCCTCCTCAATCTCGTCCAGCTCGTCAGAGATGGCGATGGTGGTTTCCTCCACATCGCTCAATCGCTTGGTCACATCGCCCAGCAACTCCACGATGGCAGAAATCATTTTGCCCTCAGCCTTTTCTGTGTCCAGATTCAGGCCATCCATCAAGCCCTTCAGGTAGGCAGCCTTTTCAGAAATCGTCATATACATGCTCCTTTCTTTTGAAGAAAGGGGACGATGCGGACATCGTCCCCTATAATCAACAATTAAGCCTTGGAACGACCCAGATACTCGCCGGTACGGGTATCAATCTGAATCTTGTCGCCCTCGTTGATGAAGAGGGGCACCTTCACCTCAGCACCGGTCTCCACGGTAGCGGGCTTGGTAACGTTGGTGGCAGTGTTGCCGGCGAAGCCGGGCTCGGTGTCGGTAACAACCAAATCAACAAAGTTGGGAACTTCGACGCCGAAAACCTTACCCTTGTAGCTCATGATGGTGCAGATGTCGTTCTCCTTGACGAACTTGAAGGAATCGTCCAGAACGCTGCCGTCGATGGGCTCCATGTCGTAGGTCTCCTGATCCATGAAGTAGTACAGGTTGCCGTCCTGATAGGAATACTCCATCTTCTTGCGCTCAATGTAAGCGGTGGGGAACTTGGCAGAGGGGTTCAAGCTGGTTTCGGTGACGCCGCCGGTGATGACATTCTTCATCTTCACACGGACAAACGCAGCGCCCTTACCGGGCTTAACGTGCTGGAACTCCACGACCTGCATAACCTTGCCGTCCAGCTCAAAGGTAATGCCGTTTCTGATATCGCCTGCAGAAATCATTTTAATATCCTCCTAGAATTGCTCTCCCTTTCGGGGGCGAAGTGAATACAAATTTTGTAGCTGATATATTCTAACCTAATTCCCGATATTTTTCAAGGGGAAAAGAGAATTTTTTCAGATGATAATCAAATTTTTGGGGCTTGCGGTGATGTTTTCGCAGCCATCTGCCTGAAAAATCACCACATCCTCGATGCGGACACCGAATTTTCCCGGCAAATAGATGCCAGGTTCGGCAGAGGAAACCATGTTTTCCTCCATAATTCGCTCGCCGGCCGGACTGCAGGAAGGCATTTCATGAACCTCCATGCCAAGGCAGTGACCGTAGCCGTGACCGAAATACGCACCGTAGCCAGCATCAGCAATCACCTGACGGGCGGCGGCATCAATCTCCTTACCTTGCACGCCGGCACGGCTGGCAGCAATTCCCGCCTGCTGCGCCTTCAGGACGATATCATAGACCTTCCGCATTTCCTCGGTGGCATAACCCAGCGCCACGGTACGGGTCATGTCGGAGCAATAGCCCTGATAAATCACGCCGAAGTCCATGGTGATGAAATCTCCCTCCCGCAGACGGCGCTCACCGGGAACGCCATGAGGCAGACTGGTATTAGGACCGGATACCACGATGGGTTCAAAGGACAGTCCCTCTCCCCCATTCTTCAGCAGGCAGTATACCAACTCCGCTGCCAGCTCCTTTTCCGTCATACCCACATGAATCCGCTTAAGAACCTCTTTGAATGCTTTATCCGTGATTTTCTGCGCCATCCGCATCCGCTCCAGTTCGTAAGGCTCCTTTACGGCACGAAAGACAGAGATTTTTTCATGGAACGGCACAAGCTTTGCGTTCAGCTTTTCCGCAAAGGAATGATACTCTGCTACGGTCATGTAACATTCCTCATATCCCAGCGCCGTAATGCCGAAATCCGCAATGGCATCGTTAATCAGCTTGGAATAAGGATTGGCACGGGTCATTTCCAGAACTTCAAAACCATTGATTCCGTTTTTGGCGGACTCAATATACCGGCTGTCGGTGAAGTAGCGGCAGCCGTTTTTCGACACGACAGCTATACCCTCGGCGATATCGAAGCAAGCGCCGTAGTGACGGCTGAACCGGCTGGTCAGCAACAGTCCATCCACCTCACCATCCAGTATCGACAGGTATTTTTCCAGATTAGTCATTGGTAATCCTCCTTTTTCTCGCAAGGAATATGAAGGGCAGCTCCAGAACGTGGCGCAGCTTCAGCCAGATGTTGTGATTGTGAATCGCCTTGACAAGGACAGAGCGGACACCACAGCAGTTGGCGCCCAGTGTGTCGGTAAAAATCTGATCTCCAATCAGCACCGCCTCCTCCGGCGGAACACCGAATTTGTCAAGGCAGCGGCGAATCCCCTTGACACCGGGTTTTTTCGCATGGGTGATGCAGTGCAGATGATGCTTTTTGCAGAACACCGGCACCCTGTCTTTTTTGGAATTGGAAACGACACATACATACACGCCGCAATCCCGCACCCATGCCAGCCACGCTGCCATCAAAGGCGTAGGGTCATTCACTGTGTAGGGTACAATGGTATTGTCGAAGTCCAGCATCACAAGCCGGATGCCGTTTTTCACAAAAAAATCAGGGTGAATGTCCGTCAGAGCATCGGCCCTGTGCTTCGGAAGGAGTGAAAAGGGCATATCAGAACCCCTACTTTCATAGAATATGATGTATTATACCATGAAAAGGGGCGTTTGTCCATGTCGATCCCTTTATTTTTCGCCATGACCAGGGAAGAGATTCAAAAAAGTGCCGTTCTTCCGTCTAAAATTGCATGGATGTCCTGTCATTTTTCTCCTGACGGTCCGGGACTGGTGGATTTACCGCAAAAGCTGCCACCGGATTCCATGCTGATACTGGATGACCGGATTGCGCTGAACGGGCACAATGAAACCTTGATTGCCCATCAGCTGGCGCAGGCTGTTGACGAACTGCGTTGCCGGTATCTTCTGCTGGATTTTCAGCGCGAGGGAGGCGATGCCCTTGTTCAGACCATTCTTCAGACCGTCCCCTGCCCCACCGGCGTAACGCCGCCCTATGCTGATTTGTTAGATTGTCCCGTCTTTCTGCCTCCGGTTCCTTTGCATGTTTCCATGGAGGATTATTTCAAGCCCTGGCAAGGAAAAGAGATTTGGCTCGAAGCGGCATTGGATGGTGCCGATATTATTGTCACCAAAAAAGGCAGTGTAATCATCCCTGTCCCCTTTCCTGAAATGCCCGATCAGGCTCACCACTCACTGGAGCTGAACTGCCACTACACCATCACAGTAGAGCCGGAAAGGATACGGTTTTCCCTGTTTCGAACCTTGGAGGATTTGCAGGACCTGATTGCCAATGCCCGGCCCCACATCACTTTGTCTGCAGGACTGTTTCAGGAATTGCGGTTCCTTGCATTCTAGATTCCATACAAACTCACAGGGCTGCCGGAATCCGGCAGCCCTGCTTTATCGACTTATGCCGCGGTAACACCGCGGTAGGCAGCGTAAACATCTCCCCTATCATCAATAGTCATATCAATTATGTGTTCTTCCGCGGCGCCATCCTTGAAAGTCACCGTAATGGTAATGGTATCCTTCAGGCTCGAAAGCTGAATGCCGGGGTTCGTGCCTATTTCATGGCTGACCTCAGGGGACAATCCCCAAATCATCGTGATTCCCTTTAAGGATTTCTGATAGTATATCGGAAGCTGTTTACTATCCAGATAGTATTCCTTCATTCCGGAATCTTCGTTTTCGCCATTTTCCAAACTGGGAATATGGTTCATCCATCCCACATTCGTTACGGTCACATAAACACTTTCCACCAATTCAGGATTATCCATCCGCAGCAGAAATACGCCGGCAGAGATATTTGTTACTACTGCATTTTCCCCCGGGAATTGGCTCCATGCCCAATCTTCCTTTGACTCGCCTATATAGGTGTCAATCATTCCGTCCGCAAACGCTTTCTCTTCCTCACAAATCTTCTCCTTTTCTTCTTCCGTAGCGCCTGTGTAATCCCGAACACGCAATTTGATGCGGTGAGGACTCTTCACATCCTTCTTCAATGCAACGGCATTATCTCCATTGGAAAAGGCATGGAGCAATGTAATTCCATTGGGAGACTTCTCTTCTCCGCCCTGCAGCTCATCCAACGTTGGAGTTGTAGGCTGAATGGATGTGGACAAGCTTGGTTTTTCAGTCGCTTGGAGTACAGGCGGTGGGGTCCGGTCAGCACCTGCGCCCATGAGCGCAAGCAGACCAACGCCGCATACGCATACCGCCGCAGCAATCGCAGCAATGACACGTCTTTTTGTCGCGGCTCTGCGTGCCTTCGCGCGATTCATAACCGACCGCGCCATTTCTTCACAGCTTTTCATAATGATAACCCTCCTCGATAAGTTTGGATTTCAATGCCTTTCTTGCACGGTATACCAGCGTTTCCATGTTGTGTTGGGATTTGCCCATGATTTTACCGGCTTCCCGACAGGTAAATCCCTCGAAATACACCAGCCATAAAACCTGCCGGTAGTCCGGCTTCAGTTTCTTCATCACCTGATGGATTTGGATTCTCTCCTCCTGATGGATATACGCCGCCTCCAGACTTGCGCCCTCATCGGCGACCTCCAGACAATCGTCCAGAGAAAGGCTCTTTTTCCTTTTGCGTTTCAGGTAGTCCAGAGCCAGATTCCGCCCAATGGCGTACAGCCATGTCTTAAAGGATGAGTGGGCTGAAAACCGCGGTTTTTTCAGCACCAGCTTTAAGAACGTATCCTCCGTCAATTCCTCCGCCACAGCAAGGTCGCAAACATAGCCGTTCAGATACAACATCAACCCATCCCGATAGTCGCGGATGATTTGAACAAGTCCGCTCTCGTCACCCTCTAAAAAAAGACGATAACTCTCTGCGCTGTTGACCATAGGCATCTCCCTCCTTTCACCTGTTAGACGACTCAAAAGCACAAAACCTCACAGTTTTCCAGGTTGTATTTGATAAATGATTATTTAGCCACTCAATGCCCATAGGCGTATTGAGGGCGCGTTGCCGCAGCAACGCGCCCTTTGATTATTTGAAGAAACTATATAGTCCAAGCAAGAATACCACCACGATAATCAAAGGCAAGCCCCAGGTCATGTAGGCACGGGTCCAGTTGCGGACCTTGATACCCTTTCCGGTATTGGCCTCTTCCGTGAAGTTCTTCCAGCCCCAGGCACGGCGACTGACGCAGAACAGCACCGTCACAAGGCTGCCCAGCGGCAAGAACAGCTGATTCACCAGAAAATCCTCCAGATTCATGATGCTCATACCCATGATATTCACATTCTTCAGCACCGTGAAACCCAGTACACAGGGCATACTCAACACGGCCAATGCCAAGCCGGTGATAACGGAGGTCTTAATCCGGTTCCAACCGAACATATCCCGCAGACAGCAGGCAATGTTCTCAAACACAGCAAACACAGTTGAAAGAGCCGCAAAGGACATAAACAGGAAAAAGAAGCTACCGATGATTCTGCCGGCAGGCAGTGCGTTGAAGATATTGGGCAATGTGACAAACACCAGTCCGGGGCCCTCACCGGGGTCTACATTGTGCGCAAAACAGGCAGGGAAAATAATCAATCCCGCCGTAATTGCCACAAAGGTATCCAGAATCCCCACATTCAGCGCTTCACCCAGAAGGGTGCGGTCCTTGCCCAGATAGCTGCCGAAAATCGCCATGCAGCCGATGCCCAGACTCAAAGTGAAGAAAGACTGATTCATTGCCGCCACAATGACGTTGAGCGGTCCTGTCTCCATGAAACGGTCCCAGCTGGGCAACAGGTAGAATTTCAAGCCCTCCGTCGCGCCGTCCAGTGTGCAGCTGTACACAGCAAGGAATATCATAATAATCAGCAATGCGGACATCATCCATTTGCTGATTCGCTCCAACCCCTTCTGCAGGCTGAAGGAGCAAACCACCGCTCCCATCGCAACGGTAATCAGAGTATACAGCACCATAGCGCCGGTATTGGAGGTCATAGCACCATATTGCGCTTTAATTGCCTCTGCGTCCATGCCTACAAATACGCCCCGCGCTGTATCGACGAAATACTGTAGCATCCAGCCCGTCAGACAGGTGTAGCACATCATCAGCAGCGTGTTGCCCAGCAGGGACGCAATACCATGATAGTGCCATTTAGAGCCGGCAGGCTCTAATTCCTGATACATTTTCGCAGGACTCTTTTGGCTGGCTCTACCCAGAGAAAACTCCATGGTCATCACCGGAAGTCCCATAATCAGCAGAAACACCAGATAAATCAGCACAAAGATTCCGCCGCCATTTTGACCGGTGATGTATGGAAATTTCCAAACATTTCCGATACCAATGGCACAGCCCGCGCTAAGCAATATAAAGCCAAGCCGGCTTCCCAACCGTTCACGATTCATAAGCATTCACCTCAAATTTCTCACAAAACAGCCACCATTATAGCGCAAAAGCAGATATCTTGTCAACTGGAAGGCTATGAAAAAAACGGCAGGACATCCTTATGAATGATAAAGTAAAGCCAGCGACCCCAATTGGAGTCGCTGGCTTGGTATTGAGGGTTCTGTTTAGGGATTCACAGGAGGAACTGCAGCCACATAGGTAGCAGCGCCTTCAGGAAGTTCATTGGGCAGATAGCCAACACCGGTATCAACATTGTACCACTTACCATCGCCACCCTCAACAGCAGCAGGAACGGGCAGAGTTAATTTTTCACCAGCAGGAACATTGCCATTGCCATCGAACTTAAAATTCTCGCCCAGCACCAACTTTTCCAAACTGGACAATTGCACGAAGAAGTTGCCCAAAATTGCAGCCTGACGGGTATCAAAGTTGGACAAATCCAGTTCCTTCAGGCTGGAGCAGCCGTTAAAAATGTTACCAAAGTCTTTGCCAGCGGTTGTTTTCCAAGCGCCAAGTCCATCAATTTTCTCCAGAGCGTAACATCTCACAAAGGTTTGATTAAAAGTGGTAACATTGGACACATTCCAGCTGCCCACATCTAACGCGGTCAATTTATTGCAATCAAAGAACATGGAGCTGACATTTACAAGACTGGAGGTATTCCAGTTAGAAACATCCAGTTCGGGAAGCGAATAGCAGGCCTGGAACATCATGCTGGCAGTCGTTACCTTGCTCATATTCCAAGTAGAAACATTCAGCTTCGTCAAAGTCTCGCAATGGTTGAACATACCGTACGTTATCGTCAGGCTGGAGGTATCCCAGCCGGAAAGATCCAGTTCCGTCAGAGAGGCACATGACTGGAACATGCCGGTCCCGTTGGACAGGCTCTTCGGATTCCACCGGTCAATCTTCAGAGTCTTCAGTTTATTGCATCTGTTGAACATTTGGGTCATGTCCGTCACCTTGGATACATCCCAGTTGTTCAAATCCAGCTCCTCCAGCAGCACGCAGTCCTGGAATGTGGCAAGCATGGTCTCCACCTTACCGGTATTCCATTGGGAGACATCCAGCGCAGGAATGGACTTACAGGCGCGGAACAGGTCACGCATATTGGTTACATTGGCGGTATTCCAGTCGCTGACATCAATTTCAGACAGCTTGCCGCAGTCACGGAGCATCCGATACATAGAGGTAGTGCGGCTGAAATCCAGATTATGGGTATCGAAGGAAACCAGCTTGCTCATACCGTTGCACAGGTTGGAGCAATCGACAGGAGCATAGATGGTATCGTCGGCCAGAATGTATACATCGTAATTTGCGCCGTTGAGGACATAGTAAGCATAAGCAGGGCCATCCTGTTCCGCATCCACTAGTGCGCCGGTATACTGGCTCGTGATTGCTTCATAGTCCTTGCTCAGACCGAAGGTAATATTGGCAACATTCGTAGTAATCTTCGCGCTGTTGGAATCTGCATTCAGGTGGTTCAGCGCGTCATAGATTGTAGCGCCCTTGGCAATGTATTCATAGTAGGGCACATAGGTAGCCGCGACACCTTCGGGGATATCCTTCCCAAGATAGGTTTCCTTGGTATCCACATTTTGCCACTTGGCAATGTAGCCTTCCTTGGCAACAGGGTTGGGGAATACCAGCTTGTTGCCTTCAGACACGTTACCGTTGCCATAGTAGCTGATCTTATCGCTGACAATCAGCTTCTCCAGAGAATTGACACTACCAAAAATCGGTTTGAACGCATTGGAATAGGAGTTGTTCATGTCATAGTACCGGTCATAAGCAGCTCCGGTATCAAAGCTGGACCAGTTCAGCTCCTTCAGAGAGCTGCAGCCGTTGAACATTTCCACGAAGGTGCAGCCTTTGGAAGTATCCCAATTTTCCATGCCAATGACCTTCTCCAGACTCCAGCAGGCCTCGAAGGTCTGGGAGAACTCAATGCAGCTTTCCATGGTGAAGTCAGACATATCCACAACCTTCATGGATCTGCAGTCGTTGAACATGGCATCGATGGTTTGCAGCTTGGGGGCCTTCCAGCCACTGAAGTTGACAGTTTCCAACTTATAGCAGTCAGCAAACATGTGACCTGCATGAATCAGATTATCGACGTTCCAGTTGCTCAGATCAATGCTGGTCATCTGGCCGCAGCCAAAGAACATCCAACCCATGTGAGTGGCACTGCTGGTATCCCAGTTCTCAATGCCGGCAGAAATCAGGTTCATACTGCCGCTATTGCTGCTAACACTGCTGAACATGGAGTTAAACTTGCTGACATTGGAAACATCCCAGTTGCTCAAATCGATATTCCTCAGGCCGGTGCAGCCCTTGAACATCCAACTGATGTCTTCCACATTAGACATATCCCAGTTATACATGACTGCGATATCCTCGTCCGTCAGCGATACACACTCCTGGAAAGTACCCGCAATGATTACAGCGTTGGAAAGATTCCAATTCTGCAAGCCTTCCAGAGTTTCCAAAGACGAACACACGCCAAAGGTATCCCAAAGGCTCTCAAGATTGTGAGTATCCCAATTGCCCATACCCTTAATCTGCTTCAGACCTTTGCAACCATAGAACAAATCACGGGCATTCACTAGACTGCTGAAATCCCAGGTAGAGGCATCCAGAACGGTCAATTTCTCACAGGAAACAAACAGGCCGTAGACACTTTGTGCAGAGGAAAGGACCCATGCTTCATGGCCGGCCACACTTTCCAGAGCATAGCATTTCCGGAATGCCCGTTCCATACTGACCACATTGCTCAAATCCCAGCCGGTGGTGTTGACCGTTTGCAACGCGCCGCACTGATTGAACAGTCTGTCCATCACAGTCACAGAGGAAGTATCCCATGTGGAAGCATCCACCATCTTCAGTTTGGCACAGTCCTGGAACATCTCCGTCATATTTACAGTACGGCTGGTGTTCAGCTTTTCCACATTGACGGTTTTCAGATTGCTCATCTTGGTGAACAGATAGGAGCTATCCTTGGGTGTATAAATCACATCGTTAGACAGAACATAAACGGTGTAGCCGGAAGCAGCCCTGATCATCTCGCTGTTGTCCACATAGTAAGCATAGGCATCCGTGTCCTGCTCCACATCCACCAGATAGCCCTTGTAGTTATTGACAATCTCAGGATACTCCGCATTTTTACCAAACACAACGTCGGTAACGCTGGCTGTAATCTGAGTGCCAGTGGGATCTGCATTCAGGTAATGCAAGGCATTGTGCAGGGTGCCACCCTTCGTAGCCTGATCATTCTCCCAGGGACTGCTGTTGGCATCAATGACACCGAAGCCCTCGTTCAGAGCGGTGTCGGGATTGTCGAAACCGTCAGCCTGGATGGCCTGAGACTGCACCAGAACCTGATAGGTGTCGCCAAAGGCTGCCACATCCGCATTGGTGGCAGAAGAGTCCAGAGCAATCTGGCTCAGGCTAATCTCGGTCAGGGCGTCGGGAGCCAGAACCTTGTTGTAAGTAGCAGTGGCAACAAAGTAGCTGCTTTCACCGATGGTCACGGGAGTTTCTGCCCATTGCCAAGTATAATCCGTCTCGTTGAGGTTCAGGTGAACCATCTTTTGGAACTCGTCCAGCGTTTCGTACTTGCCTGCTTCGAAAGCAAAGACGGAGCGGACATAAGCGTCATAGTCACCCTTGTTCTTCACAAAGACCATCTTGTCCACTTCGTTGTTGATTTTGGCAGGATCCCAGATATCAGAGGTGTAACCACCCTTGCCGATTTGTTCCCAATCCACATAGGTGTCACCGGGAGTATAGTCGAAACCATTTTCGGTGACGGCGGGATACAGGGGCTTGTTGTCGTGGAATTCCTGAACCTTGGCATTTTCGTCCTTGGTTTCGGTGTCCACACGTTCATACTCCAGCTGGTCGATTTTCACCTGCCCCACGGTCATAACGTTCACATCATCGTCAGTATCCGTCAGATAGGCCAGTGTCGCACCAATGGAGATGGCCGCAGTCATGGCAACTACCAGTAGAGCTGAAATTACTTTTTTCATATTTGAGACTCCCTTCCATGTATACTTGCAGGAATACAAAGATAGTATACAACCCTTTATCAAAAAAGGCAATTCGAATCAAATTATTAAATGTAACAAATTATCATATTGAGTTTTGTATAATATTTCTCCGGTATCACTGTATGAATTCGACCATTTTCATAATCATAATAATCTACAAATCGACCGACTAAATAGGTTCGTGTGGGTGTACACCGTTTGCACAAACCGGCTTATATTTCCATCATCCATTAAAGCTGAGCAGCTATAAACACTTCAGTACTAATAGGGCGCTGCAAATAACACCGGTCTCCTATCTCAGAAGAAGAAAAGCTCTTCAAACTTTTTATTTAATGCGACGCATAAAACAAGCGCCAGCTTAGCAGTAGGGCTGAACTGTCCCGTTTCAATGGAACTGATGGTATTGCGAGATACACCAACAATCTGAGCCAATTGTGCCTGAGATAGTCCAGCCTCAGTTCTTGCTTCTTTGACCCGATTAAATAGTACCAGTTCGTTGTTCATAATATCAAATCAACTCCAGAATAAAGAAAACAAACAGAGAAACAAATAATACTGAATAAACAATAGCACCTGCCAACTTCAGTTTGTTTTGAAGCTTAATTGCGTTAATCCAATCTTCCACAGAATACATGGAACTGTAAATCATCCATGCGGATAAAGAAACAATCTGTTGATTATCTGTAAGAATCGCTTCTAAAAACGCGGCTAATGCGCAAATAAAAAAACCAACAGCTCTTGAAATTGAGCAAGCTTTTAGGCTAATTTGATACTCGCGCTCATCCTCGCCCATATTGTCAAGGCGGCTTTTTGCCAGAATCTCATCCCTTGTCATGATAATACCTCCAATTATGCCAAGTTTTGTTGGTATGGAGATTGTACCATAGCAAAGTAAACTTATCAAGAGTATTAGAATTATTAAGCTGAGGATTATCATATACCAGCTAAAGATTTCCTTAATTGATTGACTATATACGGATCATGGACATAATCGCAGCGCTTTTTCACAAAATTTGCGGAACCGCGGGGCTCATTAGAATATCGCGGAATCATCTGAAGATGAAAATGATTCATTGGACCGTCGCACATGGTACACAAGTATACACTTTCCGCCTGATAGATAGCTTTTATAGCAATCATAGCTTGACGTGCAAAGGAAAATATCTCCCGACAAAGCTCATCCGGTAGCTCCATCATATCCTTATAATGTTGCTTCGTAGAAATAATGGAGTGTCCAGCTGTGCGGGGATTACTAATCAGCAAACATACAAAATGATCATTTTCAAAAAGGATTCGTTCTGTTTGGTCACCATAAATACATCCACCATGCGCTTTGTCGTAGCATGTTGGACACACGCCCATATCCACCAAATCGGCAGCAGATAAATTAGCCATAATACCTCCTGCATCAAAAACAAAATAGAAAAGAGCCAGACGAAACGTCTGGCTCTTGTGTTCGCATTACCTATCTTCCCGTGCAGTCACCCGCAAAGTATTGTCGGCGCAAATGAGCTTAACTTCTGTGTTCGGAATGGGAACAGGTGGACCCTCATCGCAATCAATA
>JAZSEN010000116.1:0-5042 GCA_045531675.1 Faecousia sp.
TAGCCGTCATGAAAGCCAGAGTCGCACCGATGGAAACAGAGGCAATAACCGCAAGAGCCAGCAGCCATGCAATCAGTTTCTTCATAGTACTACTTCCCTTCTGTAAATACTAACCTGCATATAGGGATTTCAAGTGCAGAACGATACACTTACGCACTTTAAGCTTATTATACGAATCAGCGAACGGATAGTCAAGGTTGATTTTTACATTTTATACAAGCATTTTTCTTATATCTCTTGCTTTTCTGCGGGATTTCAACGCAAATACAATATGCAAAAACCGCCACGGATTTCCGTGGCGGTTATATTCATTACAGATGCAGCACATTTTTGGCGAACAGGAAGTAAACCAGCAGCGACAGCGCGTCTACGATGGTAGAAATAAAGGGACTTGCCATCACCGCAGGATCCAGATGGACCGCTTTTGCGCCCATGGGCAGAAGGCAGCCCACAATCTTTGCTACGATAACCGTAACGCACAGCGCCAGACACACCACCAAATCCACCTGCAAGGTGATATCGGAGTTCCCGAAGAGCATCCGGTCCACCAGCCAGATTTTCACAAAGCAAACCAAAGCCAGCGCCACACCACACAGCACCGAAGTGCGGATTTCCTTCCACAGAACGACACCGATATCCCGGAATTTCAGCTCGCCAAGGCTCAATGCACGAATCACGGTAACGCTGGACTGGGAGCCGGAGTTACCGCCGGTACCCATCAGCATGGGAATGAAGGCGGTCAGCGCCACCTGCGCCGCCAGCGCACCCTCGAAGGAGTTGATAATCAATCCGGTGAAGGTGGCGGACACCATCATCAGCATCAGCCAGGGAATTCGATTCTTGAACAGCTCAAATACGCTGCTTTTCAGGTAGCTTTTCTCCGAAGGCAGCATACCGGACATCATTTCGATATCCTCGGTGGCCTCTTCTTCCATGACGTCCATGGCGTCGTCGAAGGTGACGATACCCACCATCCGGTTTTCGCCGTCCACCACGGGCAATGCCAGAAAGTTGTACTTGCTGAACATGTGCGCAACTTCTTCCTGGTCGGTACGGGTGGTGACGGAAATCAGATTGGTTAACATAATTTCGCTGATGGGTGCTTCATCGTCCTCTGCCAGCAGCAGATCCTTCACCGTCACCAGACCCATCAGCGTCCGGTCCTTATCGGTGACATAGCAGGTGTAGATAGTCTCCTTATCCACGCCCTGACGTCGAATCCGCAGAATCGCCTCGTCCACGGTCATACCGGGACGCAGGGACACATATTCCGTGGTCATAATAGAGCCCGCGGAGTTATCGGGATAGCGCAGAATCTGGTTGATGGATTTGCGCATTTCGGGGTCGGCATTCTTCAGAATCCGCTTGTCCACGTTGGCAGGCATTTCCTCAACAATATCCGCCGCGTCATCGACATACAGTTCGTCCAGAACTTCCTTCAGCTCGTTGTCGGAAAAGCCCCGAATCAGCAGTTCCTGCGCATCCGGTTCCATTTCGACAAAGGTTTCCGCCGCCTGCTCCTTGGGCAGCAGACGGAACATCAGAGGGATTTGTTTTTCTTCCAAATCCGTAAACAGCGCGGCGATATCACAGGGATTCATGGTCACCAGAATATCCCGCAGGGTCGCGTATTTTTTCTCCTCCAGCATTTTCAGGAGGGCTTTTTGTACGATTTCGAATCGTTCCGCCACAGGTGTACCTCCTTAATATAATATGGATGGTAACACGCCGGTAAGCAAATTACGGAGTCGGCACAGACCGGCCCCATGGTCTACTTCGTTCCGGTATGCCACTACTGTTGCCCGCGTCCATGCTGATCCCTCCTTTGTGGACATAGTTATAGTTATTTTATCCCCAAATTGCACAGATGTCAACCACAGCCAGAGAAAATAAATAATTGTTTCGCGTCGCTGACAAAAATCGCCATGGGCTGTCCCATGGCGATTTTTAGTGAATCAATTTGCAAAGAAAGTCTTGGCATAGTAGCCGTAAACGCCGGTGGCCGCGCCAAAGGCGTTGCCCTTATCAGCCAGCGCCTCGCAGTAGCCGCCCAGACTGTACGCAATCACAGGGGTGTAGAAGGCGGTACCGGTGGCGGCGGAGTTGTAAACCGCGGCGATGTAGATGGTTTCATCGATTTGTCTGGCAGAGATGCCGGACACCGTAGCAACGTACACACCATTGTCGGAAGTCAGACGCACCATACCGGTGGCGTTATTGGGATTCAGCACCCGGACATTGGCGTAGGTTTCCGCATCCCAGTAGAAGAAGAGTATGCCATCCTCAGGGGCATACTTGGGCGTGAAGTAGTAGTTGATGGAGAAAGCGCCCTGGAAGGACACGGTGGGATGGACGTCGGTATAGCCGCCGTTCATAATAAACATGCCGTATTTGGAGCTTTCCGCCTTGACCACATCTTCAATCATAGAGCCGTCATAAGGCTGAACCAGCGCCTGCTGTTCAGCGGTCAGACCGGCGTTCATCAGGGAATCCGTCTTATAGCCGAAGTAGGTCTGAGCCGCCGCGCCATAGTTCAGCATGGCTACCACCAGAGCCTTGGCATTGGCGGAGGAGGTGGCGCTGTTCAGAATGGTGTTGGCATAGGCCACAGCGTGGTAGCCAACCACCTCGGAGTAGACGTAGGTGCCGTCAGACAGTCTGGCGTAGACCTTAAAAAACTTGGTATCGCCCAACATTCTGGCCGGAACACCGTTAGACCGCACAGTATAGGAACCGTCGGCGTTGGCAACGTAGCCGGAGATAATCTCCAGAGCATCCTCAATGGTACCCTCGTAATTGCGGTCAGCGAAGGTCAGCAGACCCATCTCCGCGATATCGCTCATATTGGCGATATCGAAGTACACATTGTACTGAATCTCATCCTTAAAGGCCAGAGTTGGATACTTCAAAGTCAGAGTGGGGACGGAGGGGGTTTCCTCTGTGCCGGCAACGTAGGAGCAAACGCCCATCCACGCCACTTCCTCATCCACGGAGGAGGCATAGGTGTAGATAAAGCCGCCAGGGATGTACCAGCTGCGGGCCTTGCCAACCCGCTGAAGCATCAGTGCCAGCTCCTCAGTGACAGGATACAGGCCCTTGTCGTAATAGGCCTTCATGGCATTGTTGTAGTCGTACTTGACGGTCACACCGTTCTCATCGGTGCCATAGCCGGTAAGCTGACCGTAAGAGTACGCGCCGCCCACATCAACGCCGATGGTCTTCAGGTTGACCACCATGACAGGTCCAATGGCACTGCCGTAGTGGTAAAAACCATCGGCACCCAGCACGGCCACATCGGGGTCGCTGTCGAAAATGTCGATATCCACAATGGCATTTTCATCGTAAGTATAGGTGCCGAACTCATGGGTGTTCTCATAGACGATGGTTTGGATGACCACCTCCTCATAGTCGGCAATCTTTTCAACTGTCACATTACAGCTGTCCACACCGGAAATGCCCAGCATGATTCTCTGACCGACAGAGGTGATGGTGTGCTCCAGAGTGTTGGTCTTTTCGGCGGTAAAATCGCTGAGATAATGGACGCTGGAGCCCCAGTAACCCAGCAGAGCGGCATTGTCAGCGGTGAAGCGGTAAGTACCGGTCTGGTCAGGGGTAAAAGCAAAGATGGTGGTGACAGCCCCGGACTCCATAGTCAACGCGTTCTCGCCCAGCGCCAGAACGGAATCAGAAACCAGATGATTTGCTTTGACCACTTCCTGCTGGATTTCAGCAGTGCGGAAGCTGATTTCATAGCTGATTTCTCCGTCACCCAGCGCCCAGCCAGCCTTATCGTAGGCGTACAGAACCACCGTGACAGTCTCACCGGCGGAGATTTCATATTCGTAGGTAGCGTCATTCTTACCGGAAATCAGCAACGTACCGGAGCCATCGGCGTAGTTGACGCGGAATGCCCAGCCGGGATTGGCCGCCGCCATGCTGACAATCAGAATACCATCCGTCGCAGGGGTGTAGGCTACGGTTTCAGACTTGTTGGCAGTACCGGATTTCAGGGTGACAGTGTTGGACGCCACCAAAACAGGCTCTGCCTCGGCAGCGCTGACCGGCAGACACATTGCCAGCAGCATCCCCACCAGAAGAACACAGGAAATTAGTCGTTTTGCAGTAGATTTCAAATTTTTCCTCCTTAATTGCACGGACAGTACAGCGAATTTGGAGTCATCATACCATGCAACCAATATAATTGCAAGACATTTCCCCAATTATCCCCAATCTACTGCCCACTCCGGCAGGAATAGCCCCATAAACGCAGGGCATACTACCTGCGTAAGGAGGGATTTCCCATGAAAAGAATGATTATCCTGCTGCTGGCAATTCTGGTGATGTCCGGCTGCAGCACAAAACAGGTGGAGGAGCGGTTGGATGCCGCCGGCGACATGGTGGAGGAAGGGCTGGACAACATCATGAACAGCACCGATGCTACCACCGCCAAGCCCGACATCAGCGAAGAAACGGCCGTGTCCATCGCGCTGAAGCATGCCGACACCTCCAAAGACAAGGTATCCGGTCTGCGGACGGACTATGAGGTGGACGATGGCGAGGGACATTACGATGTCCGCTTTCTGCTGGACGGTCAGGAATACGATTATGAAATTCACGCCAAAACCGGAAAAATCATTTCCTTTGAAAAGGATGACTAAAAAACACTTGACAAATGACCCGAAAATAAGTATAATAACCGAGCCTTGGCCCGGTGGTGCAGTCGGTTAGCACGCCAGCCTGTCACGCTGGAGGTCGACGGTTCGAGTCCGTTCCGGGTCGCCAAAAAAGCATCCCCCATCTTTAGATGGGGGATGCTTTTTTGGCAACGTAAAGGAACGGACTCGAACCATTCTATGCGACAGTTCTGTGAACTCTCGCTTGCCGCCGGCGCGCAATATGACCGATAAATTATCGTTTAGCGGTTTAATCCGGATTATATTGTAGGGGAGGGTCTTGACCCTCCCGCAACCTAATGGCTTTTGAGATGTTGCAAACTGTGCTGAAAACGTACCTGTTTGCATAGTATTAACAGCTCAGAAGTT
>JAZSEN010000136.1:0-56563 GCA_045531675.1 Faecousia sp.
AAGATATCCCCGCAATCGTCCAGTCCCACATGGCAAAGCGAATCGCCCTGTACGGGCAGGAGCCGGAACAGCCGCTGGTGGAGGAATTGTATAAGCGGTACTCCGAGCTGCAATCCACCAACGACCAGGCGTTCCTGGATGCATTCCAGAAGCTGTATTTGTTTATGGAGCCGCTGTCTGTGGATGCCACCCAAGCGGCAAGTCAGGTGGTCTGCGACCTCTGTTCGGAAACGGAACGGATGGCATTCATTATCGGGCTTCATGCCGGAATGCAGTTTGCCTGGGAAGTGACTGAGCCGACCGAAGTCAAGCTGTGAGGTGCCGCCATGGAACAATACATTGAGAAGCTGCGAAGCTACCTGACAGAACAGAAGCTCCCGGATGAGTCACCCCAGTCCATTTTGAATATGCTCTACGAAGCCTACAACGAAATCAATCTGATGGACGATGACAAAGTCAAGCAGGATTTCCATGAGCTGTACGAGCTGATGAACGGTATGCCGCTGCGGGAGATGGACAAGATTGTGTATCCTGTCTGTACCCTCTGCCGTGACCACGAACGCTCCGGCTTCATCCACGGAGTGCAGGTCGGAATGCGGCTGGCAGAGGAACTGAAATAGCATACGGCGGAGGGTTGCAACGCAATTCTCCGCCTTTCCCTTTCTATGAAGCTGTGCTATAATGAATCCATCGGAGGTGATTGCGGTGCGGATACTGTGTTTCGGAGACTCCAATACTTACGGCTACGATCCCAGAGGTTTCTTTGGTGACCGTTATAGTGCAGAAGATCGCTGGGTTGATCTGCTGGCGAAGCAGACTGGTCACGATTGTATCAATGCCGGTGCCAACGGTCGGGAGATTCCACGCAATCCTTACGCGCTCCGATTGCTGACTGAACACGCACCTGTGGATATTTTCTTGGTAATGCTTGGCACCAACGATCTGCTCCAAGGCGCATCCGCAACAGGAGCCGCCGCCCGGATGGCAAACTTTCTAAATCAGCTTCTACCACATTGCAAGCAGATCCTGCTTATTTACCCGCCACCTATGAGGCGTGGTGCCTGGGTTCCCACGGATGAACTGGTCGCTGAATCCATCCACCTTGCAGAAGAATACAAACTTCTGGCAGAAAAGCTGAACATCCCCTTTGTTGACCCCCGCCACTGGAATATTGAACTCACTTTCGATGGTGTTCACTTCACCGAATTGGGACACCATACATTTGCAGAAAAACTACGAAAGGAGCTGTGCCTATGACACTGGAAGAAATCAAGCTGCGTCGTTTGGCTGGTCAGTATTTGCTGGCTCCCAGCGATACCCAGACCGTGGTGAAAGACCTTTGCGGCGTACAGGCGCAGTTTCTCAGCCATGCGCTCCACGGTCTGTCCATCCGGTGCGATGAAGTCAACACCGACGGTCTGGTAAAAAGCTGGACGAACCGGGGAACCATGCACCTGTTCTCTGTGGACGATCTTCCGTTGTTTCTCCATGAGGGTCGGTCACATTTTCTCCGCCCGGTGGATACTCTGGAATCGGACGCCTATATCAACGCTGACCGCAAGGCTTACTTTGCTGACATGATCGTGGATGCGGTTTCCCAAGGGATTGACGAGCGGAAAGCCTTGAAAGCCGTATGCGAGAAAGCCGGAATGACAGAGAACGAAAGCCAAAGCCTGTTCGATCCCTGGGGCGGTACCATCCGTGCGCTGTGCGAAGTTGGTCGGCTCTGCCACAAGGTGCAGGAAAAGAAAGCCTACCAGCTTTGCCCCGTCTTTGAGCCGATGGCAGAGAATAAAGCCCGAATTAAACTTGCACGGCGGTATTTCACCCACTTCGGCCCTGCCACCGTCAAGGATGCCGCCTACTTCTTCGGCACCACCCAAACCAAGGTCAAGTCCTGGCTGAAGCAGCTCCCGGTCACGGAAACTACGCTGGATGGTAAGTCCTATTTCTACATTGACAACGGTCTGCCTGCTGGTGAGCTTCCCGCCTGTCTGTTCCTGGCAGGCTTTGACCAGCTTATGCTGGGCTATGATAAAACAGAGAGCCTGTTCCTTCCCAAGGAACATATACGTGATATTTTCAACCTCGCCGGAATTGTTCGTCCTGCCATCCTTGTGAACGGAACCGTGGTCGGATGGTGGAATCTCAAAAACCGCAAGCTGAAGATCAAGCTATTCTCTCCCGCTGATCAAAAGCTAATCTCCGATACTGCTACCCAGCTGTGGAATGATCTGAAAGAAATTGAGGTGTTACCATGATCTCTATCGTCTGGCAAGGCGATCACCGATACAATGTTTATCGATTAGGCGAAGATATCGGATGTATCACCGTATCCAATAACCAGTATCACAATACCCATCGCTATTTGAATCTAGGCCTTACTCAATACGATCCTTCTATTGCCAAAGAGCTGTTCTCTCACCTTCGCAAGGAATTGGGGCAACCACTGCAAATCATGCTTTATTCCAAGCCCGAAATGCACAATTTTCTGACTGCCGGTGGATTTGAGCGCAAGCGCAGATGCTATGAACTAGAGGTTGCTTCTTCCGATCTGACTATTTCACTGTCTCCTACGGTTCAGCTGCACACCGTACAGAAAGGCTCAACCTTATACGACACCTGTTGCAATCTTCTGTATGTCTACTACAGTGCAACACATGATACCGTAAGTCCATTAACCGTATCACAAGATGTGTTCTGCTCTAATTTGCCGGAAACGGTTCTATGCAGCATGGCAGGTGGTGATCCAACCCACTATGCATTCGTTGAACCTGACGAAGTCGGATACGAGATTGCTTATGTCGGAACAACCAATCTTGCTTCCTTCTCGGGCTTTGCGCAGACTCTTGTGCATGAATTATTCCAGAGATGCAACTCCCTCACAACAGAATGTGACGATACGGATCCTGCCGCCATGCAGTTAATGCGACTCTTTAACATATCCATTGATGGCTCTTACGACACCTACATTCTCGAATGAAACAACCCGGAGCTGGTGTGAACCAACTCCGGGTTTTCAGCATAATTTGATCTTCAAGTTAACTTCTCTATTTACTTTCCTTTAGTCTCAACTCGTAGAACTGCCGTACCCATTCAGGATACTTCTTATATTCCTCTGCGTCTCTGATCTTCTGCAATGTTCTTTTGCCGACACGCTTATCCAGAATCGCAAGGATCTTGATGATACAGTCCTCAGAATTCAGTGCATCATGAATGGACAGATTGCGGAATTCCAAAACCGCACTCAGGAAGTCCCATTCACAGTAGGTACAGGTTTCATCCCAAGCAGGTTTCATCTCATCATAAAGTTCAAACCAGCCCTTGCTTCCATCCTCTGCGTACTTTGCAGACACCTGCTGCTCCTGTCTGTACTGTTCAATCCACGAAAAGCACACCAGCTCCTTACCGTCCAGCAGAATCGCTGCCCGGCCGTAGGAATCATGCACCTTGTGGTACCGGGTCAGAAAATATGTAATTCGGCCTTTCAGTTCCTCACACAGGCACTCACAGAGCCATTTATTGAGTCCTGACCAAGATTTATAATGATCCATTTACCATCCTCATTCCAGCATTTTCAGATACATAATTTCATCCGCATCCTGCTCCGGGGGAAGAAATGCGCCGATCCGCCGGTAGCCTAGCTTCTCATAGAAATACTTTGCAGTTTCGTCCTCCTGGGTGGAGAGCATGACATATTTGTATTTCATTGTTCGCATGACAGACTCCCAATGGTCCATCATCTGCCTGCCAAAGCCTTTACCTCGATAGTTCTCGTCAATGTACAGCAAATCAAGAAACGGAATGGACTGCCAGAACAGGCTGTACCGCAAAACGCCAACGATTTTCTTTTCGTCGCACAGAACGTATACAAGCTGATTCCAGATGCATTCACCCACCTTGTTATGGTGGATGTGGTTGTCATACTTTATGATTTTCTGCTTATCTTTACTGTCTGCCAGTCGAATTTCCATTATTCCACCTCATAGGGCCAATCGATGATACCGCCGAATTCCTTGATGTTGGTATACCCCAGCTCCACCAACGCTTCCGCTGCCAGTTTACTGCGCCGACCACTGCGGCAGTAGACGAGGATTAGCTGATCCTTGTCCGTCAGAACTTCCTCTGCCTTGGCTTTGATTTCCGTATCGGGAATCAGGATCGCACCGGGGATGTGTCCCTGGTCGTATTCCTCTTGGGTTCGCACATCCAGAATAATGTAGCCTTCCTCGCTGTCCATGATCTGCTTGGCTTCTTCCGCCGTGATGTTCACATATACCGCCCCCTGGTCATTTTCTTTATCTTGCCCACAGGCAGTTAATAGCATCACTGCCAGAAGGAGAATAATCAGTTTCTTCATTCACATTACTCCTGCCAATCATCCGAAAACAGATATTTACACATCTGCTCCGGTGCATTCAGAAACTGCTTTGTGATTTGATAATGCTCCGTTTCCTTATACGACACCGATTGAATGCCGTCTTCCGTCAGGTACAGCACCTCCGCACCGGGATAGGCCATCAGAATCGGCGAATGGGTGGAAATGATAAACTGGGAATTATTCTTCTCCAGTTCATGAATGTGGCACATTAGTTCCAGCATTCTGGATGGAGACAGTGCCGCTTCAGGCTCGTCCAATATGTACAGACCATTACCTCCAAAGCGGTTAATAACCAATGCCATGAAGCTTTCACCATGGGACTGCTTATGCAGAGAGACACCGCCATAGCTTTCAATCACACTGGGGCCGGGGGCTGGGATTCTATCCATCTGATCAATATTGCTGGCAACATTGTAGAAGCTCTCCGCCCTCAAAAAGAAGCCATCTTTCCTTGCAGACATGCCTTTTGAAACACGGAGATAACGGTAAAGCTCCGAATGCGAGTCCTCTGTGGAGAAACTGAAGTTGATAGTTCCTCCCTCTGGGTTGAACCCCTGGCTCACTGCAATTGCTTCGATCAGGGTGGACTTGCCAATTCCGTTTTCTCCCACTAAAAATGTGACCCGCTTCGTGAAGTTCAGTCTGCCCATCGCTTGCAGGCTCTTAATAACCGCCAAATCATTCAGATAACTGTGTGCCGGAAGCTGATCCGATATGCTGATAGATTTTATAAATAAATCACTGAACACAAGCACACCTCATTTCGCTTATCCTTTTATAAACTTCCGAATGGTCTTTTCTTCCGCCGTGGGATTCAGTTGTAGAATCTGCTTTCGGATCTTCTCATAGCTTTCCTCGGCATCCAGTTCAGGGATCTCAAAATCCCGCTCTGCCCAGAAATTCTCCACGGTGGTGAACACGGTACTGTTCCAGCCATATTCGATGCCGTACTTGTTTTTCTTCTGCTGCCGCCCGGTCATGGTGATGAACATGCCCATTTACAGCTCCACCATCGCCCGATCAAAGCTCGACTTGTCCTCTTTGCCGAATCCGCCCAGAGCTTTGATCTCATGGAGTGCCACATATCCATCCCGCACAATGTCATAGATCCTCTTTGCGGTGTGGCTGATACTGCCCCGCTCATAAGCGTCCTCGAAAGTCTCGCCGTTTCTGCGGACGGCATAGAAATAGGGATACCAGTCCTTGGTGATGAAACCGCTGGTCTTGAAGAACACTTTGGAATAGGCAATGTCCGTCCGTTCCTCCAGCACTCGCATCCGCCATTCCCAGGGGTCTACCTCCGGGTCGCCGCAGTGCCACTTCACCGGGGTGTCTAACATGTCTTGATTTAGCCAATCATAGTCGATCAGTGCAAAGATACCCTTGGCATTGCCGCCACCCATGGAGAAGCCGCTCTTATTTAGTTCCCAGCAAAAATCTTCAAAGTTTTGGATCATGGTATCACTTCCTTTGCCCCTATTCTATCACATCCCGTAAAACACGAAAAGACTTTTCTTTGTTTATAGCGGTGCAAATGACAGTATCCTCTGCATAAACTGCTTGTATCATACCAGCGGGGTGGGGTTATGAAACAACGGTCGATTCTTTGGCAGGCGGCAGGCTTTGCAGCGGTTACTTTTGGTGGCACGATTCTGCACTTTTTATACGATTGGACGGGTGGAAGCATCCTGGCTGCGCCCTTTTCCGGGGTAAATGAATCCACCTGGGAGCATATGAAGCTGCTGTTCTGGCCCCTGTTTCTCTTTGCGCTGGTTCAGCGGTTGTTTTTCAAGGGCCAGGAAAACTACTGGTGTGTCAAGCTGGCGGAGATTCTGCTGGGACTGGTGCTGATCCCAGTGCTGTTTTACACCTACAACGGTGTGTTTGGCAAGTCCCCGGATTGGATCAACATCGCTATCTTTTATGTCACCGCAGCACTCGTCTTTCTCTTTGAGTGGTGGGCATTCAAGCGAGATTGGCTGCCATGCACGCGCCCGCGGCTTGCTTTTGCCGCCATATGCCTAATCGGTGTACTGTTCGTGGTGTTTACTTTCGTACCGCCACAGCTCCCGCTATTCCAAGATCCACTCACGGGAACCTATGGAGTATGACATCCAAAAACAATTTGAGAAAGGACTTGCAATATCCGCACTTCCAAGGTAACATCACACAAACTTTTTAGGAGGTGTTATCTTGCAATCCTTTGCCGAAGCATTGAAAGCCTACACACGAGACCATCCCTTTGATGCCGGGAACAGCGACGCTGTAACTGTTCTCGATCAACTCTATCAAGCCTACGCAGAATCCCACGAATCCGATCCGCCGGAAATCAGCGAGGGATTCAAGGAACTGGAGTGTTTCCTGGAATCCCTGCCCCTGGACGATAACAACGCCGTCTTTAACCTCTGCTGCCGCCTGTGTACAGCCTACGAGGAAAAAGCCTTTCGCCACGGCCTGCTCTACGGAGCGCATCTAATGCAGGAATTGTTTACGAACGAGTAGGCATAGATCACTATCCCAATATCACCCCACAAAAACCATTCTTTGTTTGTAGCGGTGCAATTATTAACGGCGCTGAGAGTCTGTTCTCTCAGCGCCGTCTTTTGTTTAGTCTGCGTCCTCGTCTAAAGCTTCAATGTAGAAACTGACAGGCCTGAAGCCGTCGTTACAGCTTATCATGGCTGATTTGGGATTCTTCATCCAGCCGTCGTAGAAATTGCCACCACCGTGTGCCAGTGTCATCACAAAGGCCGACATGCTCTCCCAAGCACTATCGCACAGCCCATCAGGCTTCTGCCAGCCGTTGGCAATCCAGACTTGCCCTTCTTCTATGTCACAGGCATGCTCGATGGGATTCTCATACTTCTCCATTAAATCGGAATAGAATGCTTTGCGGATCGCTGTTATTTTTACTTTTTTCATAAGTGCGTCTCCAATAAAGTTGTCGCTGTACCAAATTATTCATACCAGTTTGCGTTAATTTACGCTCTACATGGCTACAAATATTCAACAGCCGCTCTCCTTTAGCGTTCCTTCTCGTATTCGTACTACTTCTCCTGGCAAAAACCATTCTGAACTCTCAATTTGATGCGCATCTGTTTCTACAGAGTCGGAATAGAATACTATTGCTAGGCTGTCTATGGCACGGCTACATGTTACATACAGCAAACGCCGTGTTCGATCTATCGTCGATTCCTTTCCTTTTTGCTCATTTTCAATATCTGTCTTTGATTTTGGCACCGTTCCAAACAGCTTACCGTAATTGAAGGTCGTTCCTTGTGCTTGCACATCATCGATCATAACCATAACACGATCAAACTGTAGCCCTTTAACGCCTTGATGCGTATCAAAGATAGCGTTACCCTCAATATACTCCACATACTTTCCAATCTCTGAAAAAGGTGCTTCTAGCGCAGCAGAAAGCGCATCAATTCGCTTCGCTTCTTTTTCATCCTCTTGAGTCGTGTTTTCATTACGAGAAAGTAACGATCGTAGATCGGAATGGATTTCAAAAAGGTTCTCCGATGCACACACTCTTAACAAGTCTATACATTTTGGATCATTATCTGTCCATAACGCAAGCAATTTTCCAGCACAATCACGTACGTGGTTAATCGTCTCCTTTGTAAGCGTTTTTGCCTTTATCGCTGTCTGAAACTCTACAGAATTCTCCCTTACCACTTGCATAATTGCAAACTGATTATCTTCCGAATTGGCTCTATATAAAGGGAGAAGTATTTTTGTGAATAAGGAGATTACAGCCAAGTTTCCTTTACCAACCCCTTGCTTATACTTATCCACACCATACAAAGGTTCAAAAAATGTTGCAAAGCCCAATCGCTTAGCTGCCATGTGGTGTTCAAGTGTTAAACACTTCACATTATTAAGGCTTAACCAGCTCTCGTCACAACACGCTACTGCCATTTGGTTTCGAACTAGTTCCTCAATTGCCTTTGAATCCTCCTGCCGACTCGCTACAAACATTCTAACTATGCCGTCTGGTTTATCATGACGAGAAATTTGTTCAATCCCATCAGCATCTGCACGAATTGCGTTACATAGATCAACTATTCGTTTGCGACTTCGGTGATTCATTTCCTTTTGCGGTTTCTCCCATTCCGTTGGTACACTGTCGGCAATTTTATCTTTACCCTCAAGGTAAATACGCTGCATTGTATCACCAAATAAGCCGAGGGTAAGCTTACCACGGTTCAATGCTTCAATTTCCAAAAATACATCCATCAACACTTTAGTAGTATCTTGACTTTCATCTATCAGTATTATTGGATACTTGTCCACCAATATTGCTCGAAACGTACTTTTGGTATGAAGCAAGTGAGCACATATTTTAATAACTTCCGCATGATCCAGAGAATTCTTTTCTGTGTTATTCCCTTCCGGATTATAGGCAAATTGCTTAATTGAGGAAAGATTTCTCAGACGAGCTGTATCTTTCTCGATCTTTTTTGCCCTATCTTTATACGCTTGGCTTGATGGTTTCCCCGTAAGTTGTTTGCTCTGATTCTCCTCGATGCGTTTTTCTAGTTCCTCTCGCAAATATGCCTTAATATCAAAAGTATATGTACGAATCAATTCCCACGCAAAGCTATGGATTGTAGAAATAGTAAACAGCGGATTATACTGCGCACGTCGCTTAATCTCATCACACGCAGCATTAGTATATGTTATTACCGCAACATTGCGCCTTTCCTGTAAAAATCGTTTTCCATATTCCTTAGACAAGAATTCTAACGCTGATACCAGGCTTCTTGTTTTTCCGCTTCCGGCACCAGCGAATAAGAAAAAACTACAAGGATTAGCTTGATTCAAGCACTCACGAATAGTATTATCCACCCGATCATCGTGCGTATCATCAACTATCTTCCAATCTATCCCATCCATCATGTCTCATCTCCTGACAAAAAATCACACGATTCATTAGCCACAAGAATATCCTGCAGCCATTTCAATGCCTCCGCAATATAATGCGGGGGCTCTATAGCTTTAGGATCTTTAGAAAAAAGCAGTTCTAGGGCAAACTCTGCCTTGTCTAGCAGACCTTTTTTTCGCTGACCGTTTTTCGCTACCGTGCCATAAATAAGTTTATATACTTCCCTTCTAATTTTTTCTTCTTCCTCATTCTTAAGAATATTGCGGATTCTTTTAATATTTCCGAGTCCTTTTAATTTCTTGAACAATTCATAGTTCTCATATATAAGCGCATCTTCAAAAGTTGTTGGAATAAACTCATGTTCGGAGGCATCAGCAAATTTCACCTTTACTGGCATTTGATATGCCACCCGAACCGATGTGTTCGGATTGCAAGGATAGCATACTTCCTTTGACGCAAAGTCTAATGCCCACAAATCGTCCGCAAGTGTTTTTTGGGGCAACCAGCTATTTATTGTATCATTGGTTGAGATCTGATCCGCACCGCGTTGCGGCATGACAGATTTTTTTGTTTTAGGTACCACTGTATCAATATCAGTAATAATCAAACAGGTAATGCCCAATTGTTCAATTAGACTTCTCAATCGATGCGAGTGCCGACCGTTAATTTCCAGAACAGAAATATATGCTTGATCCAGGGCCTTGAAGTTATTCTCAATGAAATGCGGAAGCCACATTCGCTCTGCTGCACCCTCCACCATCACTACCGCATCAGCAAAAAACAGATCACAGTGAGTCGTTTTTAAATACCGAGTCACAAATTTCGATGTCTTATCCCCCACTCCAAAAACAGATTTAAGATTAGCTACAACAGAAACAGGGAGTCCCTTATCGTTTTTTATGCGGCGGAAATAACGCAGATCCGTAAAGTCCGTTTCCAACGCAATATAGCTAGAATGTGTGGATATAACCATTTGTGTTGAAAACTGTGTTTTTTTCCTTAACTGCGTATGATTCCTTAAAATATCATACGCATTCTTAATAAAGACCTGTTGTACTTGTGTGTGCAAGTGGGCCTCTGGCTCTTCAATCAAGACCAAGTGAATGGGAGGGATTACCCTTACTCCATCATTTTCATCATCGCCTTGATGCTTATCTCCATTAATCCATGAATCTCTAAAACTCATTAACTTAAAGGACATAGAAATCAGATTCTGGTATCCAAGACCGTTATTCTGTTCTGGCAACTTATACTGATGATCCCCTTCTGAATATAAAGGGTAACGTACAGTTGTACTATGAGCAAGAACTTCTCCTGTGTGGGTTTGTGTTTCAATAATGATTTTAGGATTATATTTTCCAGGATATCCGAATTTCGCCAGTTCCTTCATGGCCTTATCAAACTTCTTTGATATTTGCTGGTCAAATACAGCTTTTGCTCCCTGCAGTTCTTTTAGCGTCTTTATGTCAGAAGCCGAAGGTTGATGCTCTGGATCTAACTGCTTATCATAATATGCCCTAAGCTGTCCTGATAACAAACTGCTATCCACTGAATGATGTTCCCTGTCGTCAGCATCCTCAAATCCTCTTTGTGCGGTTATCGCATCAATGCGGATAATATGTTTAAATGGATCAAATCCAAATGGTGCTACCTCCGTCGCTAATGTCTGTGGATTGGCTACACCACATTGTTCCGGCTCTACAACCTTGGCCGGGTCCAGAGGATATGCGTTAATTGTAAAGAATGCGCCAATTTTCTCACCAAGAAAATCTACAAAGTCAACAGGCCATAATTTTAGTCCAGCATTTCCCTCATGGGACATTTGATAAGCTGAAGCATATGCGGAATAGAGTTTATCCTGGTCTTTAGGCTCATAAACCAAACGTACACCCAATAATCCTTCTGTCCAATCAAGTGTAGGTATTATTTCACCGACATATCTCAGTTCATCACTTTTAACGTCCAGCCAAACATCGACAAACGGCAAAACCCTGTCCCAATCATCACTTGTCACAGCATCATCAGGATTTGCCGCAATGATTTTCTGTCCAATCTGATTGAGCGCCGGCAAATTTGTTATTGTAAAATCATCTAACACCAAGCGTCTCTTTTTAAGAAATCTAAGAAGGGCACTCATTGCGGACGTCTTACCGCTATTGTTTGCACCAACTAAAACAGTATTTTGGTTTCCGAAATCAATTCTGCACGATTCCAGCTTTCTGAAATTTCTAATTTCTATAAACGATATTTTCATGCTGCACCTCATTTTCTTATATTGGTAAGATATATATGCCTTTGATTGCCGTTTTTCTATATATCTAGTATATATTTTCCTTTGATTCATGTCAACGCATTCGCAAATCCACTCAGTATAAGAATTCCGCAAAGTACTCAATGTATCTTCCCACTATTCAAATCAAGAAATTTGTGATATTCTATATGTACTGAAGTTGGGGAGGTTCTCGCATATGCTTATCATTAATTTCGGTGAATTTGTAGAAAAGGTTCGCTTAGTGTTAGATAATCTTTCAAAAACCAATCCCAAACAAATTGCCGCCTGTAAAACCGGTGAAGACTTCGAGGAATGCGTCGTTGATGCCGTTGCTACAGTAATAAGTCAAATGGGTATTAACGCAAAAATCCACTACACCAAAGGTGGCCATGCGTTTCCTGATATCGTAATAGAGTTTTTCGATGGTTCAAAATACGGTATCGAAGTTAAGAGTTCCACTTCTTCTAGCTCGAAAAACTGGAAGATCAACGGAAACAGTGTCCTCGGAAGCACCAAGGAAGATGTAATTGATACATACATCGTCTTTGGCAAGACCGCTATTGGCAACCAGGGGTTCCGGTGCAAACGGTATGAAGACGCCATTGCGAATGTCGCTGTAACACACAGTCCCAGATATGCCATTGATATGGAGATCGCAAGCAACGAAACCTTCTTTGCAAAGTCTGGCTTAACCTACAAGCAGATTTCTGAATCAGATAATCCCATCGGTCAAATTACCGCTTATTTTAGATCTCAGGGTCAAAAAGCATGGTGGTTGTCCGAAAGCACCCCGGCTGCGATTCGTATGTTCTCGGATCTTTCCGATGAGGAACAGGGCGAGTTGATCGGATATTGCTTTGCTCACTTCCCAGAGATTTTCTCCAGCAGTTCCAAGAAGTTCCACCGCTGCGCAATGTGGCTTGTAACAGAGCGAAGCGTTGTGGCCCCCTCTCTGCGAGACAGTTTTACTGCCGGAGGAAGAGTTGATATTCATCTATACGGGGCCACATATGAGAATGTTCCTCAGATCTTCAACAACTTGCGTATCTACCGCAAGTACATCGTAGACGCTATCGAGAACGCTTCTGTCGATGAACTAAGAGAGGATTGGAACTATACCGGCGCTCTTGAAGATTCCCTGCACTCTCGAATCACCGCATGGGTATCCGTAACAGCTGAAAAGTTCACAAGCAAGTCTGTTAATAACTATGATCGTGTCCGCATGTTGTCTGATATGATTATGACGTAAAAATGAGGCGGCACACAGCCGCCTCATTTTGCTTATTTGAAGTATTTTGTCCAATTATCCTCAAGCCGTTTTGCGATATGATAAGCCAGAAGTGGCGGAACGGCGTTTCCAATAAGCTTATATGCGTCAGATGCCGATACGCTCTTTTCGCCATCGGCAGCCGGGATAACAAACTTGTAGTCATCAGGGAATGTTTGAATTCTGGCGCACTCTCGAATCGTTAGTCTGCGCTCCTGGAGTCCCGCTGCCAGCTCCTGCTGATTCTTTCCACCATGCTCCGCGGATAACCGACGGTATTCAATATTGCCATGGTGTTCGGAACGGATGGTTGGTCCAATGCCATTCATATTCACTTCACTTTGGCCTTGGCAATGCTTACCCATGTATTTCGCCATCGAGTATTTCTTCTGATCCATATCCGCTGTGTCTTTCGGCTCCGGAAGATCGGCAAACACATCGCTCAGCTTTACGAAGGGCAGGATGCTATTCGCCGGATCGCCCAGCTCGCTGTGCGTAGGGATGGGATAGGGGTCATATTCAGCATCAATAACATCTTGGCTAAGCGCTTCTAGCGCTTCTTTCGTAAGTGCTGACTTCTTGAATCCATAGAAGATAACACGTTCTCTGCTCTGAGGCACTCCGTAATCAGCCGCAAGCAGGACTCGTGCTGGTACCACCAAGTAACCACCATCACACACCGAGGCGAAGTCTCTTTCAATGATTTCTTTTGTGTCACGAAGATTCGTCAAGCCCTTGACATTCTCCGCAATGAACAACTTGGGCTGTACTAAACCTATAACTTCGCGCATCCACATATAAAGTTGTCCGCGACTCTCGATAGATGGCGTATCATCTTCACGGCTCTTACCAGTGTGACTCTTATCTGAATCAAAGCCCTTCCGTTTTCCCGCCACAGAGAAGTCCTGACAAGGGAAGCCACCGGTCACCACATCAATGTTACCGGGGAATATCGGTCTATTATTGTTTTTCTGAATCTTTACAAGTTCAACAATACTGTTTATGTAATATGTCGTTTTAGGGATACCAAACTTGGAGAAATACTTCGTCCATACACGTTTCGCGTCAGGGCGAATGTCGTTAGCAAAAACCGTGTGGAAACGATTTTGCGGAAGGTATACCCAGCGATCATCCTCTTTGCGGACATTCCAGTGCTTATTGATCTTTGGATTTACTGATTGCTTTAGAACTGTAAATCCGCCTTCAAAGCCCAGATCCATTCCTCCGCAACCCGAGAACAGCGATAATACATTTAGCGGCGCTGTTTGTGGCTTTGTTTTCTTTCCTCCAGAGATACGCATCGGCTTTACCGCATCTTCAGGAATCATCCAAACACCACTTGTTTTTACCGCTCCGGGAATTCTACCGTTTCTGCAATACTCTTGGACACAGCGTACGCTTACCTCCCATTTAGCGGCGATTTCTTCTACAGGAATCATCGCTACAGTCACCCCTTTCTAATGCTACATTCTATTCGTTTTAACGCAGAAAGTCAAGAACAATATTCATTACTTGAGAGGTGCTTAGGTTGAGTCGGACTCCAGAAATCACTCACAAAATAATGTCTGCGGTTAAGTCTAAGGACACTCGTCCCGAAGTCGCTTTACGAAAAGAATTGTGGCGCCGAGGATTACGGTTTCGTAAGAACATGAAGTCGCTGCGTGGCAAACCCGATATTGTGTTTACACGAGTCAAGTTAGTCATCTTTTGTGATGGTGACTTCTGGCATGGTCATAACTGGGCAATTCGTGGTTACGGCTCTTTCGAGCAAGAAATGGAGCGATACTCCCCTCAATGGGCCTCCAAGATTAGAACGAATGTGACACGAGATAAGTCCATCACAGCGGAATTATCCGATGCTGGCTGGACCGTTCTTCGGATCTGGGAAAGTGATATTAAAAAAGATGTGAAGGCGTGCGCCGACCAAGTAGAGTACGCATACTGGAATATTAGAAGAAATCAAAAAACTAGAGGTGTTGACTTCGATGAATCCACCTAAAGCTGTCAGCTTATTCGCCGGTATTGGCGGTATCTGCATGGGCTTCAAGCAAGCGGGTTTTCAGATAGTTTGGGCAAACGAGAAGGATCCCGCAGCCTGCCGCACATATCGTTATAACTTCGGCAACGATTATCTTGTCGAAGGTGATATTCGTAAGATTGATAAATCCAGCATCCCATCTGCTGATATATTAATTGCCGGATTTCCGTGTCAGTCTTTCTCCGTTGGCGGAAAAGCAAAAGGTTTTTCAGATCCAAGAGGCCAACTATTCTTCGAAGTAATCAATGTGGCTTCCACACTCAAACCACCGGTAATTTTCCTTGAGAATGTAGAGAACTTGATGGACCATGATGAGGGTCACACCTTCCAAGTAATTTATACTTCCTTGGTTGAGCTCGGGTATATCGTCAGATATTGTCCTATGGCAACCCATGAATACGCGGGCATACCGCAAACAAGGCGCAGGATTTACATCGTGGCATTTTTAGGCTATAATCAAAATGATGCATTCCATTTTCCTGAACCCATTCCCCTAAAAACGTCTGTAATGCAATGGATCAATCCGCATGAACAATGTCCTGACATTTATTATTACAACGATGATACTGAATTTGATCAGTACATCAGAAGCAATGTAACTGATACTCGCTATTTGTACCGAGTTTTTAATGGTACTGTCAGAAAACTTACAAACAGCAAATGTCCCACTTTAACCGCTTCCATGTGTTCCCCTCGTAACGCTGCTGTCCTACGGGATGACTATGGTGTCAGAAGATTAACACTTCGAGAATGCCTTCGTTTTCAGGGCTTCCCTGAAGAATACTACTTTCCCAATTCCATCACGCTTGCCGATGCCTATCGCCAGATTGGAAATTCTGTTTCTGTTCCAGTCGTGCGGCGCATTGCTGAAGAAATTAGAAAAACGATGTAAAAGGAGAACCACATGATTCGTACTGCTGAATACAATGAAATTTTCGATATCGCCAAAGCGAAATTGTCTGCCAAATACACTGGTGCAAACATCCCAACCAGTTCTGCCTTCGAAGAGGATGCTTTTAGCGTTCTTGACGCTGCTGTCGCCGAATGGAACAGTGCCCGTACAGAAGATAATCGGCTAGAAATTGAGGTGGTACATGTCGGAGGTTCTCGTTTCCCAGATGGCTACCTGCATAACAAAACTGATGGCGAAAAAGTCGGTGTTGAAGTTAAGTTCCACAAATCGGGAGAAACATGGGATACGCTTGGCAATAGCGCTGTTGCGACAAAGCAAATTCCTGATCTTGACTCGATCATGATTTTGTTCGGAAACTTCGGATACACACCCCCTCAGTTCTTGATTACTAGCTACGCTTCCAGAATCTGTGATATTAGTCGCACACATTATCCCAGATATGACATTGATATGAGTCTAGAGCAAGACTTCTGTTCAAAAGAGCTTGGAATTTCCTTTGATGAGTTGCGTAATTTACCACGCACACAAAGAGAGATCATCATTAACAGCTATATGGCGCAGAAGGAATATACCGAATTAACTGACAGAGAAGATAGAAGTGAGATCCAATCCCAGGCTTTTATTCTATTTCCCGAAATATTCTCAACTAACAACCGACGGAAGTATAAGCGACTTGGCGTTTGGCTCTATGCTAGCGGTATTTTCTGTCCTAATGTTAGAGATTTCTTTACTGGTTCCGGAAAAAGGGTCGTAAACGGCATCAGCAATGATCCTATACCTAAAGTGTACTATTGGTTGAACGAATGCAAGGAAAATGTCAAAAGCCAAATTGGATCTATTGATTCAAACCTTCTGAAACGTTCCTGGTCTCACAATTCCGATACCGTACCTGAAATTCCTAATTCTGCTGACGATAGGCTTCGTGTTTGGATTGAGCTCGCTTGTTCCGAAGCTGGAGGTGCTGAGACAGCTATTGACGGCTCTCCGTATAACTTTAAGGATACAATCGAAAGAATACTGTGCATCCAACAGTAAATACCCGCAAATCCGGAGGTTTTAATGATTAATAATTTGATTCAAGCATATCGATCTGAGTTTTATGATTTATCTCTGGCAGAAATCTGGTCGATCATCAAATCGAAATGGATCATCCTGTTGATAACCGCGCTTGTGTTCATCTTCATTGGTACGCTATTAATTGTATCTCTGTGTTGCGATCTTCCATTTCTCATGTACGGTGTTATAATACTGGAATTCGTATTTTGTACAGTCGCTGACAGATACATCGTAAAGCAATATCAGGGTTCTCTACATAACGAAGCTATGCATCTTGAAAAAGTAAAGACATTTCTTGAAACGGTCTACCCTGATCACAGTTTGTATTGCCCTATCAAAATTGATATTCTCATTGACCGTTTGTCCGAGTACATTCAAAAACTGCAACCATTCAAATCCCTAACAAGCAAACTAGGGAGTTTTGCAAAAACGATTATCCTTCCGGTCATCACCTATATTGCTGGTGCGTATTCCTCTAATTTAGAGCAGTTGGATTTTGCCAGCACAGTTGGTTTTTCTATCGCAATTATCGCAATTCTGGCAATGATGTACATCTTGTGGATTTTCGTTTCTAACGCACTTCGCAAAATTATTTATCGGGATTATGATGCGGCTCTTGCACTATGTGAAGATCTTAGAGATGTAAAACTAGTTTTCTTCTCAGACACACCGACTTCTCCACATGAGTGATGTACTTTTCTTTGTTTATAGCAGTCCATTTTTTGAAAGCACAAACGACTTGATTAAAGCTACTTTGTAAGCTACAATGGCACAAACAAAACCGCTTCCTGGATCTGGCGAAAAGTTGCCTAGATTTCAGGGAAGCGGTTTTTGACCACATATTTGACCATAACCGGGTTGGAGTACATGGAGACAGTGGAGACGAGAGTTTTAAAGAGCAGCTTTTTCGGAATAAAAGGTGTCAAATAGGAGCGGAAATTGTTAGAAAAAAGTTCCACTAGTTATTTGGGACCAGGAGGCACGGAGTTCGAGTCTCCGCACTTCGACCAAAAAAAGACCGTTTTTGAGGCTTAAAACCCTTGAAAACGGTCGTTTTTTCATCATTCTGCACAATTTTTTATTTTGCAGAAAATTTTGACCACAATTTGACCAGTACAGAACTGGTCAAATTTGACGAACCTCGATATGTATTTGCGTCTCTTTCCTTGGAGCAATCAATGCAAGCAATTTTAGCGTGATTTTTTGCAGGTTCAAGTAAAAACCAGCAATTGTCTTTGCGGCAAGTTTTGAATAACCCTCTACTGCGCAATGAACGTCGTTTTCATAAAGAATCACGATAGTGTCAGTATCCGCTGCATAGACCACACCTGTAAAAACAGAGAGGGCCATACATAATACAAGGCTAAAGGTTATGATTCTTTTACATAGTTTTTTCATTTTCTTCCTCCATTCAGCACAGAGGACTATAATCCTTGTGCTTTACTTCGTTATTTAAACGCTATTAAATAAATTGTCTTCTTTTTATTTTTCATAATTCAAACGCCTTTCTTTAGGAGGCCATTATAAGGCATATTCCAAAACAGCAAGGATCACCTCAACAATGATGCCGAGGAACTGAACGAAAAATCCGCTCTTGCCAAAGCCCTTACGGCGCAGCGCAACAGACGCAGCAATCGAAAACACAATGATTGGCGGTACGCAGAGATATGCCTGATAGATCCAATCCGGACCGGTGGGGTATGCCTGAATCAAGCAAGCAGCCAACGAGATAATAGGAAGCACCGCAAAGACACCGATAAAATTCAGAACTATACCGACCTTATCCAATACGGAATAAGAAACCTCCTCGCTCTTTTTGACCAGAATTACGCAGATCAGCAGGGTCAGAAGTCCGGCGAACAGCATCACGCTCATATTAACGGAATACAGCGCCGAAAAGCCTGCAAAGACAGGATCACCGGGTATCAGCTTTCCGACAATTCCATTGTAGAAAAACAGCAGGCAGTAGATATGGCAAAGCAAGGCCAGATCGCCGGTGTCGGCATCGCCCACCGCGGGGACACGGAATACCTGAAGTCCATCCCCGATGGCAGCGAAAATAACAATCTGGGCCACCTCCCCTCAGTTTCTCCAAAATCCTAAGCAGCCGCCGGTTTTCACCGGCGGCTTATTATTTGCCGGGTAGGCTTGCCATTCGGTGCATTTTCCGATATACTATCCATAAAACAGTTAGAGAGTGATAAATATGGGCAAATTTGCAGTCATCGATACAGAAACCAACTGGGAAGATCAGGTCATGAGCATCGGAACTGTCATCGCTGATATAGAAACCTTTGAAACCATTGATGCCAAATATCACATTCTGCCCATCGAATGTCAAATCGGCGGCATGTATGAGAATACATTGTTCCTCGAAACGCCGGTCCAGCCCATTCTCTGCACCAGAGCGGACGCCATCGCTGATTTACGTCACTGGTTCCGGCAGCATGATATTCGCTCCATTTTCGCCTACAACGCCTGCTTTGACCGCAATCACCTGCCGGAGCTGCGTAATTATGAGTGGCACGACATCATGCGCCTTGCCGCTTATCGCCAGTACAATCCCAAAATTCCAGCCAATGCCGACTGCTGCTCCACCGGTAGATTAAAGCGTGGCTACGGTGTCGAACCCATGCTTCGCCTACTGTCCGGCCGGCGTACATACCACGAAACCCACAACGCCTACTTCGATGCCATAGAGGAGCTGGATATCATACGCCTGCTCGGGCATCCGCTGACAAAGTATCCCCCGTTGTAAGGCGGTTTCCGCAACCTTAGCTTTACACTATCCCAAAAAAGTGCACCCGATGCTTTCTGGACACTCCTCTGTGCGAATGATATGATAAGCGCAAACAATGGAAAGGCGGCGAACATATGAAACTCGGAGCAAATTTACAGATTCTGCGCAAACTCCACGGCAATATGACACAGGAAAAGCTGGCGGAGAGAATGAATGTATCCCGACAGACCGTTTCCAAATGGGAAAACGGCGAAGCCTACCCCGAACTGGATAAGCTGATGGAGCTGACCAAGCTTTTCTCCTGCACGCTGGATGCTTTGCTAAAAGAGGACATGATGCCCAAGGAGGACCATTTCTCCGAGGTGTCCATTGTGACGGTTCCGGCGTTTACTGCAGCACGTTATGTAATCATCAGTCCCCAGCCGGAGAATGATGTGCAAATGTATCTGGACAACTGGGCACGACAAAGCGGTCTTTACGAGCATACTCCAAAGCCCCGACAGATTGGCTGGGACTTCCCCTTTGTGTCCATGGAGCAACAAAACCGCTTCGGCTTACGTGGATATGTGGCGGCGTGGCTGATGCCGGAGGGATTTAAGCCCCGTTGCGGCGGTGTGGAGATGTATTCTCAGGCGCAGGCACAGTACGCTAAAATCACCGTCTTTGACCCTTTCCTTGCGGCATTTGACCGGATTCCCAAAGGTTACAAAAAGATTCTGGAGTATCTGGGCGCCAACGGTTTTAAGGAGAACCACGGCATTGAGTATCTCGGATGCTTTGAAGAAGTCTATGAGAAAGACGGTACCACCTGCATGGACATCTACATCCATGCCGATTGCGTAGGCAGGGCCAATATCCATTCGGACTTCAGTCGGGAAATATAAAAAACAGGCACAGGATTATTTCCTGTGCCTGTGCTGTTATCCGATTTTTTCCACCGGAAGCCAGATTTCGCTGTAGGTGTCTTCCGGTTTTTCCGCAGGTGGCGCATACATCTCGACATTGAGGTTTGCCGCCAGACGGTAGTTTTTGCTGGCCGGCAGCCATTGCGTCCAGATTCGTGTGTTTACATCCTGCAGGGTTTGCGGCAGCGGTCCGCGGCACGGAAACACCGCCCATGTGGATGCCGGAATCACTCTCGTTACGCAGCCGGCAGGAAGCTCCTTCCATGGAATGTAGTTATCCGCAATGAGATACTCAAAATCTTTCCCTTCCCCATCGATGCAGACGCCGAACATCCCCAGCACGGGACAATTCTCCATCCCCATTACCTCATCCCAGAATTTCGGAATCTCCTGATAACTGGTATCGGAGTTGAACATTCTGGACATGCCCACCAGTGTAAACTGAGGCTTTTCCACAATTTTGTATTCCAACATATTTCCACCCTCCAATGTGAGTTTGATTTGCATGGGCGCAAAGGAACGCAGACTGGCACCGCCTTTTCGCACTGCGGATGGTGACATGCCATGGAACCGCTGAAACGCACGGGTAAAGCTGTCCGGCGAATTGTAGCCGTATTTTGTTGCCACATCAATAACTCTGGCATTTGAACTTAAAAGTTCCTCCCCTGCCAAAGTCAGACGGCGGTTGCGGATGTACTCCCCCACCCCCATTGCGCAAAATGCGGCAAAAATCCTTTGGAAATAGAACGGCGATACATGGACTCGCTTTGCCACTTCCCGGATTTCCAGTTCCTCTGTCAGATGGGTTTCAATATACTGCAATGCGTCTTGGATGCCTTGCGTCCACTCTTCCAATGGTTTCACTTCCCTTCGCGGTTATCATACCATATTCATTTGGAATTGTCCCGACTTTTTATGCTGCATTTTCAACGATATTGAAAACAGTAAAGTTCCCGGAATTGCGTTTGCAGTTCCGGGAACTTTACATTCTCTCCTTGATGCGCTCCATCAGCAATCCGGTTGCGAACCATGTGGTTTCATAGCGCAGGTAGCGGCTGGTGTTCTCATCCCACAAACACCGAAGGCTGGGCGGAAATTCATCGTCACCGTGCCACAGCTGTACGAACACCCGCAGCCCGTCCATCAGCTCGATGGCGTAACCGATATCTGCGCCGGACAGCTTTTCGCCGCCAAGGGCTTCACAGGCGGCAGAGAATCCATCCGGATTCCGATCGAACAGTTGGGCATAGGGACTGTTTACGTCGTCCTGTAAATTGCCATGGAAATAGTGACCGTGGGTCACAACATTGATCCACCGCCCTGTGATATACCGGTCGGCACGGCTGTCGCAAAGCCAGTCCAGAATGGTCATGACCTCGTCAAAGCTGTTGCCGTCCACCCACGCGCCGTCACGGAATCGCTCCATATCGCCGCTGGTTCTGCAGACGCGGTATGGTTCGGACAGCATGGTCAGATACAAAAACTCCTCATCAAACCGCAGGTGGCATCGGGTAATCAGTTCCTGCTGGTCATAGGTCAAAAACCGTTTCTTTGCCTGCATGACTTGAATTTGATAATTGTTCATAGCACCTCAATGTAAAAGCTGACAGGACGGAAGCCATCGTTGCAGCTAATCATGGCGGAGTATGGGTTCTTCATCCAGCCGTCATAAAAATTACCGCCGCCCTCCGCCAGAGTCTTCACAAAAGCAGCCATGCTCTCCCATGCGCTGTCACACAGCTCATCCGGCTTTTCGCCGTCAACGGAAATCCAGATCTGACCCTCCTGTACATCACAGGTATGCTCAATGGGATTCTCGTATTTCTCCATCAGGTCGGGATAGCAGGTCTTCCGCAAAGCGGTGATTTTAACGTTTTTCATTTTCGCACCTCATTTCTGTTTTCTCAGTTCAGGGCGAAGGTTCTTGTACGATTCTTTCCAGCTGTCCGAAATCCGAAAAGAATCGCAAATCTTCTGAATCGCTTTACCGTTGATGTTGTATTTTATATTGTTTCGCCGGAACCAATCATACACCGCCTGCGGCTCATGTACCGCCAGCTCCGCAATCAGCCAGGCCTCAGCCATCTGCACATAATAGTGGTCATCATCCTGTATCAGAGGCAGAAGCTCCGCCGCATGCCCCTTGCACAATCGTGAAATGAATAACACATATCCCCAGCGACGGATGAAGGGATCTTCACAATGGATGTACTCTCTGGCATGGCGCATTGCGATGTCAAAATTCAGGTCCGCCACATAGCTGATAAGCTGATCCGTATGCCACCAGTCGGAAAACAACAGGTTTTCATGAATCAATGCCATCCTTTGCTCCACAGCCTTCATCTGCTGCAAAGCCACATAAAAATAGATTCTGTGGAACTGTTGCCGGGAAAGTATATACGGCCGCAGGGCAGATACATCCGCTTTCTGCTTGACATATTGCCGAATCAGCCGGTCCACATCACCGGTTTTGTAGTGTTCCGGCAGGGCATCCAAATCTTTCTGCACCTGTTCTGTGGTCAACTGCATATCATTTTTCCTCATCGGGAGCTTGTCCAACATGGGCAGGCCATTGGCATTCGGTCATTTCCATATTCGTAAAGGTTGCCTTAAAGGACGAGTTCTCCGGACTGCAGGCATAGATGCCAAAGTGAACAACCCCGCCACCCTTGTGCATGTGGCAAATTCGCATTTGGCTGAAATGCACGCCATCGGCGGAACACTCCATGCAGTAATCGTCCTCCCGACGGCTGAAACGGTACCACATCGACTTGACAGAGGCATCAATGACGGTGGTGGCCCAGTCGGAATAACCCAGATTCGTCACCACACTGCCCAGATGCTGGAACTGTTCGTTTTCATACTCAATGGAACCCTTCAGCCAGTTTTCACTATCCAGATACATCACCACACCACACTGATCAAACCGGTGCTTACTATCAAATTCCGTCTTTACGGTGAAGGAAAAGAACCGCTCGCTTGTTTCCATCTGAAACACCGGTGCATTGTCGTTTTGGAAATGATAATACGTTCTTTGCCACAAATCCGTATAGGGCTTTGTAACAATCTCAACCTTGTCATCCGCCACGACGAAGCTTTCCGGCTGACGTGTCCATTTGAAGTCATGAATGTTAAAATCCATTGCGCTACCTCCGATACTTGTACGATTCGTGCCTTTCTGATGCTGCATGACACGCCTGCGTAGCGTTCTTTCATGAGCTTCAGACCGATGTCCAATTTACGTCTTTTGCTTCATTATATGCTCCGTATCTCCATTCGTCAATTTATATTTCGCAGTCCTTCTTTCAGACAAAACACCGGCTGGCTATTTGCCAACCGGTGTTCTACTCATTTACTTGAACGTAATCTCTTTTTCGATGCTGCTCTTTGCGGTGCTGGATTCGGTCAGGTAAGTGCTGATGGTATAAGTAATCTTCTTGTCAGCGGAAGCACTCTCCTCCTTGAAGGTAACCAACCAGATTTTAACCAGAGCATCCTGATAATTCCCGTCATCGTCCTGAACCTGAATGGTCTGAATCCGGGATGATACGGTTGCAAGGGTCTTGGAGCCAATCGTCAGATTGGCCACATCCGGCGCGGTCATAATCTGCAAGCCAACCTGCTTTCCAACCCGGGCATATTCACCCGAAAGCAAATCCACTTTCAGAATTTGACCGGATTCTGTATTGGCATCACAGCTCTGCGTCAGCTGATTACGGGCGACAATGATTTCGTTTGTCAGATTATCATAGCCGCTCTGATTATCAAAGGCCGTGCCAGCCTTGTTGACCGCCGCAGCGTAAGCAGAGAATCCATTGCTGCCGGACAGGTTCGCCTTATATGTCTCGAACTCCACACGAAGCTGGTCCAGTCGCAGGGTATTGAACTGACCGCCCTCCCAAACCTGAATATACTCAATGCCGCATTGATTCAACGGGCGATTTTCGGAGCCAATAAACGAGAACACAAAATCTCTGCCGGATATCCAGTTGTCCTGAACTCCCGTCTTTTTCAGGGTACCCGAGGAATGTGTATACATGCTGTTCAAAGGCGTTCCGGTTGTGTTGTTATCCACATATAGATAAACCATATTGGAGTCATCGGAAATCTTGTTAACAAGGCGGTAGGTATGACTGGTCGAGTTGTTCAGAGTCAGACCAGAGGTGTCAGCAGCATAGTAGGCATGACCGGCAGGAAACTCCGCGCCGTTATTATAGGCCTTCCGATAACCAAAGCCAAGAAGCTGATTGGAATCAAAAAGTACATAGCTGTCATTTCTTACAGCATCACTGCTTCTCTTGGTGAACAGAATGTTGTTCTCCCACGTACCGCTACCCTTCCACTCAATCACCCAAGGCTCTTCATTACGAAGTACAACAGAATTCGTAATGGCGTAGTGGGTGTTGCTGAAGAAACCATCGGGGCAGGAGCCCTTCCGACGAATGGTTTCATTGGTATCAATTTCGCTTGAGACATTGTAATCCCCTCCGTCAGGAGTGCAGGATTCCAGATTAGCATTCTTCAGTTCCCAACGGTAGTTCTGAGTTTCATAAACCGCCTCAGCCTCGATACGAACAGGACCGGTGACCTCATCGATTTTGACTGTACCGCCGTTGTAACAGGTTGCAGTCACATCCTTGCCGTTCATGGTGACGGTGACCTTCAAATCAAACTGGGAACGGGTGGGTAGCAGACTCACAGCAAATTTCTGTCCGGTAGCGGCAGCAGTCACCTTACCTTCCGGCAAGTAGACATCATTAAGCTCATAAGACACCGGATTCCAAACCGTTGTCCCCGCATACTGGCTATTGGAAACCAGGGAGGACAGGAAGCAGTTTGCAATAACGTCCATACCCTGAGGATTGGGGTGCAGCGTATTTTCAAAGTAGTAATCAAGCAGATCCAAATCGCTTGTGATTCCGGAATCCTCATAAAGATCTACCAGATAAATCTTTTTACCGCTGTCGTTGAAATGCTTCACAATCGCTCTGATACCGGCATTATATAGCTTATACATTTCCCGGTTATATTGCGTCTGAGACTCGTTGGGCAGCAGTGTAAAGCAATAAATCTCCGCATTCTGATACTTGTTCAAAGAACGGTAAACCATCAGCGCATAGGCCTCCAGAATGGAAGTGGGTTCATAGGAAGCAGTGGAAACCTGGGCGGTGACCGTTGAATATTTGAATGTAACCGTAGCAGTTCCATCCGCATTCATGGTTGCGCCCATGGGATAAGAAGCTCCGGATGCATTTATATGCTGGGCAGCGCTGGTGATATTCTTCATATCGTTTGTACCCATATAAATCGCAATAATATCCGGATTCACATCTGTATCGTAGTTATCGTTATGCAGCTGGGTGCAGCGGGATTTATATGCCACGCTATTGCCGGAGCCTCTGTCCGAAACGCAGCTGCCGGACCAGGAATTGTTAACGCACAGGCTCATGCCCAGCGTATCGATGGTCTGCATCCACCAAGTCTCAGCATCAGATGTTAAACTGTTGCCACCCGCGCTGTAATATGCAGTATTGCTTCCGATGGTTGTGTTGAAGTAGGTGCTGTTGGAGATTCCTCCATAGGTAGAAATACTGTCGCCCAAAATAGACAGTCTCTTACCGTGGAAACCCGTGCCCGCAGCAGAAAAATTATTCACCGTTGCGTCAATTTCCATGGGAATGACAGGCAGAATCATAGCCAGACACAAAACAGCGACCAGTGCAGTTTTAATAATTCGTTTAATCTTCACAGTATATTCTCCTCTCACAGCGTATTTTGTTCTTGGAATGACAATCAATCATGCCCCAATTCATTTCATACGCCAAGGATTGTCCCCTTCCCCACTCCGGTTTTCCGGAGTGGGGTCAGGTAAATAATCAGTTCGCAAAGTAGTTTTTAGCGTAGTGACCGTAAACTGCAGTCGCAGCTGCCAAGCTCTGAGCAGAAGATGCCGCATTTTCGGCAAGTCCCTTGCAGTAGCTGCCCAAACTGTAAGCAATCACGCCGGAGCAATAGGTAATACCCTCGGATTCATACACCACAGCCACATAAACCGTATCTCCAATTCCCTTGGCTGCAATGCCGCTGTATTGGGCCATATACTCATCTGCGGTGGCAGTGCTATACATTTTCTTACTGCCGGTCGCATTCTCAGTGGTCAGCTCGCTGACACTGTTGTAAGTATCTGCATCCCAATAGTACAGCGTCAAATCAGTATCAAGGATGTACGCGGGAACCGCATAATAGTTGATAGCGAAAGCGCCCTTAAAGGAAACGGTGGGATACAGGCTGGAGAAGCCGCCGTTGTTGACAAAGGCTCCCACCTTGCTGCTGTCGGCCCCAGACACTTCTGCAATCATACCGGAATTGTAGGGAGAAACCAGAGCCTGCTGCTGCACAGTCAGACCGGCATTCATCAAATCGTCCGTGTTGTAGCCGAAGTATTGCTGGGCAGCCGCACCATAGTTCAGCATTGCCACAACCAGCGGCTTCACGGAATCATTCGAACCGTTCAGCTGCTGCTGAGCATACATCTTGGCGCTGTAATTGTACATATCGCTGTATACATAGCTGCCATCGGCCAGCTTGGCATAGACCTTGAAGTAAATCGTGTCACCCATCATTCTGGCAGGAATACCATTGGTACGAACAATGTAATGGGTTCCGTTGTAAACAGCGCCGGGAATCACATCGTCTGCGTCGAAAACAGTACCGCCGACATTCTCGGAATTAAAGGTAATCAGACCCATATCACTCAAAGCAACGTTGCCCAGATTCTGAATGGTGTAGTAGATATTGTACTGCACCTCATCCCTGAAGGACAGCGTAGGATACTGGGGCACAATGGCGGGAACATTCTCAGGCCGGACAGTTTCCGTCACAAAGTTATCGCCGCGGACCGCCTCATCACTGCTGATGACATTGGTGGCAACCAGTGCGTCTCTGACCATCAGGAAGTTGGAAATGCTGCGGGTAGTTCCATTGGTAGTGACCCATTCGCCATTATCGTTCTGATGAATGGTGACCGCCTCGCCAATACCGGGCTTGAGTTCCAGTCCCTCGGTGCGCTTCAGACCGGAGAAGGATACCATCGCCGGAATTTCATCACTAAAACCGGTAACGCGGATGATAACATTGTACTCATTGATATCTTCGTTGTTTATGGCGGGGCAAAGCTCGTAGGGAATGGTGATATACTGCTCTGTTGCGCTGGAAACGGTGGCCAGATGCATCCAGCTTTTGACGCCGGAACTGTCGATAACGCCAAGCTCAAGGTTGGCTCTGATGCCGGTGGTGCTTGCTCCATAGAAGTTACCAACATCAATACCACGAACACCGATTTGAAGTGTCAGAGTTTCATTCTTGTAGATATCATCGGGGTTGCGGTACACCACAAAGGCAATACTGCCGTCTGTAAAGGTGCCGTCCAGATAGACCTCGTTGTTGGGTCCCTTCAGCAAATAATCGTTGACACTGTTAACCGCGGTACCCTCATAGAAGGTGCCGGTGTAATCGCGGCTGGTGAACTTCTCTGTCCAGGTAACGGTGCCGCTGTTAATCACAACACCGGAGGAGGTATTCTCGCACACCATGATTTTGCCGTCAATGATGCCATTGCGGACTTCATCAAAGATGATCCGGTTTTCCGTATCGTTATAGCCGTCGTTGGAATAGCCCAAAGGCTGGTAGATGCGGATACCGTCAAGATAGAGATAGGTATCAACCATCGGTCTGGATTCCTGAGTATAATCGTAGGTTGCGTATGCGTTGATTATGACCACATACTGACCGGCGATGAGCGATTCATCGGCAGCGGTAGTAGCGTCATTTTCTCTCTGCCAGCGGATAATGGGAATCTGGTAGACAGCCTCATCACCGCCGTTGTTCAGGTTGTCATAGGCAGGAATCAGAGGAATCCAATCAACAGCCTTAGCGCCGGTTTTCACCGTCAGCGCACCATTGGAAACGGTGACATCGGTCCGGTTGAAAACTTCAATGTAAAGCAGCGCGGAGTCTGTGGCGGTGGTGCTGGACACCAGTTCAAAGCCGGTACCCTTAAATTCGAACCACGCCAATCTGCTGTCATCTTCCTTGACGGCAATCTTATAAAGATGATCGCCGCTCATATGGGAGAAGGAGTTGTTGTATGCGTCATCGCTACCGTACTCCGTCTTCTGGTCAGAGGACTGCGTCTTATCCAGAGTAGCGGTTCCAAGGGAGGTAAAGACGTTCTTCGTTCCGCTGACATAGTGAATCGCGGGGAAATCGTCCTCGTAATACACCACATTGGCAGGCAGGATGGAAACCTTCTTGTACATCTGAACTTCCTTGGAAACAACCACACCGGACTGATTCAAGGGGGTGGGTACATAGGTCTTATCATGAATCGCCATAGCGATATAAGCCGTGTAGGCCTGATCCATAAAGTCCAGAGCCTCGAATTTCAGGCTGTCGCCGGACAGAGTGAACTTGCCGTCGCCGTCGGTGATGACACCGCTTTCTTCCTTTTCGAACTCGATGCGGTTGCCATCGCTGGTGGCATTGACGTTCTCAAATCGACTGGAAGTACCAACCCACTCATAGATAGTCCGCAGAGCGGTATCCTCCCGAATCTCCATATAGGAAACCAACTGATCGACCAGGCCAAAGCCTGCATAGCCGCCAATGTATTTCATATTGAAATCCATTCCGGAAATACCGGTGCTCACCGCGCCGATTGTGGAGCCCTCAGAATAGTATTGCAAAGGACCGACTTCCGTCCATACCCCGTTCGCGTCCTTATCCACATACAGATACACCATATTGGTGCCATCGGCATTGATACGGTTTTTCAGCATGTAGGTATGGGTTTGCGTCATGTCAAAGCCTTCCGGCAGGATGGCCGCATAGTTCACATAAGTACCATCCACGTTAGAACCCATAGAGATGAATCTCTTAGCAGGAACAATATAGATATACTTTGTACTATTTGCTACGTTGCCCGGAATGGACGACATGAGCATGAAGTTGCGAGAGAAATCAGGAATCTGCATGCTGAATTCCAGCTCCCATGCACGATCGCTGTTCAGAACCGCAGGATCTTGCAGCCGCCAGCTCTTACGGTTCACGTCATTATAGGTATAGGAAACATCCGTAGTCGCATTGGTCTCGCAACCGGTCTTGCCGGTATCCTTGGAATCATAGCCAGTGCCATTGTACTCCCAGCGATAGTGAGCAAGCTGGTCGCCCTCCTCATACACCCGCAGATATTCCATGGTCAGATTCAATCCACGGGATACACCACCCATAAAGCAGAACTTGAAATCGTGACCGTTGATGAAGGCATCGGTTTGCTCGGTGGTGTTGTTGTAGTGGTCAATGCTCACAGGATCTCCGCCATCAACAGATAAATAGACCATGTTGGTACCATTGCCGTTGGGGACATTAAAAATTTTGAACACATGGATGCCGCCATCCTTCAGGGCGGGGGTCGATGCTGTATAGTTGTAATAGTTGCCACCGTCCACATGACCGAACGCAATGTAGTTGCCTTGCAGCCAGAGGTACTCATTACCCTCTGTGGCATCTACCTTATCCATGGTAAACAGGAATGTACTACTCTTCCATTTTCCACCCTTAAATTCAATAACCCAAGGCTTTGTATGCTCCAGATAGACCGGAGATTCCAGCAGATACTGGGTACTGGTAAACACATTGTCGGCATATCTGCCCCGACGGAGCAGAAGCTCGTTCTTGGTGTTGCCAATAGCGGTTTCGATGCTTTCGGTGTCATAGAGCTTGTAGGAGGGGTCAATTCCGTCGTCCGCGATGCCCAGAACGGTACCGGTAACATTATCACCGACCGCCCGATCCAGCTCATATTCGAAAATGTTATCCTTATCGGTCAGAATAGCATCCAGACCGTAGTCCAAAACCATTACGGAATCCTGGGTATCCGTGACGTAAATCGTGATGGGAACAATCAGGCTGTAAGCCGGATCTGTCTTATCCCGAATGGTCACATAGGCCATGTAGGTTCTCGCCACGGTATAGTCGATTCGCAGGTAAATATCGCCGCCTCTGGTGTTGGTCAGGCCGTCATCCTGACGTTCAACGCCGTTGGCATCACTGGGCACCAGAATCATGTTGCCAAGCGCGGGCAGATTCGAAGGACTGGACACAACGCTGGTAATCAAATCTTCATAGAGCCGTTCTCTTTCGATAATCACAGGCTTGCCGACCCACTGATAATAAGCGGGCTTGCCCGGCTGATATACCGTATGATCATCCACGCCACGCAGGATGACATCTCCGGCGTCAGCCGTAGCATTGACATAGTTGCGGAAACTGGCATAAACCAGCTGTTCGTCCGACAGCTTATAGTAGATGCCTCTGATTTGAATACTGGCGCCGACCCAAAGTCCGGTGCCGGCATTGGGGATGGTACTGTCCGTTGTTTCGTTTCCGGATTGCGTGCCGTCATCAGAGGCAAGGTTGGTCAGGAACGCCTTCAGCTCCGTATTGGTTTTGCAAGTAACGGCAACATTCCTTTCCACGCCGTTGGCATCCTTGCCGGAAACAAATATCTGCAGGTCCGATGGTGTCAACGGATTTCCGTTGGCATTTGTCACATAAGCGCGATTCTTCTGCGTAATGGTCAGACCGTTGATGTAGTCAATGGAAACACCGATAACCGCATCATCGAAAGTCAGGCGATACAGCTTATTATCACTGTTGTTGGTAATGCCGAAACTGTACTCAATGGGTTCATTGACATCGACCATGCCATTATCAGCGATTTCGATGTTGTTCTGGTAAGCGCTCTTATTAACATCCAGACCCGTTTCTGTAACCTCGATGTTGGTAAGAATCTGCAGGTTGGAACCGGTACCGTGACGCTCCATGTAGAAGAAGTCGAAGGAGTAAACGCCGCCTTCTTCCAAAGCCAGCGCGTCCACACGGGCGCGATCGGTGGGGCCCAGTTTGGAGTAAGCTTTTCCCTTATAGGTAATCTCGCCCTTTTTCACCGCCCATGCCCAATCCACATAGTCATCCAGATGAATCTTGAAAGAAGTCGCGGAGTGGGTACCACCGATGTCAAGCACCAGCTCACCGTTGATGAAGAGGTAAACGTCATCGTCACCGACGAAGTCAAAATAAAGGTCCTTTTTGTAGCCGAAAAAGCCGTTACCGCTGAGAGTATAGTGGTAGTCGCGCTTGCGGAAGGTAACGCCGGTTTCCGTTCTTTTAACAACGCCATCGTGGCAGTATTGCGGAGAATTGGTTTCGCCATCCTCCGTACCGGTACCGCTGGTGGGCAGGAACGGCTGGGTTTTGTTTTGGGGCTGGGAACTGGTATCCAGACGCAGGATATGGTTTTCCTTGTCGTAGTTCATCAAGCTTACATAATTGCCGTTTTCGTCCAGCTTGGTGTAGTTGGCATTGAAGAAGTAAGCCTGCGTGACAGTACCATTGTCATCCTTTACATTTACCTGAGGCATGACCATTTTCTGATAATCATCCTCATACTCGCCGTAGGCATCGCCATCATACGCCTTGTCATTGTCTGTGACATAAAGGTTATGGAGCAGGTAATATGCGGCATCATACCAGGTCTTAATCTCATTCTTACACTTATCCCACGGTCCAATCAGGTCATTTGCTTTGGCGCGGGAGGCTGCATAGCTGCCCACATCACCGCACACCGTACCGCAGCCCTTTACCGCACCGGGAATCAGGTTACATAGTGCCGTACCCAGGTCTATGGAATGTCCAAGGGCATCCTTGCCGTAATGGGCTTCGTCAATGCCGCTGGTGGTACTGACACCGGTAACGAAACTGTAGTTTTTCCAGCCATAGTTATCCGACGGATATTCGTATACACCGGTCAATCGGTTTCTCAAGTAGGTGGCCACAAAGTCAACCACCACCTCTTTATATACCGGTCGTCCACTCTCATCCAAGGCAGACTCCAGCATGCCCAGTGTTACATAGCCGTTCAATTCTCCAAACAGGGTGTAGCTAATTTTATCCACCGCATTTATCGCGCCATCAATCTGATTGTTTGGATTCCAGGACTGGAGCTGGTGGGTACCTTCAATGGTGTGGGTCTGCTTATTGCCATAAAAGACTTCATCCCACTTATTTAGAGATTCAACATATTGAGGATAATCCGTCCACTTTCCGTTTGCGTAAACGCCAAGTCGGGTGTAGTTACGGAAGTCAAAGCCACGGTTATCTCTATAGTAGTACTGCTGGATACATCCAATCGTCAGACCATAGTGGGCGAACTGCTCCGCATCACCATAGTAAGGGAAATAAGCAACAGCTGCCAGGTCTACATGACAATCTTTATCCTCAAAATAATCCAGAGGAGACTTCAGGTAAACATCCTGGAACGTGGTATTCTTGGCCGCAGCGGCTCTCTCCGCCTCTGTATCACCAAGGTTGTACGCCATATCAATGATGGTGTACTGCCACTGAGATGTGTTCTTCGCTACAGGGACCACCTGACTGCAGTTGGAGTAATCGTCGTTCTCGTCATAAGTATTCCATGACAGCATCATATTGTCGTATCTGGTATCGCCGCCAACTCTGTAAATCAGCACCGCATAGCGAGACTTATCCATGGTTTTCGGTGCGGAGAATCGGGTCAGCTTACGCCAGCAGCGACGGCTGAGTGCGTAAGTAGTACGTTCGATTTGCTTCAAACGCAGATAATTGGTGCCGCCACCGTCCGTAGCGGTAAGCGGATTCAACGTTGCATAATAAGAAGTACCGTTAGAGGCTACGCCCAGATAGTTCTGAGTAGCGGTACCCTGAGGCTTGGTCAGGGAGTGGTTTGGATCCACGCCGGACATGCCGTCGGTATCCGGTGATACATTACTGTCTATCCATGTCTCTTTATCATCGAGAGTACCACCGTTGTAAACACCAATCAATTCACCGGAAATGATATAGTGAAACAGCTGATAAGTACCGCCCGGCTCATAAATATAATGCTGAGAGCTTTTTGCTTTTGAGATACTACTCAAATACTCAAACAGCATGCCGTCCATGGCAAAATTGTTAATTTTAATCGGCAGAGTGATAGACTCGTCGTTATCCAGCAATTGCACATTGTAGGTACCGAATTTGAAATAATCATTCGTAGCCGCCGACGCACCGATGACCGGTACCATCGATAACACCATTTCCAACGCCAGCAGTAAGGACAACAATCTGCTGCCAACACTGTATTTCTTCATAGGTCCTTCCCCTTTCAAGTGAACACTTTAGGAATCGTCATCTGACTGGTTCTCCTGCCAGCCGATGCGAACGATTTCACAGTCACCCTTGGAATAGTGACCGCCCAGTTTTTCTACTGCTTGTCCGGGCTTCAATGTTCCAAAATTGACCATATATGTGATGCCACCAAAGTAATGTCCATCATCATGCAATAGCTTGTAGTAGATGAACACGTTCTCCAGTGTTTTGTCTGTTTGGTTGACTGCCGTTAGAATATTTCCGTCGGCAGTGACGGAAACGTTTTCCGAAGAACTCACCGCCCCATCCCGAAAGGATGTACCGCAACCCAGGTATTCAAAAACCGCACTGCTGTCAACCGTCATTCCGGTGGATTCCATGACCCACGCCGAATGTCCGGCTGGCAGCCCCGTAATGATAAAGGTCGCCTTTTTTCCGCCGATTTCAAAAGTCATGGTGGCCAAATCCAAAAACCGATCTGTCTGATTGGTCACCAGAATTGCCGCCACATTTTCCACCGGCACATCCGAACCATCTTCCACAAATTTTCCGGAGAACATGGCAACCTGATTGCAGGTTAGCTTTTGCTCCGGATTGGTCGGAGTGGAATCCGGCGGTTTTGCTACGGGAACGGTAGGTTTAGCCTGCGTAGACGGCGAAGTGTCCGGACGGAAAAAATATACTGTATTATCCCCTGTCCATGTGGGAGCATTACGGTCAACCCCTTCACTGTCTTGCTCAGCTGGGCATCGAATATCCGCTTCTTCAGCGAAATGCCATTATGCTGCACAGCTCTGTTGTAGAGCTGAATGGAAAAGCCATCCTGTTCTGCGGTCCCTCCGGCGCCGGTAAGTCCACACAGGCCGCACTTTGGGAAAAATATCTGGATGCCCGAATTCTGAATGGTGACCGCTGTATTATCATGCAAAAATCCGACGGATTCTACGGCGGTGGCTCTCCATGGTGTGGCCACTCCGGCATCTACCGTCCGGAGCAGGCACCCATTACCGGTATTTTTCTCGTGGAAAAATCCAACGAAAACAGCATCCGGCGTATGGGTGCAAACGCGTTCGCACCGTTGTTCAGCCAAACCCTTGTAAACAGCTGGGATTCTGACTTTATGGATAAAGTCACCACACTCTATCAGGATTTGCTAAACCGGATTCCGGTCTATCAGCTGCATTGCCGCCCCGACGAAGGTGCGGTGCAGGCTGTATATCGCACCCTGTTTTGACTTGCAATAAACAATGCCGCGGTGTTACCGCGGCATTTCGTTTTCTATCTAAAACTTTTTGAGAATCATCGCCACCGCCAGACCAACACCTCCGGCAAGCATAAACAAACCCAGCAGCAGAAACGCAACCGCTTCATTCCAGAGCTGCTTTTGCGCGTAATCAAACTCCAGCAGAAGTTCCTCCTCCGCCACAATTTGCAGTACGCTGCCGCTATCCGGATGAATCAGCAGCTGCATTTGTGTACCCGAAGGAAGCTGTTTCAGTTCTTCTTCCAGATTGTAGCCCAAACAGCAACCTTCCACCGTCTGTTCTTCGGCATCACGGAATTGCAGGTTCATATACTGCGTGGAGTGCTTTATATAGACAGAATGGGCGCTGTCAAACTCCGCAATCAAAGCAATCGCCTCCTGCCGTTCTATCTTCCGATGTTCAAAAGGTTGCGTAACAAACTCAGCACCTGCAAACAGCACCAGGCAGATAAATACGATTTTTGCAATTGCTACACCCTTTTCACCGGTGTAATACCCCTTTCGTGGTCTGAAACGAAAGGCGATTCTCTTCGCAAATCCGATGCCTTTCAGTCTCAGATGTCCGGTCCGAAACAAATACTTGCAATGAGTGGACAGCTGCATGACAGCGTCCACCAGCAACCTGTTCTCCTGCCCGTCGCCGGATACAGGCAGCCAAAGCAGCCGTTTATGGGAGATGCGCAGCAGGATTCCCTCCCGCATCTCTGTTACAGCCAGCACACCGTCGTAGGTGCAACTGTCCTGCACAACCCCCTTCGAGGTATTGCATCTGAGAACAATACAATCGTCTTTTATTTCCACTTCCGCTTGTTCAGAGGCACCCAGAACATCCGTCCACAAACGACATTTACGCAAATCCTCACTGTCTCTCGCTTTCCCGAACTGCTGCCGGTATTCTTCTGTTATACGAATTGTTAATGTCAATTTATCTACCTCTGGTTATATCAGCACGCCGTTGCAATGGTCAATTTCGTGCTGAATAATCTGCGCGGTCCAGCCTTCGAAGGTTTTTAGTCTGGTTTGCAAATCCGTTGTCTGATAGCGCACCTTGATTTTCTGATAGCGAGTGGTTTTTCTAGGTCCACCCAAAAGGCTCAGGCAGCTTTCCTCGGTGTCATAGGGCCCGGACTGCCTGACAATTTCCGGATTCAGCATGACCGTGTAGCTGCCGTCATTGTCAAAGGCGATGATGCGCCTGCACACGCCAATCATATTCGCCGCCATACCTACGCAAGTCTCCCGATGGGCGGTCAGCGTATCCAGCAAATCCTGCGCTGTTTGCAAATCCTCCCTGCCGGCAGGTGCGGACTTTCTCGCCAGCAGAATCGGGTCGTGTATCAGTTCCCTTACCATAACCTTTTCTCCCCCACATAAGATATCTCGATTATATTACATTTCCACCCCATTGGCAACGAAAAAGTGTGAACAAAGGCAACGCCGGCACCTCTAAGGTGCCGGCGTAAATTCATGCTTTGAGTTTACGTTGCTGCTCAGCCCGCTGGCGGCACAGCTCATCCCAGCTGGTGATGCCAGACAGAATCTGATCCAGCTCACGCATGATTTGAGGGATGGGAATGTTCTGCGGACACATACGGGCGCACTTCCAACAGGTCAGGCACGCCGAGGGGCGCTTGTTCTCCGGCAACGCGTCCACCGGCATTCTGCCCACAGTGGTGGGCGCAAACCGCAGCTCGCTGCACACGGACATCAGCAGCGGGATATCCAGTCCCATGGGACACCAGTCCACGCAGTACCGGCAGGATGTACAGGGCACCGCATTCTTCATACCCTCCGCCAGCTCCAGCAGCAAATCCGTCTCCTCCTGTGTCAGAGGGTCACCGCCGGAGAAGGTGCGAACATTGTCCTCAATCTGGGACATATCGGACATACCGCTGAGAATCACCGCCACATTGGGCAGCGCCTGCAGGAACCGAAAGCCCCATGACGCGATAGACTCCCGGGGTCTGAGGGCTTTCAGCCGTTCCTCGGCAGAATCGGAGAGCTTCGCCAGCTTTCCGCCACGGACCGGTTCCATGACCCACACCGGTATCCCACGTCGGGTCAGAATCCGGTATTTCCGTTTGGCATCCTGCAATGTCCAGTCCAGATAATTCAACTGAATCTGGCAGAACTCCATATCTTCGCCACAGGCATCCAGAAACCGCATCAGCATTTCCGGTCTGCCGTGGGTGGAAAAGCCCAGATGGCGTATCCGTCCCAGCCGCTTCTGCTCCCTGAAGTAGTCCAGAATCCCCCACTTGGGATCCAGATAGACCTCTATGGATTGCTCATTCACATTGTGCAGCAGGTAAAAGTCAAAATACTCCACACCGCACCGCTGAAGCTGTTCCTCAAAAATGGCGGCGGGGTCGTAGCGGTCGCTGACCTGATGACCGGGGTATTTATCCGCCAGATAGTAGCTGTCCCGGGGATACTGCTTCAGTACACGTCCCAGCACCACCTCGGACATTCCCCCATGGTAGGGGTAGGCGGTGTCGAAATAGTTGACACCATGCTCCATGGCGTATGCCACCATCTCCGCTACCCTGCCCTCGTCCACCTGACCCTCTGCCGTTGTGGGCAGACGCATGGCTCCAAAGCCGAGATTCGGAAGCTTTTCCCCTTGAAACTCTTTATATATCATAAATTAGCCTTACTTTCTTGAATATTTGTCGCAAAGTGCATCGACCTGATCCGAGAACCTTGCCAGCTCTTTGTTGGACAGTCCCCGGCTCGCTTCAATTACACGCAGCAGCCGCTTGCCGGCAGCCAACAATCTGTCGAAAATGGTATTGGCACGGCGGCGACCATCGGAGACCTTTGTGATTTTCACCACCACGCCCTTGGCTGTACATTCGCCGGTGAGAAGGTCGTACTCGTCGCCGCTGAAGGGTGCAACGGCGTCGATGCCCATGGTTTCAGTAACATGGCTGGCAAAGCTGTCGCACACCTCATCATCGCCATGGTTGACGAACACCTTCATTGGCTTGCTGCCCATTTGTCCCAGCCAGTCGGTGAGCATATCCCGATCCGCATGACTGCTGATGCCCGCCAGTGTGGCGATGTTCGCCTTGACGGAGATTTCTTCGCCAAAGAGCCGCACCGACTCCGCACCGTCCAGTAGTTTCCGTCCAATCGTTCCTTCAGACTGGTAGCCAACAAACAAAATGGTACTGTCCGCCCGCCACAGATTGTGCTTCAGATGGTGGCGGATACGTCCCGCCTCGCACATTCCGGAGGCAGACAGAATCACCTTTGGCGAGCGGTCCTCGTTAATCAGCTTGGACTGGTCCGAGGTGACGGACAACTGCAGTCCCGGGAAATTGATGGGGTCAATGCCCTTGGCCAGCAGGTCCAGAGTTTCCTGATCGTAGTAGTCTGTCAGACCGGCGGAATAGATTCGGGTTGCCTCCACCGCCAGCGGACTGTCCACATAGACAGAGAATCCCTCGTGACCGCGCAGCATATGCCGTTCCTTGATAATACGCATCAGGTACAGCAGCTCCTGTGTCCGTCCCACAGCAAAGGCAGGAATCACCACATTGCCGCCACGGTCGAAGGTCTGCTGCATGATTTCGCACAGCTGCTGGGCGTAGTCCGGTCGGGGACCGTGAATCCGGTCGCCGTAGGTGGATTCTATCATCACATAGTCCGCAGCCGGCGGAATCTGGGGGTCACGAATCAGCGGGCGCTGACGGTTGCCCAAATCGCCGGAGAACAGTATGGAACGTTTTTCCTCCTCCTGAATCTCTACATAAATACAGGCAGAGCCCAACAGGTGTCCGGCATCATAGAATCGAATGGACACGCCAGGGAAAATCTCCACAGTTTCGTTGTAGGGATAACCCATGAACTGTGCCAGCGTCTGCTCCGCATCTGCCATGGTATACAGCGGAACATAAAACGGCTGACCGGAGCGTTGCGCCTTCCGGTTCCGCCACTGAGCTTCAAATTCCTGAATATGGGCAGAATCCCGCAGCATAATGTTGCAAAGCCGCCGTGTAGCTTCGGTGGTATAAATCGGACCCTTGAAGCCGTTGGCCACCAGCGCCGGCAGCTTGCCGGAATGGTCCACATGGGCGTGGGTCAGCAAAACCGCATCGATATCCACAGCAGATACAGGAATCTCACAGTTTTCATAAATATCCGCGCCCTGCTCCAGACCGCAATCAATAAGAATGTGCTTGCCGCAGGCTTCCAGCAACGTACAAGAGCCGGTTACCTCATGAACCGCACCCAAAAATGTCAGTTTCATTGTCATTCCCCCTTTTATACATTATACCACCGTTTCCACAAATCGGGTAGAAGTTGGCAAAAAATTTACAAACTATAATTTGACAAAAAGGGTTTCAAAACTGAAACGAATATGATATAGTAAGTAAAAATGTCGAGCCGGAAGTTCTTCCGGCTTCAAGCGAGGCGATTACTATGAAGGAATTGTCGGGTATTTCCGTGGTGCTGCCGTCCCTCGATCCGGACGAAAAACTGCTGCGGACCATTGACGATTTGCTCACCCACGGCTTCGAGGATATTATCCTCGTCGACGACGGCAGCAAGCCCGAAAACCGGCATTATTTTCAGACCGCCGCAGCCCATCCGCAAGTTCAGCTGCTACGGCACGAGATTAACCTCGGTAAGGGTGCGGCATTAAAAACCGCGTTCCGTTGGTTTCTGGAGAACCGTCCCAACGCCATAGGTGTGGTCACCGTGGACGGCGACGGACAGCACGCCCCTCAGGACACCCGTGCCTGCGCGCTGGAAATGCGCTCCACCGGCAAGGTGATTCTGGGCTGTCGGGATTTTACCCTCCCCCATGTGCCGAAACGCAGCCGGATGGGCAACCGCATCACCTGCGGTGTGTTCCGGTTTCTGTGCGGCATGAGGCTGTCAGACACCCAGACCGGTCTGCGTGCCATTCCCACCGATGCAGTACGGGAATTCTGCGAGGTGAAGGGTGACCGGTTTGAATACGAAACCAATATGCTGCTGGAAATAAAAGCCCGTGGCATTCCCTACGGCGAAGTCAAAATTGCCACCGTCTATATCGAAGAGAACAAAAGCTCCCATTTCCGTGCGGTTCGCGATTCCGTCCGGATTTACAGACTGATTTTTGCTCACTTTTTCCGCTATACCCTTTCCAGCATTCTCAGCGCCGTGGTGGATGTGGGACTGTTCAGCCTGCTGTCCTCCCTGCTGAAAGGAAGCGCCTACTGGATTGAATTGACTGTGCCTTTCCTGATTGCGCGGCTTCTTTCCTCTCTGTTTAACTTCACTCTGAACAAACAGCTGGTATTCCGCAGCTCTGTCCCCACCGGAAAAGCGCTGCTGAAATACTATGCACTGGCTGTTCCGGTTTTCCTGCTGCAGCTTGGACTGACAGACGGCGTATTTCTGCTGCTACACATCAGCAGTCAGCAGGTGGTTTTGAAAACACTTATCTACTCCATCGTCATGGCCTGCCTGTATGTCATGACTTTCATCATCCAGCAGCGCTGGGTATTCGCAAAACACACAGGCAAAAAGGATTGATACTATGAAAACAAATATGCAACACTACTGGAGCAGGATTCGGCTCCCCTTCTTCACCATTCTGCGCAGAACGCTGCTGGTTATCGGTACGGTGCTGCTGATGGTGCTGATTGGACTGTGTCTGGTGCTGAACCTGATGTTCAACGGTCCTTCCGAAGCGGCTTGCAGAGTCCTGACCACCTCCCTGCACGAGGCCAGCGCCACCAAATGGGTGCCGGCACTGTTCATTGGCAAGGCAAAAATGAACGAGATTCTCTACGCAAAAGACAGCAATCTGGTCCAGCTGGAGGGTGTCACCAACTCCGACGGCATCGACTCCATGAAGGATGCCATTCAGGACGCCATCCAGAATCCAGACAATGACGAATGGAAGGACTACCCCGACGGCATCCGCATTGAAGAGGTCAAGGGCAACACCTACAACGCCTACGTCATGATTATCCGCGATCCGTCCAAGGTTTACCTGTCCACCTCCTCCGACCGGTTCTCCAAGGACATCCCCGGCACCCGCATCACCGACCAAATCGAAACGGAAAAGGCCCTGGCTGCCATCAATGCCGGCGCATTTTTTGACAACGGTACATCCAGCAGCGCTGTTGGCAGTGTGCCTGAAGGACTGGTCATCGCCGGCGGCGAAGTGGTGTGGAACTCCGGTCAGGCTCCCGAAGAGGGCTTTGTGGGGCTGAACAAAGACAACGTTCTAATCGTCGCCGAAAAAATGACCGCTGCCAAAGCCAAAGAGCTGAACATCCGTGACGGCTGCTGCTTTGGTCCTGTTCTGGTAATGAACGGTCAAATCAACGAAGTGGAATACAACGCCAATTCCGGCTACAATCCCCGCACCGCCATCGGTCAGCGTGCCGACGGTGCCATCCTGTTCGTCTGCATCGACGGACGGCAGACCAGTTCTCTGGGCGGCACCTATGGCGATATCATCGACATCATGGTGGAATACGGTGCTGTCAATGCCTGCAATCTGGACGGCGGCTCCTCCACCGTCATGCTCTACCGCGATCAGTACGGTCGCTACGGCGAGGCCGGCAAGGTTCAGATGATTAACAACTATTCCTTGCTTCAGGAGAAGCCCAGACGGATGCCCACCTTCTTTATGGTGGCGCCCGGAAAGGAGGGTTAAGCATGTATCAAGGCAAATATGTCAACAACGATACCCCTCCCAGAAAAAAGAAGCCCTCGGTAAAGCAATCCGCTCTGCTTCAAAATGAACAGTCTCCGAAGCACTCCAAAAAGGCCACCATCATCTTTTACAGTATATACGGTCTGCTGATTCTGTCCTTCATTATCGGCATGATTGTGGTGATGGCGTGGCTGCAGGACTGGCTGGTGGAATTCGAAGCATCCCAGCCGGATAATGCCTCTGTCCGCATCTTTGAGGAGAATTTCTCCCGACCGGACTGGAAGCATCTGTATGAAATTGCAACCAGACAGGACGGTTACAAATTTGCCTCCGCTGAGGATTATGCCGTTTTCATGACCGGTCATACAAAAGGCGCGTCCATTACCATGGTGGAAACCTCTGCCGGTCTTAGCGGCGGCAAAAAGTACATCGTCCGGGCGGTGTTCAGCAACGGCGACACCATGGATTTCGCCACCTTCACCCTGACCGACAAAACGCAGGGCAACGATGTGATTCCCGACTGGCAGCTTGGCGAAGTGATTCTGCGTGTGGATAACAAGCTAATGAACAATGCAGCTTTACCTGCGGGCTACACCTTCCTGATTCGCACCGGAAATACCGTCACGGTCAACGGAACAGTGCTGGACGAAAGTCACATCCTGCGTACCGTCACCACCAAAGCCGACACCTATCTGCCCGACGGTCTTTCCGGTTATCAATTGACGGAGCTGTACATCGACGGTCTGGCATCCCGACCGGAAGTTCTTGTCACCGATTCCAGCGGAAACGAAGTTGCTATGACCTTCGATTCTGACACCAGTACCTATACACAGGATTTGACCTCAACAGCCATTAGTGAGGAGGAGCAGTCCTCCCTGCTTAATGCAGCCACTACCTATTGCAAGTACATGATTCGTGCGGTGGGCAAGGACGCGTTGAAGGGCTGGTTTGATTCCGGCAAGCCTATTTACGCCACCATCACCGGCACAAACTCCTGGATGCAGGGCTACAGCAGTTTTTCGTTCAGCGAGGAGCAGACCGTTTCCAGCTACTATCGTTACAGCGATTCCCTGTTCTCCGCCAAGGTCACTCTCACACTCAACGTCAAGCGCTCCAACGGCACCATCAAGCCCTACGACCTGGACACCACTTTCTTTATGGAACGGCAGGGCAGCAAGTGGAAAGTCATTGAAATGACCAATGTGGATGTACAGGAACAGATTACCGAAGTCCGGATGACCTACCTGCAGACCGATGGCACTCTGATTCGTACCGAGATGCTGGACGCCGGCGCAAACAGCCTGACCCCTCCCACCCTTGATGTACCGGCGGGAAAGACATTCCGTGGCTGGGCAACCAAATCCGTGGGCGATAACGGCGAGAACCTGTTCACGATTATCTATCTCCCCGATGAGAATGGCAACGTCCTCCTCCCCACCCAGAATACCCTTAAACCTACCACCCTGTACGCAATTTTTGGACAAACAGAGGTGGACTGATGGAAGTTTTCAGCTATCTGGCGGAGCATTTTGATCTGCCGATTCTAAACTGGATTTCGCAGTATCTGTGGTGTCCCTTTCTGGACGCGGTCATGCCGGTGATTACCCTTCTGGGCGATGCAGGCATCTTCTGGATTGCCATTGCGCTGGTGCTGATGTTCATCCCAAAATATCGAAAAATCGGATTCGGCATGGGTGCGGCACTGATTATCGGACTACTGGTATGCAACGTAACCATGAAACCTCTGTTTGCACGAATTCGTCCCTACGATTACATGGCGGAGCATTACGGCGTTACAATCAAGCTGCTGATTGATGCCCAGCACGATTTCTCCTTCCCCTCCGGGCACACCATCGCCTCCTTTGAGGGTGCCACGGTGCTGATGCTTCACAATAAAAAGATGGGCATTCCCGCTCTGATTCTCGCAGCGCTTATTGCTTTCTCCCGTTTGTATTTGTACGTCCACTACCCCACCGATGTAATTGCCTCTGTCATTCTTGGTATCGCTTTCGGTTTTCTGGGCAACTGGCTGGTGCAAAAGGGCTTTGCCCGTTATGAAGCAAAACGTCAACAGATTCAATAACAATTAAAGCCGCGGCATCTGTGAAAGGAGAGAAATAGTATGGGCATTATCGAACTGTTCGAGACCGGATTCTTTGAAGCCTTCTGGAACTGGTCAAATCCACTGTTCACAATACTGGTATACGCCTGTGTCGCTATGGGAGCGGTAATCCAGCTATTTCTCCAACGAAACTGGAACAAATCGAAAAAGCGTTGGTTACTGATAGTCCTCTGTGTTATCGGTATCATTATCTGCGAGTTTTTCTGGCATAATTTAATTGGCTGGGACAGATTGACGGTTGACTTCTTTTATGCATGGATTGTATATATTCTCTTGGGAGCAACTATCGCAATCGCCATTACATCCGTCATAAATAAATGCATATCAGCAGATAATAAGTCCAATGCTTAATCCCTTTCCTGTAACCCCCTATGACTTTACTGCCATAGGGGGACTTCATTCCCCCCTATTGATTATTTTGAGAAAAACAATATATTCGACTCAGTCCGTTTGAAGGAGTGGATATCTTGACGAAACAAGCTTTTAGAAACTCCGTTATCTTTTCCAGTATACTGACAGTAATCGTGATTATGGCCATCGTATTCTTTGTCATTGCCATGTTCAAAAAATATGCTCCTCCAAGCGAGAACAATACCTCTATAATGCGTGGCACAGTTTCCGAAGTGTATTATACAGTTCCGGGTGAGCGTGTTGTCGTAATCTCCTTATCAAACGGGGAAGTTATTAAGTTGATACCTGGATACACACATAAAAACTTGTTTTCTACTATTGGTTATGATATTGAAGAACTGGCGAATTTGCTTGAGGGAAAGACTATTGAATATCGCCGAATGAACGAGTTGCCTTGGGCGGTTGAGATTTATGTTGGTGATATAACGATAGATAACAGCAAATTAACTACTCACCAAATATACTTCAGTAGATTAGGAATTGTAATTATTGGATTACTTGCGTTCACTTTAGCAATTTGTGCAGATGTAACGTATCTTAATTCCAAGTACCATTCTTTCCAAAACGCAGAAAGAAAACGAATAAAGAAAGCAAAACGTCAATTAAAGTTGATAGAGAATAAAAGAAAATAACAACAGCGCTCCTGCCAACATTTGCAGGAGCGCTATCTATTTTTGATATTGATTGGCTTACGAAAATACCCCTGCATATCGAGAGATATACAGGGGTATAGAAAATTCTATTAGTCCAAAGGCTTCATGGTGGGGAACAGAATGACTTCGCGGATGGTATCGGAGCCGGTGAGGAGCATAACGGTGCGGTCGACACCGATGCCCATGCCACCCGTGGGGGGCATGCCATACTCCATGGCATTCAGGAAGTCTTCGTCCAGCATCTCGGTCTCATCATCACCGCGCTCACGCTGCTCCACTTGCTTCATGAACCGCGCTCTCTGATCGATGGGATCATTCAGCTCAGAATAGGCGTTGCCCATCTCACTGTGGCAGATAAACGCCTCAAACCGCTCGGTCAGGCGGGGATCCTCCGGACTGCGCTTGGTCAGAGGAGAAACCTCCACAGGGTACATAGTGATGAAGGTGGGCTGAATCAAATGCTCCTCCACTCTCTGGTCGAAGCAGGCATACAGGGCGTTGCCCCATGTCTTTTCAGCAGCCTCGTTCAGCTCCACGCCCTTGGCTTCGGCGGCAGCAACAGCCTCAGCATCGTCGGTAATGGCACCAAAGTCGATGCCCACATACTCCTTGACCGCTTCCACCATAGTCATACGGCGCCAGCCGGGAGTCAGGTCGATTTTCTCGCCCATCCACTCCACCTCGTAGGTGCCCAGAATTTCCTTGGCAGCGCCGGAGATGATGCCCTCGCAGATATCCATCATATCGTGGAAATCCGCATAGGCCTGATACAGCTCGATAGATGTAAACTCAGGGTTATGCTTGGGGTCCATACCCTCGTTGCGGAAGATACGACCAATTTCGTACACCCGATCCATTCCGCCGATGATGAGCCGCTTCAGGGGCAGCTCGGTGGCGATGCGCATGTACATATCGATGTCCAGTGTATTGTGGTGGGTGACGAAAGGACGGGCAGAGGCACCACCGGCGATGGTGTTCAGCACGGGGGTCTCAACCTCAATGTAACCCATGTTGTCCAGATAGGAACGCATGAACTTGATGAACTTGGAGCGAACGATGAAGTTTTGCTTCACCTCAGGATTGACCATCAAATCCACATAACGCTGACGGAAACGAATTTCCTTATCGGTCAGTCCATGATACTTCTCGGGCAAAGGCAACAGGCTCTTGCTCAGCAAAGTGATGGAGCTGGTGCGGATGGAAATCTCACCGGTCTTGGTCTTGAAAACCTCACCCTCACAGCCTACAATATCACCGATATCGTTCTTTTTGAAACGGGCGTACTCTTCCTCACCCATCTCGTCGATTTTGACGAAGAGCTGGATACGACCGGTATTGTCCTGCAGGTCGCAGAACATGACCTTACCCTGACCGCGCTTGCTCATCAGACGACCGGCAATGCGGACAACCTTGCCCTCAAAGCCTTCGTAATCTGCCTTGATAGCAGCGGAATCAGCATTAAAATCAAACTTCGTGATTACAAAGGGATCACGACCCTCAGCCTGCAGGGCAGTCAGCTTATCGCGACGGACCTGAGCCTGCTCGGAAACAGACATCTCTGCCTGCGGTACAAACTTTGCCATAACTTAGCCCTCGCGAGAAACTTCGATGACCTTCATGGTGTAAGTGCCGTTGGGTGCATTGACCGTGAAAGACTCGCCAGCGGACTTGCCAACCACAGCACGACCGAAAGGAGAATCATCGGACAGCTTGTGCTCCATGGGATTAGCCTCCTGAGAGCCAGTGATGCGGTAGGAAATCCGGTTTCCGTTGGCATCCTCAACAGTAACGGTGCAACCCAGACCAACGCGGCCGGTGGCTTCGTTCTCGTCCTCGATAATGACGGCGTGGGACAGGATATCCTCGATTTCAGCGATGCGGCCATAGAGCTTTGCCTGCTCATTCTTGGCGGCATCGTACTCGGAGTTTTCAGACAAGTCGCCGTAGGAGCGGGCTTCCGCAATCATTGCAGCAATCTCGCGCTCACGGGTCGTCTTAAGGTAATTCAGTTCCTTCTCCAGGTCTGCCAGACGCAAACTTGTAATCTTAAATTCTTTTGCCATAACGAAAGATCCTTTCTGACTCGAATTATTCCATAGCTTTTTCTATTATACGTTGATTTTTCGATTTCGTCAAGGATTAATTCACTTCTTCAGCGCATTTATCGCTGCCTGCACGTGGGGATCCTCGCTGGCATCCAGTGTACCCATAAGCAGCGACTTCAGCATTTCCTCATCCATGGGAATCTCCAAATCCGGCGTCAAGCCAACACCGGCCAGACTTTTTCCATCGGGCGTGAAGTATTTACCGATAGAAAGGTTCACCGCAGAACCGTCACGGAGCTGGAAGGAGGTCTGGAAATAACCCTTTCCATAGGTCTTTTCGCCCACAATCACTGCCGCGTCGTAATAGTCCAGAGCCGCAGCAAAGAACTCAGCGGCAGAGTAGGACTGCAGGTTCACAAGCACTGCCATGGGGATATCCAGACAGGAGGCATCAGAGTAATCCACTTCCTCCTTGCCTGTGTAGTCCACGGCACGGAAGATTTCTCCCTCCGGCAGCAGATAATCCAGCAGTTTCACCAGTTCATGCTTATAGCCACCGGGATTATTGCGAACATCAAAAACAATTGCTTCGGCACCCTGCTCTATCAGGTCCTCGATTGCGGCAATGGTCTCTTCGGCTGCCCGGTTCTCGAAATTCTTAATCTTAATCAAACCGATATTGCCCTCCAGCATTTTTCCGGAAGCCACCACCGTCTCAAATCTACGGCGTACCAGAGTGAAATCCAGCGTCTCCTCGCCACGATAGACCGTTACCTTCACGCTGGTACCCTCCTCACCCCGAAGCAAAGTGGCAACATCGTTCAAATCAATTCCAATAACGGAGTCGCCATTCACGCCCACGAGCCGGTCGCCTACCTGCATGCCCGCTTCCCGTGCGGGGCTGCCCTCGATGACTTCGATGATATCGATACCCTGATTATCTTCTCTGGCCCGAACCGTTACACCAATGCCCACATAGGAATTGGCCATAGTATCCTGATAAGCAGGATACTCATCACTGGACATATAGTAACTCCACTCATCTCCCAGCGCCGACACCATGCCGGCAGCCGCAGCATCCTCCAGCTCACTCTGATCCACCTCACCAATATAGCACTGGTTCAGCAACAAGTTCAGCTCCTCCAGCTTGCTCATGCCGGCAGCTTGACTGGACATGAAATAGATGGTGGACGTACCGGAAGCAATCACCGCAACCAACACATAGGACAGAATTTTCAAAATGGTTTTTTTCATACAAACACCTCATATACGACTTTCCCACAGCCTGCAGGCTGTGGGAAAATTACTTTTATCCTACGTAATCCATGGGATTAACATATTTTCCTTTATAGGAAATACCAAAGTGCAGATGGGGACCGGTGGAACGTCCGGTGGAGCCCACATAGCCAATCAGCTGTCCGGCTTTGACACTTTCACCCGCACTCACCACATAATGGGTCATGTGCATGTAGATACTGGAGTAACCATCCAGATGATTGATGCTGACATAATTGCCGGCCGTGCTGCTGTATGTAGCAATGGTAACCTGACCGCTGCGGGTGGCGTAGATGGGTGTACCCTTAGGCGCAGCGAAGTCTACGCCGTTGTGCATAGACCACTGTCCGGTGGTAGGATGCCAACGGTAGCCAAAGGGACTACTAAGGCGGGTATAGTCACAGGGAACACGCCAAATCACACCGGATGGATTCTCACCGGAGCCATAACTGCCACCGGAACCATTATTACCGGTAGTTGGCTTTTTGCTTGCCTCCTGACGGCGGGATTCATCCAGCCACTCCTGATATCTGGAGGCCTCGATAGAGGCTTCAATGGAGGCCTTAATGGAGGCCTGACGGGATGCTTCCAGTTCTTTCTCAAGCTGCGTGTTGTATTCCTGCTCCTTCTGAGCAATCTGATTGAGGAATTCTTCCTCCTCTTTCTCATACTGATTATGCAGTTCCTCCAGATTCTCGGACACATTCACCAAATCCAGAAGCAGCTTGTCAGCTTCAGCGTTTTTCTTGTCCAACTCTGCCTGAGCATTCTGCAGCTCCACTCTGGTGGCCTCCAGCTGCTTCTTTTCGGCAGCAAGAGCATCACGGGCAGCCTCAACCTCCTCAGCGATTTCGGCCATTTCCTGCATCCGTTCTCTGTCCGCCTTGGTAATTTCCGCAACCATGTCGATACGGTCCAACAAATCAGAGAAGCTGTTGGCTTCAAAAATCACCGACCAGAGGGACAGACCGCCCTCTTCCTCCATAGCACGGATGCGCTCCTTGTTTTGCCGGCGCAGTTCTTCCAGACGGGCTTCTGCATCGTCCAGTTCCTTCTGCTTATCGGCAATCAGCAAGCTGTACGCAGCAATCTGGCTGTTGACGTTGGCAATCTCCTGATGGAGCAGGGCCACCTGCTGATCGATAACTTCCTTGCGCTTAATCAGGCTTTCCATATCATTATAGTTGGCAGACTGCTGTTTTTCCAGATTGTCAAGCTTTTGAGAAATCTTATCCTTCTCTTTTTCCAATTCCTCCAGTTGATTCTTCAATTCCCCTGAAGAAGGGTCGGCAGCACTGGCATTGCCGGCAAACAGTCCCACCAGCAGAGACAACACCATCGCCCCTACCAGTATACCCGCTATAATAGAAATCCATAACCTGCGATTTTTCATTGGTCCTCCTTGGTTATACGTTCATGAACTTGCGAATCGACGTCCAGCTGCCCACCACGCCAACAAACAGACCGGTAGCGCCAAAGGTAGCCAGCATAGGCAGCAGCAGCTGCCGGAAAGGCACCAGCTGGAACAACTGGATAAGGGTGTCCATGGATTCAATCTTGTTGACCAGCAAATCGTACAGCAGCCACTCCAGACCGAATGCCACACCGGCGCCGGTCATACCCAGCAGTAAGCCCTCCACCACGAAGGGCAGCCGGATAAATCCGTTGGTGGCGCCCACCATTTTCATAATGGCGATTTCATCCTTACGGTCATACATGGACAGTTTAACCGTATTGGAGATGATAACCAGCGACACCAGCAGCAGCACCGCAATAATGGCACCGGATACCAGCTGCAGCACGTTGCGTACAGTGGTGAAGCCTTTGGCCAGCTCATAGGGGGCATTGATGTGGGCAACGCCCTCAATGTCCTCAAGCTCATGGACCGTCTGCTCCATCAAGCTGTTGTCTGTCAGCTTCACAACAAAGCGGTGGCGAAGATCCTCCGCCTGCACGCCATTGAAGGCAGGATCGTTATCGTGGTCAGCAATAAAATCCTTCAGCGCATCCTCACGTTTGACAAAATCCGCCTGATAGACGTTCTCGATTTTATTAATGAGGGTGCCCACACTCCGGGCCTCCTCGGTGCTGAGGTTCTCATCGATATAGACCAGAACCTCATTGGAGCGATCCAGCTCCTCCACAATGACATTTACATTGTATACAAGAATTGAAAAGCTGCCCACAATCAGCAGACACGCCACCGTGACCAGAACGGCGGCGAAAGACATGAAGCCGTGGAGAAAAACGCCACGGAAGCCTTCCTTGAGTAAGTATCCGATATTATTGATTTTCATAGTTTCTTACCTTATCACTGCTAATCAGGCCCTCATCGATGGTGATGACCCGGTTGCCAAACTGGTCCACAAGATGCTGCTCGTGGGTAACAACCAGCATAGTGGTGCCCAGATTGTTGATTTCCTGCAGCAGTGTCATAATTTCAAGAGATCTGGCAGGATCCAGATTGCCGGTGGGCTCGTCAGCGATGATGGTGGAAGGATTGTTGACCAACGCTCTGGCAATTGCCAGTCGCTGCTGCTCACCGCCGGAAAGCTCTTTGGGATGACGGCGGCTCTTGTTCTCCAGACCTACCAGATTCAGCACATACGGTACACGTTCTCGAATCTCCTGCGATTTGGCACCCACCACACGCATGGCGAAAGCCACATTTTCGTAGACCGTCATCTTATCAATCAGACGGAAGTCCTGAAACACGACACCAACCGTACGGCGCAGATAGGGAATCTCGCGCTTGCGAATCCGCTCCAGAGAGTAGCCATTTACGTGGACCGAACCAGAGGTAGGCTTCAGTTCGCCGGTAATCAATTTAATAATCGTGGACTTGCCGGAGCCGGAGGAGCCAACCAGAAACGCAAACTCTCCGTCCTCGATTTGCATCGAAATACCCCGCAATGCTTTGGTGCCCACGGAATAGGATTTGGTTACATTTTCAAACTCAATCATATCTCATATTTCTCCGTACGCAGTATGTATAAATTGTAACACAGGGTGAATTTTATGTCAATCGAATACTGTTAATTATTTATGAATTTCCGGTAATAGGAAGATATTTCTTATTATTGTGCCGAAAAAGTCTGGAAAACAGGTACTTTCGTCGGTCAATTATCCTGATGATGACGTTGGATTCGTGCTTTTTTCCCTTGAACCGGGAGTAAAATGAGAGTAAACCGCAATTCACAGGAGGACAACACAATGCAGTGTCAAAAACTGAATACATACATGGAAACCGGTCGGGTGGTCTTTCTTCCCGCGAAAACCATTCGCCCCAATCCCGCACAGCCACGACGGATTTTTCAACAGGACGCGCTGGACGAGCTGGCAGGCTCCATCCTCAGGCACGGCATCCTGCAGCCCTTATCGGTGCGCAGGGTGGCGACAGGTTACGAACTGATTGCCGGTGAACGACGGCTTCGTGCTGCCCGTATGGCAGGTTTATCGGAAATCCCCTGTATCGTCATGACCATGGATGAAAAAGAGTCCGGCATGGCAGCAATGATTGAGAATCTGCACCGTCGGGATTTGGACTTCATCGAAGAGGCACAGGGAATCTGTAATCTGATGGATAAATGGCGCATGAGTCAGGAGCAGGCCGCCAAGCTGTTGGGAAAAAGCCAAAGTGCTATTGCTAACAAGCTCCGTCTTCTGCGCCACAGCAGCGAGGTGCTGGCAATGATTCGGGACGGCGGGCTGACCGAACGGCACGCCCGGGCCTTGCTGAAGCTGGAAGATGAAAGAATCAAAAAAGAGGTCATTCAACAGATTGTCGAAAACCACATAAGCGTGGCGCAAACAGAGCGATTGATTGAACAGTGCCTGACAGGAAAACGCGTAAAATCTGCCCGACCCAATATTAACCGGTTCATCAGCGATTTGACCCAGAGCCTTGCAAGAATTCAGCTCAGTGGCATCAGCGCCGTTTCTGAACGCAAAGAAACAGAGGATAAAATTGTGCTGACCATTACCATCCCAAAGCGGTGATAGAATATCATTTAGCGGTCTAATCCAGCACGGCACCAATCTCGCCCCCTCCCCGTGGCAAGGGGTGCGTTGCTTATTTCCCTAAGCAATCATTTCGTTGACCTTTAACGAAACAGTAAAGCGCGTGCCGGATGGCACGCGCTTAAAGCTTTATCTTGCTTCGCGGCTGGACAGATACTTACGAACCATCAGCGCCACCTTAAACACGATGGCATGGTCGAACTGACGCAAATCCAGTCCGGTGAGCTTCTTGATTTTTTCCAGACGATAAACCAGCGTATTGCGATGGACAAACAACTTTCTGGAAGTCTCGGACACATTCAGGTTGTTCTCAAAGAACTTATTGATGGTGAACAAAGTCTCCTGATCCAGAGAATCAATGGAGTTCTTCTTGAACACCTCACTAAGGAAAATCTCGCACAGAGTAGTAGGCAGCTGATAAATCAGACGACCGATACCCAGATTCTCATAATTAATGATGCTCTTCTCCGTATCGAACACCTTACCCACATCGATGGCAGTCTGAGCTTCCTTATAGGAGTCTGCCAGAGAGCGCAGGTGCTCAGCAATGGTACCGATACCGATGACCGTCTTGATGTACAGCTCATCACGCAGGGTGTCTTCAATCTGGCGGGCAATTGCCTCCAAATCCTCATCGGTGGTAGAGGTGGTAATCTGCTTAACAACAGCAATGTCCGTCTCATTGATGTTCAGGACGAAATCCTGAAGCTTATCCGGGAACATACCGCTCAACACATCCACAGTTGCCACATCGCTATGACCGACCTGGCGGACAAGGAACACCGCACGGGGCGCATCGGTAGAGAAACGCAGTTCCTTGGCACGGATATAAATATCTCCGGGGAGAATATTATCCATAATAATATTCTTTACGAAGGTACCACGGTCGTGCTTCTCTTCGTAGAAGATTTTCGCATCATTAAGCGCAACAAAAGCCATGGCGCAGTAGCCCTTGGCAATTTCGTCATCGCCGCCGCAGAACACGGCATACTCCATCAGATTAGACCCGTTGATGATGGGCTTAAAGGTCTTTTGAGCAAAGGTAACGATGCCTTCGCCGGAGTTGGACAGCTTCAGTGCGGCCTCCACCCACCGCTCGCCCAAAACGGACACATCGGTGCAGGAAACGACACAGCCATCGGAATCGATGACACCAAATACACGGTCAGTTACATCCTTCAACTGGATGATTACACTCTGAAATACACTGTTGGACATTGCGATATCCTCCTTATAAAAATGCACAAATGCGCATTTCACAAAACTGCAACATCATTATACAACTCTTTTGCGCATTTTGCAAGTACCTTTTGACATATTATTGCAAAAAACTATATAAAATTTGTAGGTTCTGTCACATAGTTTTGTGATTGTGATGTTCTACGCTCCTATTTCTTTATGAAAGATACCAAAAAAATGCAGGGCAGATTCTCCTCTGTCCTGCATTTGTAAGCCATATTTACGGAAGTGATATGCGGAATTCCACGCCACGATGGGTGTTTTGCGCCTGACAACTGCCGCCGTGGAGCTCCACAATGGTTTTAGCTATCGTCAAACCCAGACCGGTTCCTTTGGTTGTGCGGGATTCATCTCCCCGATAAAAGCTTTCCCAGATTTTCTCCAGCATTTCCTCGCTAAGCGCAGGGCCGCTGTTTTCAATGCTGAAAAGTGTGTTGTCCTTATGACGGAAAATATTGATCCAGATATTACCGCCCTCCGGCGTATATTTAATGGCGTTGGAGGCGAAATTCTCGACCACCTGGCCGATTCGCGCCTCATCGGCGGTAATTTCAAATTCCTCCGTCATTTCATAATGAATCTGCAACCCCTTGGCTTGAACCAGCGTGTCCAACCGCTGAAAAGTAGCCCGTGTCAGTTCCAACAAAGAAAAGCTGTCGGAGTAAAGACGGACCTTACCTGCCTCCAGCCGGCTCAAATCCAGCATCTCCAGCACCATGGCATCCATCCGGTCGGTTTCCTCCAGAATGATTTTCAGATACTGATCCTGCTTATCAGCAGCAATGCCATCCTGCAGTCCTTCCGCATAACTGTGAATCACCGCAAGCGGCGTTTTCAATTCATGGGTGATGTTGGAAATCATCTGCCGACGGCTATTCTCGGCATTTTCCGCATAGGCCAAAGCAGCTTCCATACGTTGCTGTTCCAATTTCATCTGGCGGATACTTTTTTGAAGCTGGACATACCCCTGCTCCAGCTCGTAAGGTTCGCGCCAGTCCGATTCCAGTTCCCGGGGCAGCTGACGTACTCCCTCATTGCCGCATTGAATCATCTGTTCCAGCGGTCTCCCCAGTTCACAGCGGATACGTCTACCCAACAACAAAAGCAAAATCAAAATCACCAAAAAAGTGGACCCGTATACATACGACAGACGGACGAAGGCTGTACGCAGGGGCGTGCAGCGAATAGCAGCAGAAGCATAGCCCTCCGGCGTTCTGACCCGGTGGATAATAACGGCTTTCCAAAGAGAATCCGTTTCGTATCCCCCTTCTCCGGTTTTGAGATATTCCTGCATATCCGCCTTCACCAGCGCCGGTAGACTCCGGAAGGTCTTGCCGTTTACCTCAATGGGTATAGAGGCGTGTCCAGCACCGTAAATATCCGTGGTGTAGACATGGACCGCTGACACGTCCGTTTTACCGGAGTCAAAGATTGGATGCCATTTCAGCTTTCCCTGCCCATCCAACTCTCCCAGAGTTAATTCCTCAGGATTATACATAGGTTTTTCTGGATCAAGACGGGCAATTTGGTGCAGAACAAACTCATTGCCCTGAAAGACACCGGTCAGCCGCATCATATCTCCAAAATTAATCCACTGCATGTTGTGGCCGCCCCACGTGTCACCATACAAAGAAATCCCATCGACCTTGTTCAAATCCACATAGGCATAGCCGGCCGGCTGGTCAGTACCATTGTGCCAGTCGTTTTCTCGTATGTACTGAAAACAATAGTAGCGCCCCTGATCAATCATCACATTGCCATCAAGATCAAAATAGGTTAATGCGGTTTCGTAGCTGGTGTCATACCGAAGGTAGGACGGCTCCTCGGAGGTAGGGTCGGTGTAAAGGGGTAAATCCAGCCTGACACCGCTCCATCTATCGAAAAGTCCCATGGAATAGATGGCCTTGTACTCCATGGCTCCTGGCAGAGAGCTGTCCACAGGTAAAAACGATTCAAAGACAACGTTTTCGGCCTTCTGCTGCCATTGATTATAAAAGCTCCGCGCCGCATAATATGTTAGATAGCTCATAGCAGCCAGCCACATTCCAAGTGTCAGCGCGGTGACACGCCACATGATGGCGGTGGCAGTACGACATTTCTTCATAACTCACACCTCCAGCATATATCCGGAGCGGATTACGGTTTTAATCAACTGCGCCCCAGGACCCAGTTTTTCACGAAGGCGCTTGATATGGGTATCCACCACTCTGGACTCCCCCTCATAGTCGTAGCCCCAGCATTTTACCAGCAGCTGCTCACGGCTCATGACAATGTTACGATTGCGCATCAAGCAAACCAGTAAGGCATATTCCTTTGGTGTCAGGCTGATTTTGCTGCCGGACACCATAACCTGCCGACTGGACAGTTTCACGGAAACCGGGCCGGCGGAAAGAATGTCCGATGTCATAATACTGCCACGGCTGCGATTGATTAACGCAGTCAGCTTGGCATACAGCACAGACATGGTAAAGGGTTTGGTCACATAATCATCCGCCCCCAGTTCGTAACCGTGGAGTTTATCGTCCTCATCAGACAATGCGGTGAGAAAAATGATTGGCACATCGCTGCTGCGACGCAGCGCACGACATACTGAGAAACCATCCAGCTGTGGCATCATGATGTCCAGCAGAACGCCGTCAAACTCCACGGTCAAGGCCAGTTCCAGAGCCTGCTGACCATCGGCGGCAGCGGTAGGAAAATCTCCACGGCTGGTAAAGAAATCCACCAGAACATTGCGCAGCTTCGGCTCATCCTCGGCAATAAGAATTCTATTATTCATGCCAGTCCCCCCTTTCAACTTCACAGTATCATGAGGATGTGTACTCTGTGTGTCACTATTATATTTTATAAACAAGCTTATGTAAAGATTATGAAGCAAAACGCCACAGGTTACCCCGTGGCGTTTTGTTTGCTATAAGGACGATTCACGAATCGCCATTTTGCTGATTATCAGTTGGCAAAGAATGCCTTTGCGTAGTAGCCGTAGACGGCAGTAGCAGCACCGAATTCGTTGCCGTTATTCGCCAGGCTCTCGCAGTAAGCACCCAGGCTGTAAGCGATAACTCTGGTGTAGAAGGCAGTGCCGGTGGTAGCGGAGTTGTAAACAGCGGCGATGTAGACAGTCTCATCAATCTGCTTGGCGGAGATGCCGGTGACAGCGGCGGTGTACTCGCCGGTGGTGGA
>JAZSEN010000017.1:0-6403 GCA_045531675.1 Faecousia sp.
AACTTCTGAGCTGTTAATACTATGCAAACAGGTACGTTTTCAGCACAGTTTGCAACATCTCAAAAGCCATTAGGTTGCGGGAGGGTCAAGACCCTCCCCTACAATATAATCCGGATTAAACCGCTAAACGATAATTTATGACACTATAACACCCGTGCAAGGAGGTATTCCTATGTTTGTAGATAAAGTACGCATTACCGTTTGTGGTGGTCGTGGCGGCGATGGTGCTGTGGCGTTTCATCGGGAAAAATATGTTGCCGCCGGCGGTCCGGACGGTGGTGATGGCGGCCATGGTGGCAGTGTGATTCTGCGTGTCAATGATAACCTTTCCACTTTGCTGGATTTCCGCTATAAGCGCAAGTATTCCGCCCAAAGCGGCGCCAACGGTCAGGGACGGAATATGAGCGGCAAGCGTGGCGAGCCGCTGATTATTCAGGTGCCCAGAGGTACTGTGGTTCGCGACGCGGAGACGAACGCGATTATTGTTGATATGTCCACCGGTGAGGATTTTGTGATTGCCAAGGGTGGTCGCGGCGGTTGGGGCAACGGTCATTTCGCTACCCCTACCCGTCAGGTGCCTCGCTTTGCCAAGTCCGGTCTGAAGGGACAGGAGCGGGATGTAATTCTGGAGCTGAAGCTGTTGGCGGATGTGGGTCTGGTAGGCTTCCCCAATGTGGGCAAGTCCACATTGCTTTCTGTCACCTCTAACGCCCGTCCTAAAATCGCCAACTACCATTTCACCACATTGTTCCCCAATTTGGGTGTTATCTTCGTGGATGAAGGCGTTTCCTTTGTTATGGCGGACATTCCCGGTATCATCGAGGGCGCTGCGGAGGGCGCCGGACTGGGTCATGATTTTCTGCGGCACATTGATCGCTGCCGTCTGCTGGTCCATGTGGTTGACGTATCCGGCTGCGAGGGTCGGGACCCTGTGGAGGATTTTGATGCCATCTGCGCGGAGCTGAAGAATTACAGTGTGGATCTCAGCGACCGTCCTATGATTGTGGCGGCCAACAAGACCGATATCATGGACCCGGATTCCGATAATCTGGAGCGGCTGAGAGCCCATGTGGAGGCTGCCGGCTGTGAGCTGTACGAAATCAGCGCCGGAACCACTCAGGGCACGAAAAATCTCATGCGTGTGGTTGCGGAGAAACTGCGGACTTTGCCTCCGGTGACCATTTACGAGCCGGAGTATGTGGAGCTGATTGCAGAGGCCGGAGATCCCAAGGACCTGACCATCGAGCATCTGGGCAGCACCTGGGTCATTACCGGCACATGGCTGGAACGACTTATATTGGATATCAATTTCGACGATTACGAGTCCAGAAATTATTTTGATCTTCAGCTCAGAAAGTGCGGATTATTCACCCGTTTGGAGGAAATGGGCATCCAAGACGGAGATGTTGTGGATATTTACGATTTTGAGTTCGAGTATCAGCGATAAAGTATTTGCCATTTTCAACTATTTGTAGTATAATAACGGAGCTGCATTGCAGCCCCGTTTTTTGCGACAAACGATGCTTTTCAGGAGGATACCATGATTCGACACTTGAATCCCATGACCTTTCAGGAATATGGCACCCTCCTGCCGGAACGGCCGGACAGTACAGAGCCGGCAGGGAAGGGAACACACGCACACCGCATCACCCTGACGCAGGGAGAGCTGCCGGTGTACCGCACCCAAACCGACACATGGCTGTACAGTCCCAGCTCTATGACGGTGCTTGCGGTGCGGAATGCGGATTCTGATTATCGTCATTTTTATCTGGATAAGCCGGTATCTCTTCGCGGCGATGTGATATTTTGCCTGATTCCGCTGGGTAAGGAGGCGGTTGCCCAAATGGCCGCGGACCAATCGCCGGAGGTCATTGACCGCAGCTCGTGGAATTCCGGACTTGAAGTGGTGCGTCGCTTAAAGGTGGAGAGCCTGTACACCTTTTTCTATCAGGAAAAGGAGCAAGGCTTTCTGTTCCCCGGCGAGGCTCATCCCATGCCCGAGCTGACCTATGTGGATCAGGGCTCCCTGCATAGTGTGGTGGACGGTCAGGATTTGCTGCTGGAGCAGGGAGATATTATGGTATACACGCCGGATCAGTGGCATATGCAGTATGCGGATATGGGCGTTGCCCCTCGATTTGTAACCATTTCCTTTGGGCTGTCCGGCGGAAGTCTGGAGCGAATCAAGAACCGGAAATTCAAAGCGCCACAGCAGGTGGTAACCTTGCTGCAGCAGATGCTCCGGGAGCAGGACGAGCCGGATGACCATTCCGGTGACGTGATTATTTCCATGCTCAATCAGCTGCTGGTGATTCTGCTGCGACAGGTGGATGCACCGGTGGCGAAGGTGAAGACCTCCAACGCAGTCCATTCTGAAAATGAGATTATCCGCCGGACGCAGCAGTACATCACTGCCAATATTCGTGAAAAGCTGACGGTACCTTCGGTGGCGAAGGCGGTAGAGGTCAGCCCCAGCTACCTGACAGCGCTGTTCCACAAAAACCTCCAAATCTCACCCGGCGAATACATCCGCCGTCTGAAGCTGCAGGAGAGCAAACAAATGATTCGGGAGAATTCCATGACCTTTACGGAGATTGCTGCTGCGTTGCAGTATTCTACGGTCCATCATTTTTCCCGACAGTTCAAGGAAAAATTCGGCATTACTCCCACGGAGTATGCTAAATCCGTTCGATAAACAACAAACGGGCACCAGCTTTGGCGGGTGCCCGTTTGCTGTACGCAAACCGCGAAACAATCACGGATCTATGATTGCATCCAACTGTAAATTGGTGTATAATATAGTAAAATGGAGGGATGCGTGATGGATTTTAAGGTACTGGCAGTTGGCGACGTGGTTGGCGAGCCGGGCATTGACCGGATATGCCGTTCGCTGCGCTATCTCAAAGGAAAAACCGGTGCGGATTTTGTAATCGTCAATGGTGAAGACGCCAGCGGCGTGGGCATTACCCCCCGTCAGGCGGAGGATATTCTGGATGCCGGCGCGGACGTAATCACCCTTGGCAATCACAGCTTTAACAAACGGGAAATTGTCCCCTATCTGGAGGACTGCTCCCGTATCATCCGGCCTGCGAACTACGCACCCCAGATGCCCGGTAGAGGTTGGGGCATCTTCGACAGCAAATGCGGTCCGGTGGCGGTAATCGACCTGATTGGCCGCTGCGGCATGGATTTTGGACCGGACAATCCTTTCCTGCTGGTGGATAAAATCCTGAAGGAAGTGGATACGAAACTGGTATTTTTAGAGATTCACGCCGAGGCAACGTCCGAAAAGCTGGCCATGGGGCACATGCTGGATGGTCGTGTTAGTGCGGTCTGGGGAACCCATACCCATGTACCCACCGCCGATGCGCAGGTTCTGCCTAAGGGCACCGGCTATGTGACGGATTTGGGTATGACCGGTCCCCGGAATTCGATTCTGGGTGTTCGGGCGGAGCAGTCCATCGCCAAATTCCGTGGGGATTTGACCGCCCGTTACCAGTGGGCCAACGGCCCTACCAAGCTTGAAGCGGTGCTGTTCACCGTGGATGCTGCCACAGGTCTTTGCCGCAAGGCAGAAAGGGTGGATTTGAAGGATGAAGCTGCTGCACGGGGCTGATTTGCATTTGGACAGTCCGCTGTCCGCAACGCCGCAGCTGCGGCAGAAGCTGCTGGAGATTCCTGCGATGCTGGCATCTTTGTGCCGCCGTGAGGGCTGTGATGCCATGCTTCTTGCCGGAGACTTGTTCGACGGCAAATGGACCCGCCAAAGCCTGAACGCCCTGCGCTCGGCATTGGAGGACGCGGCAGTGCCTGTATTTATCAGTCCGGGAAATCATGATTTTCTTGCGCCGGATTCTCCATACCTGACGGAGAAGTGGCCAGAAAATGTGTATATTTTCAAGGAAAACAAAATTTCTTCCGTAACGGTTCCTGAACTGGATTTGCGAATTTACGGCGCCGGTTATCACAGTATGGACTGTGCCGCCCTGATGGACGGGTTTCGTGCCGATGGCGAGGAGCGGTATCATGTGGGTCTGCTTCACGGTGACCCCACCCGTGTGGATTCCCCGTACTGTCCCATCACGTCGGCGCAGGTTCGGGAGTCGGGACTTCACTATCTGGCTCTGGGGCATGTCCATAAGCGAGGCAGCTTTCAATCAGGGGAGACATTGTGCGCATGGCCCGGCTGCCCTATGGGGCGTGGCTTTGACGAACCGGAGCAGAAGGGTGTGCTGATTGTAACGGTGGAGGATTTCGCACAGGCGGAATTTGTGCCGCTGGCGGTGCCTTGCTTCCATGATTTGACCTGCACGACCCAATCTCTTTTTGAAGTATTGCCCCCTGTGGGCAACGATGATTACTACCGCATTACCCTGACCGGCATCTGTGAGGATGCGGATATCGGGGGGATTTGCGGCAAATTTCCCAATCTGGAGCTGTTGGACCGCCGGACACCGGCGGAAGATATCTGGGGCAGCGCCGATGGGGATTCTCTGGAGGGAACCTTCTTCCGCATTTTGCGGAATATGGACGAAAGCCCTGAACGGGATCTGGCGGCAAGAATTGCCCGTCAGCTTCTGGACGGACAGGAGGTGGCGCCGTGAGAATTCATTCCATGACCGCCACCTTTGGCAAGCTGGAGCATGCAACCTTGACCCTCGAATCGGGGTTGAATCTTATCGATGCCCCCAACGAGTGGGGCAAAAGTACATGGTGTGCCTTTATTCTTACGATGCTCTACGGACTGGATACCCGGGAACGCTCCACCAAAACCAGTCTGGCAGACAAGGAGTGCTATGCGCCATGGTCCGGCAGTTCTATGTCCGGGCGGATGGAACTGGAATGGCAGGGACGGAGTATCACCATCGAACGCCGCAGCAAAGGGCGGACGCCTATGGGAGAATTTGCCGCCTACGAAACGGAAACCGGCGTGCCGGTGAAGGAGCTGACTGCTGCCAATTGCGGACAGGTATTGCTGGGGGTGGAGCGGAGTGTGTTCAGCCGGTCCGGCTTTTTGCGTGGTGCGGATATGCCTGTCACCATGAACGAGGAGCTTCGCAGCCGCCTGAACGCGCTGGTCACCACCGGGGATGACAGCGGCATGGAAGAGGAGCTGGGGGCGAAGCTGAAGGAACTGAAAAACCGCTGTCGCTATAATCGCACCGGACTGATTCCTCAAACCCAGACCCGTCGGGAGCAGCTGGAAAAGCACCTTGGCGAATACCATGCCCTTGAAGGGCAGGTTCGTCAGTTGGAGCAGCAAATTCGGATATTGGAATCTCAAAAAGTGCAGGAACCGGATTCAACTCTGCTGGAGAACGCAATTCGTCAGGAGGAAACGGCACGGCTCCGGTGTCAGGAGCTGGAACGGCAATGCGCATCGCTACCGGATCGGGAAACAGCCCTGAATCCAGCGCCTCATAAAAATCCAAAGCTAACACTATTTATATGTGCAGCTTTGTGTCTGGCGTGCGGCGCTGCGCTGCTGACGCTGGGATGGGTTCCGGCACTGGTGTCGGCGGCGGTGGGCATTTGCCTGCTGATTGCCGGACTGGTCATGAAACCCCGGGAAGAGATTCGTCAGCAAATATCCGACCGGTGGGACCGGCTGGATGAGGCGAGGGAAGAGCTGCGTCAGGCGCAACAGCGGGTTACTGCTTTGCAGAATATCCAACGTCCTGAGCAGGCACAGGCACGGCAGGAGCAGCTTCGGCAGCTGCATCTGAAGCTGGGCCAGTGTCAGGGGCGGATGGAGACCATTGGAGAGCCGCATCGACTTCGTCGGGAATTGGAACAGGTGACGACGCGGCTGACGGAACTGGAACTGACCGAACGGGCGTTGATAGTAGCGCTGGATGCGTTGGATGAGGCACGGGCAGAGCTGCAGCGGCGGTTTGCACCGGGCATCACCCGACGGGCGCAAATCCTGTTTGCCAGACTCACCGGCGGACGGTATGACCGCCTGTCGCTGGGACAGGAGCTGTCGGTTCTGGCAGGCGCCCAAGGGGAGGATACCCTTCGAGGACCTCTGTGGCGCAGCGAGGGTACGACAGATCAGCTGTATCTGGCGTTGCGGCTGGCGGTGGCGGAGGAGCTGACACCGGCGGCGCCGCTGATTCTGGATGACGCGCTGGTTCGCTTTGATGATGACCGGCTCGGTCTGGCGCTGGAGCTGCTGGAGGAAACGGCAAAAGAAAAGCAGGTAATCCTGTTCAGTTGCCGTCATATTTCAGAAAGACTTCAGTAATGGAATGTATAATAGCGGTAAATGATTGTTTAGCGTTCCGATTACAACCGCACCTTTTGTAGGGGAGGGTCTTGACCCTCCCGAAAGGTCGCAACTTCTGAGCTGTTAATACTATGCAAACAGGTACGTTTTCAGCACAGTTTGCAACATCTCAAA
>JAZSEN010000090.1:0-14700 GCA_045531675.1 Faecousia sp.
AGAAAAGCAGGTAATCCTGTTCAGTTGCCGTCATATTTCAGAAAGACTTCAGTATTGGAATGTATAATAGCGGTAAATGATTGTTTAGCGTTCCGATTACAACCGCACCTTTTGTAGGGGAGGGTCTTGACCCTCCCGAAAGGTCGCAACTTCTGGGCTGTTAATACTATGCAAACAGGTACGTTTTCAGCACAGTTTGCAACATCTCAAAAGCCATTAGGTTGCGGGAGGGTCAAGACCCTCCCCTACAATATAATCCGGATTAAACCGCTAAACGATAATTTACCAAAACAAAAGGTGGTGAGGCTATGAACGTATTTCGGCGGCGGGAATTGAAATTTTTGCTGGATTCCGCTCAGCGGGAACAAATTGAAGTATTGCTGCGGCAGCGGATGGAGCCGGATAAGTACGGACATAGCACCATCTGCAACCTTTATTACGACACGCCGGATTTCCGGCTGATTCGCCATTCGCTGGAAAAGCCGGCGTACAAGGAGAAACTCCGGCTTCGTAGCTATGGTCAAGTGGACACCGGCGTGGATGTGTTTCTTGAGATGAAGAAAAAGTACAAGGGCGTTGTCTACAAGCGTAGAGTTCGTGTGACACAGGAGCAGGCGATGGCGTTTATGTCCTTTGCGGCTCCCTTGCCACAAGATAGCCAAATCGGGCGTGAACTGACCTATTTTCGGGATTTTTACCGAAATCTGGCGCCGAGAGTCTATCTGTGCTATGACCGGGAGGCGTGGTATGATCCTGCGGACAAAGGCTTCCGTATGACGCTGGACCGGAATGTTCGATATCGCACGGAGGATTTATGCCTTTCGTCACCACCGGGCGGTGTGATGATTCTTCCACCAGAGCTGTCGCTGCTGGAGGTTAAGACCGCAGGCGGCATTCCTATGTGGCTGATGGAGTATCTCAGCGCTGCCGGTATCTATAAGCAATCCTTTTCCAAGTACGGAAAAGCTTATCTGCAACTACTTAGTGAAAGTCGAGGACATAGTCATGTTGGATAAAACTTTTGTGAGCCTGTACGACCCTTTGGTGGGCATTACCCTGCGGGGCTTTCTGATTTGTATCGGGGCGGCACTGGTGCTGGGTATCGTTATGGCGCTGGTACACTGTGTTCGCACGGTCCATAGCCGCAGTTTCACCGTTACGTTGGCGTTGCTGCCGGCGATTGTGGCGGCGGTGATTATGATGGTCAACGGCAATCTGGGGGCGGGCGTTGCGGTGGCAGGCGCGTTTTCACTGGTTCGGTTCCGGAGCACACCGGGTACCGCCAAGGAAATCGGTACGATTTTCCTTGCAATGGCGGTGGGATTGGCCTGCGGTATGGGATATCCCGGCTTTGGTGCCGTATTCGCCGGAATCATGTGTGTGGTGTCGCTGGTACTGTCGCTGATGAATTTCGGCGGACAAGCCCGCGCTTCCATGCGTCGTGTGCTGAAAATCACGGTGCCGGAGGATTTGGATTATCCGACTGTGTTTGATGACCTGTTTGAAAAATACACCACTCAGACCACCCTCACCGGCGTCCGCACCACCAATCTGGGCAGCCTGAACCGGCTGACCTATGAGCTGACTCTGCGCAAGGCCGGAACGGAAAAACAGTTCATCGACGAGCTGCGCTGCCGTAACGGCAATCTGGAGATATCCATGTCCTTCCAGACGATGGAGAGCCGGGAGACCCTCTGACACATCACACAAAAATTCATATACATACCGCCGAAAGGATATCTTCTTTTCGGCGGTTTTTCTTTCAGTATGGTGAAAATTGGACAAAAAACGAATCTGTAGGACAGAAACCTTGATTATTGCTTGCATCTGTGATATAATTTCGGTAATTTGCGGTGAAATGCCCTTTAGTCTACACCCAATGATTTCCACTGGTTTACATCTGTCAGCGGCACATGATCTTGAAAGGAGGATGCCTGATTTTATGAAAAAAATAATCCGGATTGTCAGTATTATCATGGCACTCCTTCTGACGTTCACCACGGCCACGCCCTGTCAGGTGCAGACCTCTGCGGCATCGTCTTCTCAGATTGAACAGCTGATTGTACGTCTGTACCGCGATGCGCAGGAATTCTATGGGCGCACGTCGTTCCATGGCTATTGCGGCGGTTTTGTGAATGTGCAGCTGTATCTGCTGGGCATCTCCGCCACCATGCTGGGCAACAACGGCAACGAGGAATACGACTGTTACAGCAAGCAGACCATCACCAGCGGCGGCTATCGGGTGGATGCCTACCCCGGCAGCCGGTATACGTTGGAGCAGGCACTGAATGCCATTACCGACAACGGCACCAAGGATGCCTACAATATCCTTGTCGGTTTCGAAACCACCAAGTCTGCCGCCGGCAGCCGATATGGTCATGCGCTGCTGGTTCATGCCATTCTGGATGGAACGGTATATTTCATGGAAAGCTATGATATATACCTGAATAATTGGGCCTATCCTGAGGGTACGCCTATTAAATGCAGCATTGCGGATTTTGCCGATTATTACGCCCGCACCACGGTCACGTTTGACGGCGTGATTTGCTTTGGTATCAAGTCCTACGGAGATCTTTGCCGTGTCTACCCCTCCTATCTGACGGCCGTGGCGGATGCGGGGGCGGTGGTACGTACCCAGCCCTGTGAAGCAATGGTGGACGAATCCTCCAGTCACGTCCGCACCCTGACTGCCGGCGAGGAGTTGACGGTTACCGGTCTATACCTGAACACCGTAGGCGAATACTGGTATCAGTTGAAAGGCGACGAGGGCTATGTCCGTGCCGGACAGCTGCATCTGAGTCAGCTTCTTTATGATGATTTGTCTATCACAAAGCCCACCGCACCGGCGGTACTGCGACAGGGTAAGAATTATAATGTGGATGGTCTGGTGACTGCCCAGTATAATTCCATCTACACCGTCCGTGTGCAAGCTGCACCACTGGCGGAATCCGCTGAGGTGCAGGGCATCAGCGCCACCGACGTGGTGGAAGGCAGAACCTACAAGCTGGGCGGAAGCGCCATCGCTAAGCAGCTGTCGTTCAAGTCTCTGGCTGTGGGTGGTTACCGGTATGGCCTTGCTGCCATTGTCGGCAACTACTATTGCGAACGGGGTCAGGTTCAAATCGGCTGGAAAACCGTGGAGCTTTGGTCCGCGGAGTTTCAGGTGGTGTCGGGGGCCACTGCCGGCAGCATCCTCAGCTTTGATTCAAACGGTGGAACCGCTGCGACCAATCAGTGCGTGGTGGCTGCCGGTGAGCCGGTAGGCAGTTTGCCTGCGGCGCAAAAGGAGGGACATGTGTTCCTTGGATGGTATACCGCTGAAGGTCAACGGCTGGACGGCGCTACCATCCCTGCCGGTGATATGACCCTGACCGCCCGCTGGATTTCCGAACAGGAGCTTTATGAGAACTGGCAGGAGCAGGGCGAGTGCTGGTACTTCTATTCCGACGGCGCAACCACCACCGGTTGCATCGAAATGGAAGGTGTTGTGTACCATTTCTGTTCTGTGGAGGCCATGGGACAGACATGGACCACATGGACCGTTGCAGATGCAGCATGAGGCGGTACACAACCGGTTTTTAAAACATAGCGTATCACGCAAAAACCACTGAGGAGCGATTTGTTATCATGGGAACCGAGCATAGTCTAAATGAAACACAGCGCTATATCCTGCAGGTCCTGCGGGAGGTACTGAAGGTTCTGGACGAACTGAATATTCCCTACTACATGCAGGGCGGTACCATGCTGGGTGCCATCCGTCACGAGGGCTTCATCCCCTGGGACGATGATGTGGATCTGGGTATCATCCGCGAGGATTATGAACGACTGCTGCAGGTTGTGTCCGATAAGCTGCCTGAAAATCTGGAGCTGCGGACCTATCAGGACGAAACAGATCACCATTACTATTTTGCCCGCATCGTGGACAAGCGTTATCAGATTCGCCGGATGGGCAGTCTGGAGGAGCGGCTGGAGAATGTATGGGTAGATCTTTTCCCCCTGGATGGCATGCCCAACGGCGCCATTGCCAGACAGTGGCATAAGTTCCGCCTGTTGATGACCCGCCTGAAGTTCCACCTGTCCTGCTTTGAGAAGGTCAACATCAAGCGTCCCGGCAGACCCTTTATTGAGCGGGCCATCATCCGTGTGGCTATGGTCACAAAGGTGGGCAGCTGGTTCAACACAAGAAAGCAACTGGATAAAATGGATCGGCTGCTGAAGAAGTATCCGCCGGAGAAATCCAAATATTTGGTGAATTTTACGGGACAGACCTCGTACAAATTTAATGAAATGTTCAAAAAGGATGTGTATGGTAGTGGAAAAGCCTACCCCTTTGAGGACATTACGATGGTAGGTCCCGAAAAATATGACGATTATCTGAAATCCCTGTACGGCGACTATATGACCCCACCCAAAGAGGGGGACCGCAATGCGCATGTTTCCGAGCTGGTACCCATTGAGGGTGGAGAATAAGGAGGAGATAAAAGGTGCGTCTGCAAGACATTGCCAAGCACGGCGGCGATGATGCCATCGGGCTGAAGGTGCTGTCCGAGGAACAGCTGAAAAAACTTCACAACGTATTACTGGAAATTCTGGATGATGTGCTGGCGGTATGCCATAAGCATGGATTGCGGTTCATTCTCATTGGCGGCAGTGCCATCGGCGCGTTGCGTGGCGGCGGCATCATCCCGTGGGATGACGATATCGATATCGCCATGCCCCGCAAGGATTTTGAAACCTTTTGCAAAATCATTCGGGAGGAGCAGGGGGAGAAATACTCCATGCTTCACCCTCAGGATAAGGAAAACTTTGGTCGTGTGATTCCGAAAATCCGCCTTCGCGGTACCGAATACCGGACCATTCTGGAGCAGGATTTGACGGACTGCGGCGTATTTATTGACATTTATACCATCGAAAATCTGCCGGATAACCCCATTGCCCGTGTGTTTCAGGGTGTGATGGCATCGGGTATGGGCTTTGCCCTGTCCTGCCGGCGGCTGTATCGGGGCAGGAAGTGGTTTGCGCAGCTGACCGGCGGTATGTCCTTCCGGATCAAGTGCGCCATTGGCTTCTGCCTGAGCTTTGCGTCTTATGAGCGCTGGGCGAGGTGGACCGACTACTGGCACTCCTGCTGCAAGAACGAGAATTCCAAATATGTATCCATTCCGGCGGACGTTCGTCATTATTTTGGCGAGATGCAGCCCCGTCAGCGGCTTTGCCAGCTGAAAGAGGTGACTCTGAACGGTCGGGTCTGCTGGGTGCCGGAGCAGGTGGACGGCTACCTGCGTGAAATTTACGGTGACTATATGCAGATTCCTCCTGTGGAAAAGCAGGAGCGGGACTGTTATCTGACCTGTGATCTGGGGAAATACGACACCCCGAGAAAAGAGGCATAAATTATGATTAATTTTACTGTGGGTCCGGTTCAGTCCTGTGAGGCGGTCCGGTCCATTGGCGGGGAGAATGTTCCCTATTTCCGTACGCCGGAGTTTTCTGCGGTGATGCTGGAAAATGAGGTACTGATGCAGAAATTCGCCAAAGCGCCGGAGGGGGCGCGGACGGTGTTTATCACCGGCTCCGGCACCGCATCCATGGAGGCTGCGGTGATGAATGTATTCACCCCTGATGACAAGGTTTTGCTGGTCAACGGCGGCAGCTTCGGTCAGCGGTTCCATGAGCTGTGCGAAATTCATCAGATTCCCTTTGAGGAGATTCGTCTTGCCACCGGCAAGGCCCTGACGGCGGAGCATCTGGCACCCTACGAGAATCAGGGTTTCACCGGCTTTCTGGTGAACATCCATGAAACCTCCACCGGTGTCCGCTACAATCCGGAGCTGATTGGGGATTTCTGCCGCCGTAACGGACTGTTTCTGGTGGTGGATGCCATCAGCTCCTTCCTTGCTGACGAATTCCGCATGGCGGACTGGGGCGTGGACGTTATGATTACCGGCTCTCAGAAGGCGCTGGCCTGCCCTCCCGGTATTTCCGTCATGGTGCTGTCGCCTAAGGCGGTGGCACGGATTGAGGGCAATTCCGTCCGTTCTATGTATTTTGATTTGAAGGGCGCCTTGAAAAACGGCGAACGGGGTCAGACTCCCTTCACCCCTGCGGTGGGCACACTGCTGCAGATTCACGCACGGCTCAAATCCATCGAGGCGATGGGCGGCGTGGAGGCGGAAACTGGGAAAATTGCCGCTCTGGCGGAGACGTTCCGCAAGCAAATCGGCGACTTGCCGCTGGACATCTGCTCCGAGTCCATGTCCAATGCGGTAACCCCCCTGATGACCCGCAATTGCTCTGCCCATGAGATTTTCACAATTCTCAAGGACGAGTACGGCATCTGGGTTTGTCCCAACGGCGGAGAGTATAAGGACAAAATCTTCCGCGTGGGTCACATTGGTGACCTGACGGCAGCGGATTATCAGGTCCTGCTGGACGCCCTTCGGGATTTGAACGAAAGAGGTATCTTGCGCTGAAGAGGGTTTCCTCTTAATATAGGAGATAATCATGAAAAAAGTCATCACATACGGCACCTATGACCTGCTTCATCACGGCCATGTGGCACTTCTCAAGCGTGCCAAGGCGCTGGGTGACTACCTGATTGTGGGTGTCACCGCCGACGGCTTTGATAAGGAGCGGGGCAAGCTCAATGTCAGCCAGTCTCTGGCGGAACGAATCGAAAACGTTCGAAAGACCGGCATTGCCGATCAGATTATCGTCGAGGAATTTGAGGGCCAGAAGATTTCCGACATCGAGAAGTACGGTGTGGATATCTTTACCGTGGGCTCTGACTGGGTAGGCAAATTTGACTACCTCAGCGAATACTGTCAGGTTGTGTACCTGCCTCGTACCCGTGGCATCAGCTCCACCGAACTGCGTGCCAGTGCCATTCCGGTGCTGAGACTGGGTATTCTGGGCGTAGACAGCGTGGCGGAGCGGCTGTACAATGCCTGCAAGGCAGTATCCGGCATCGAAGTGGTGTCGGTCTATGATGCCGATCCCCAAAAGCTGCCTAAGTTCTGCCGTGGCAAAAGTGCGTTGGAGCGGTGTGAAAACGTGGCGGAGGTTCTGGAGGGCTGCGATGCGGTATTTATCAATACGCCCGCAAACGAACATTACGAGCATATCATTGCCGCCATCGATGCCGGCTGCCATGTCATTTGCAATCCGCCGATTTTCCTCAGTGTCAAACAGGCTCAGGAGTGCTACCGTCGGGCGGACGAAGCCGGTCTGGAGCTGTTTGAGGGCATTAAGACCCTTTATTTCCCTGCTTTTGAACATATGCTTCTGCTGATTAAGAGTGGATTGATTGGCACGGTCAAAGATATCGATGTGTCTTGCAGTAAGGTTCCTGACCAGATGGAGCAGATTGCCGGCAATAAGTATCTGGGTAGCCTGTACGACTGGGGTCCCATGGCACTGCTGCCCATCATCAAAATCTATGAGGCGCAGTGCGAAAACTGCGAATTGATCAGCTTTGAGAAGGACGAGTTCAGCTATTTCAGCCGTGGTTTCCTCCGCTATCCCAATTCCACCGCCTCCATCCGCGTAGGTAAAGGCATGAAGGTGGAAGGAGAGCTGGTCATTACCGGCACCAAGGGCTACCTGTACGTTCCTGCACCCTGGTGGCTGACGGAATATTTTGAGATTCGTACCGAAGACCTTCGTCAGGTCAAGAAATACTATTTCAGCTACGAAGGCGACGGTTTCCGTTATATGGTCTACAACTTCCTCCACGCCATTCACGATCCCGAGCGGACCAGTGTATCCCATACCCGTCAGGAAATCCTGCGGGCCACCACAATCATGGAGCGATTCCATAATGGCAATTGCACCCGACTGGAGCTGTAAGGGAGGAACGTGACTATGGATAAGCCCAAGCTGCTGACCCTGCAGGAAATGCAGCAGGTCTATCTGGAGCTGTTGGAGGAATTCGACAGTCTTTGTCAAAGACATGACCTGCGCTATGATCTGGCAGGAGGCTCTCTGCTGGGTGCGGTACGTCATGGCGGTTTCATTCCGTGGGACGATGACATCGATGTTTGCATGCCCCGACCGGATTACGAGCGGATGCTCCACTTGAAAGCGGAGGGGAAGCTCTCTGTTCCCGAAAAGCGGGAGCTGATTTGTGACCGTGACGATACCTTTGCCCGCCATTTCGGTCGCTATGTGCGCCATGATGTGAAGCGTGTGGCAGATATGGCGGAGGAGACAGACTGCCCTTATATCGGCATGGACATTTTCCCTGTTGACGGTCTGCCTAAGGCCAACCTGTCCTTCAAATGGCAGTGCTGGCGGGTCCGCCAGCTGCGGCGGTTCCTGCTGACCAGCGTGGAAAAGCGGGGAACCAGCCGCCGTGGTGCGTTGGCATCCAAAATCAAGGATTTGTACCGTCCCATTCTGAAAAAAATCGGACCTTTCCGCATTGCACGCCATCTGGATAAGGTGTGCAGCCGTGTGGATTTCGATAAGGCGGAGTACGTCGGTGCCATTACCGGTATGTACGGTCACAAGGAGCGCTGGCGCAAGGTGGATATGCTGCCCCGTACCCGACTGGATTTTCAGGGAATTTCGGCATCTGCCTTCCAGAATTACGATATCTATCTTTCCAATCTCTACGGTGATTATATGAAGCTGCCGCCGGCGGATAAACAGATTCCCCATTGCGACAGTGGCTACCGTGTCTGATAAAGGAGATCAATTATGAATGTAGCATTGCTGACTGCCGCCGGAAGCGGCACCCGTATGCATCAGGATATTCCCAAGCAGTTTATCCATGTGGATAATAAGCCTGTCATCATCTATACCATGGAGGCATTCCAGAACCATCCCAGCATCGATGCAATCATTGTGGTTACGCTGGATTCCTGGAGTGCGGTGCTGTGGGCATACGCCAAGCAGTTCAATATTACCAAGCTCAAATGGGTGGTGCCCGGCGGCGCTACCGGTCAGGAGTCCATCAAGAATGGTCTGGATGTTCTGAAGAAGGAGCTGTCCGATGAGGATGTGGTGCTGGTCCATGACGGCAACCGTCCTCTGGTGTCCAGCGAAATCATTTCCGACAGTTTGGCAACCTATTCCCGTTATGGCTCTGCCGTGGCGGCGATTCCCTGTACCGAGGTGGTCTTTGAGACCGACGACGGCATCGCCTCCTGCGTGTCCACGGAGCGGGAACGTCTGCGCCGTACCCAGACCCCCCACACCTACCAAATCGGCGACCTGTACAATGCCCACATGGAAGCACTGAGCAAGGGCATTACCAATACCGCCGCATCCTGCATGCTCATGAAGGAGCTGGGGCGGATGACCTACTTCTCCAAGGGCTCTGAGGAGAATCTGAAAATCACCACCCTTGACGATCTGAAAATCTTTAAGGCGCTGCTGTATATGACTCAGGACAGCTGGATTAAGAAATGAACTATACAGAAAACTATCTGACCGACCTGCAGCGAATTCGCGCTTCTGTGCCCAATGTGGAGTCTTTGCGCCACAGCCGTGTCCTTGTGACCGGTGCCGGCGGACTGATTTGTTCGGCATTGGTGGATTTTCTGCTGAGTCTGGATTTGGATATTAAGGTCTACGCCGCCGGTCGGAATCCGGAAAAACTGAAAAACCGGTTCACCCATTGGCAGGACAATCCCAATCTGGTTTTTGTCCGCTACGATGCGCTGGAGCCACTGGAATTGGATGTGCCCTTTGATTATCTCGTTCATGGCGCCAGCAATGCCAGCCCCAAGGCGTACAGCACCCAGCCGGTGGAGACCATGCTGGCCAATATCACCGGTATCCACAACATTCTGCGCTACGCCCATGCCCATCAGGGAAAACGGGTGCTGTATGTGTCCTCCAGCGAGGTCTACGGTAAAAAAGAGGGGAGTGCCCCCTACCATGAGCAGGAGTACGGCTTTGTGGACATTCTCAACCCCCGTGCCTGCTATCCCAGCAGCAAGCGGGCGGCGGAGACCCTTTGCGCCGCTTATGCACAGGAGTACGGCGTTCAGGCTGTGATTGTCCGTCCCGGACATATCTACGGTCCTACCGCTACCCCCACTGACGATCGGGCATCCTCCCAGTTCCCCAGAGATGTGCTGGCAGGGAAGGATATTGTGATGAAAAGCGCCGGCAGCCAGCTCCGGTCCTACTGCTATGTGCTGGACTGCGTCAGCGCCATGGTGACAGTACTGTTGGAAGGCAACGCCGGTGAAGCCTACAATATCTCAAATCCCCGTAGCGTGGTCACCATCCGTCAGATGGCGGAGGGCTTTGCCCATGCTGCCGGACGGGAGATTCTGTTTGACAACCCCTCCGATGCGGAAGCCAAAAGTTACAACCTGATGGATAATTCCGCCTTGGAAGCAGACCGCCTGCAATCGCTGGGTTGGCAGGGGTTGTTTGATTTGGAAGCCGGTGTGCGGGCTACACTGGATGCCATGTAATAGAGAGGAAAAACTATGGAAAAAATACTGACTGTTTCCATTGCCGCATATAACGTTGAGGAGTACATCCGGCATACGTTGGATTCCATCATCACCCCGGGTAGCATCGATGCCATGCAGATTCTGGTGGTGGATGACGGTGGCAAGGATGGCACTCTGGATATTGTAAAGGAATACGAAGCAAAGTATCCCGATAGTGTGTTTGGTGTCCACAAGGAAAACGGCGGCTACGGTTCCGTTCTCAACACCAGCATCCGTCTGGCGAAGGGAAAGTATTTCAAGCAGCTGGACGGCGACGACTGGTTCGACACGGAGAATCTGGATGCGTATATTAATCTGCTCCGTTCCATTGATGCTGATTATGTGGTCACACCTATGCGGATGTTCAATGAGGTGGACGAGAGCGAAGTCGTCCGTGACTACTTCGAGAAGCTCCCTGAGGGAAAATACGTCTTTGACGAGATGGATTTTCAGGAGATTTCCCCCATGCACTGCTCCACTTTCCGCACGGAGCTGCTGCAGAAGAATAATATCACCATCACCGAGCATTGCTTCTACACCGATGTGGAGCTGGTGAATCGCCCCATGCCCTATATGGAGTCGTTGTACGTCTGGCATAAGCCGGTGTACGTCTACCGTATCGGTCGTGAGGGTCAGAGCGTCAGCAAGACCGGCATCCGCAAGCACTATAAGGAGCATGAGAAGGTGTTCTGGAATCTGATTCAGATTTACAATGCCCTGCCTGAAGAAAAGACCGCCAAGCGACAGTTTTTGCGTCGCCGGTTGGTGAAGGAGACCGCTGCCCAGATGAAGTATTTCTGCTATCTGGACCGGGGCAAGGGTCCCAAGAACGAACTGCGACAGTTTGGAGAAAAGCTGCGTCAGGAATGCCCTGAAATACTGTCTGCTGCTGTGGATTACAGCCGGTTTGTGAAAATCATGGTTCGTACAAAATACCAGGCGTATCATATCGCCGGATTGTTTCTGTAAGAAGTGAGGTTTAGGAAAAAGTGAAAGGAATGGCTTGGAATCAAAGAAAAGCAATCCGACTGTTGGATAAACTGACAGCCGGTGATTTGTTGTTTTTCTGGTCATATGGTATCCTGCTGGTCGGGTCATTGCTTTCCACTTCTTTCTACTACCGGTATTTTGACGAGCGCCCCTTCTACGCCATTCAACTGGGATGCGTGGCGCTGCTGTTTGGCTTCGAGTACCGCACCGGGGGTGTGGAGAAACGCCATTGGCTGCCGCTGCTGATTTCCCTGATAATGTGCGTGATTCCCATTCGGGTGTGTGAGGGCAACCTGACCCGTCTGGTGGGCTGGATGTTCCTGTATATCTTCTCCGCCCGGAAAATACCCTTCCCGAAAATTGCGGAATTCACCCTGCGCATAAGCTTTGTCACCGTAGCATTTATCATTTTCAGCGGCTATCTGGGCATCATTGATGATGTGGTGATGTACAAGGCCGGTCGGGTTCGGGAGTTTTTGGGCTTCCGTTATACCCTGTTTGCACCGGGAATTTTGCTGAATATGACAGCTCTGTATATCTATATCCGCAAGGAACACATCACCCTGCCGGCGGCCATATTCTGGGCGCTGCTGAATGGATATGTGTTCTATATGACCGACTCCCGTATTTCCTTCGCACTGGCGGAGCTGCTGATTGTGGCGGCGCTGCTGATGCGTTGGCTGCCGAAGCTGGTGCGCAAGCTCCATGCTCTGTGGGCGGTGGCGGCGGCAACCTTTGGTATTTGCGGCGTTGGCTCGGTGATTATGACAATCCTTTATAACAGCTCCATACCATGGATGCGTCGGCTGAACAGCATGCTGGAGGGACGGCTGAATCTGGGCAAAAAGTCCCTTGCGCAGCACGGAATCAGCTTCTTTGGCAAGAAAATCATCTGGGTCGGAAACGGCTTGGATGTGGATGGCAATGCGGGAGAGGGCGTGTACAATTATGTGGACTGCCTGTATGTAAAGATTCTGCAGTCCTACGGCATTGTGTTTGCGCTGATTTTGCTGGTGCTGCTGTGCTGGTCCATGTTCCGCCTGTGGCGGCGTCGGGAATATCACATTTTGCTGATTTGTGCTTCAGTTGCGGCGCATTGCATTCTGGATGATTTGTCCTTCGTGCTGCACTATAATACTTTCTGGATTGCAATGGGTGTGGCGCTGCTGGCACCGGAGATGCTTCAGTGGGATGGTAAAACCAATCAGCTCCCAGCGACGGACCCACAAAATGAATAGTAAAAGGGCGTGCTGCTGCACGCCCTTTCAGTTTTTGGTTAAGGATAAATTATCGTTTATCTGACAAAGGGAAGTGTATGGAAAACCTCTGTTGCGATGGAGCGGAATTCGTTGACATCGGTCGCTTTGCGAAGGCGTTTGAACAGCTTCTCTCCGCCCTCAAACCGCAGCTCCAGATAGTGCCAGCTTTCCTTCAGACGGGTCATGGCGTTTCTGGTGTTTCCGAAAACGATGCTGTATTCCTCAAATAGCGCATCGTGGAATTGCTCCAGTCGGTGGGCAGTCGTTCCATCGGGAATCAGCATACCCGGATCGCTGACCAGTCCGCGACCAATCATCACTGCTTCAATGTTGGGAAAAGAATTGCAAATGTTGTCGATGTCGGCCTTGGAGCGGATATCGCCGTTGAAACACAGTGGGATTTTGCTGTTATCTACGGCGTAACGGAACTGGTCCATATGCAGTTCGCCGTTGTAGAATTGTTTCCGTGTGCGAGGGTGAATGGTCAGCTCCTGCACCGGATACCGGTTGTAAATGTCCAGAATCCTCTGAAAGTCCTCGGGATTCTCCATACCCAGCCGTGTCTTGATGGAAACGGGCAGGGGAGCGCAGGTGTATACCTCATCCAGAAAACGGTCCAGAGTGTCCAAATCCCGCAGCATGCCGGAGCCTTTGCCCTTGGCAACCACCGTTCCGGATGGACAGCCCAGATTCAGATTGACCTCTTCATAACCTCTTTCGGCGCATTGTCCTGCCGCCCAGAGGAAATCCTCCGCCACTTTCGTCAAAACCTGAGGTACGGCGTGGAAGGAAACACGATCCGCCATGGGAAGCTCTCTGTCCTCGCGGTTGGTCAGTGCCCGGTGAATGGTTGGGGAGATGAAGGGCATATAGTACCGGTCTACGCCGCCGAAATACCGGTGATGCAGCCGCCGGTAGACGCTGTCGGTCAGCCCCTCCATGGGGGCGAAATAGTAGCGCAAGATACCCCTCCTTTACAGGATGCCCCGCAGCACCAGCAGGAACAAAATGCAGGTCACCAGCAGAGCACCGGCAAAGAGGTACAGTCCAACCTTTGAGCCGGTGGATTTCTCCTGAGTGGGACGAATCAAATCAGCTTTTCGAAGAGCGCTGACCAGCGGCTTGTACAGGCACAAAACCAGCCCACTGTTCAGTCCTGCTTTCAGCAGGTTGAAGGGCAGGAAGGTGGGAATCAGCATACCGGTCACAACTTCGCGGGGAACGCCCATGTACAGGGGCGTGACCAGCCAGTTCCACAGAAGCATGGCACCTACCATCATCACGGAGCCTGCCGCCAGTCCCAGCACCGCACCGGACAGGGTGCGGTGTTTTTTGTAGATAAAAGAGGCGGTGCAGGCAAAAGCACAGGAGGACAGCAGATTCATAACAGCGCCGATGATGCCGGTATCGCTGATGGACACCATCTCAAGAAGTGCGGTGACGGCGCTGATGATTAGTGCCGCTGTGGGACCAAAGAGCAGACCACCGATGGTGATGACCACATCCTTGGGTTCGTATTTCAGGAACACCACCACAGGAATTCGAATCAGGCACACCAGCGCATAGGCCATGGCGGTGAGCATGGCCAGCGTGACCATATGCTTGATATTGACTTTTTTCATGGGAAAACCTCCAAAAAACGCCCTGAGCATAGACTCAGGGCGCAAAATGGATGTAAAAATGCCTTCTTTCATCCAGACTGTACTGTCGGTATCGGAATTGCACCGATTCTGCGCGTCGCGCTCGCGGACTATACCGCCGGTGGGGAATTGCACCCCGCCCTGAAGACTATGGATTCAGTTTTCCTACACCATAGCAGACCCACAAGGTGTTGTCAAGTGGAAGATTTTGTGATAAGATAAATTATCGTTTAGCGGTTTAATCCGGATTATATTGTAGGGGAGGGTCTTGACCCTCCCGCAACCTAATGGCTTTTGAGATGTTGCAAACTGTGCTGAAAACGTACCTGTTTGCATAGTATTAACAGCTCAGAAGTT
>JAZSEN010000013.1:0-6641 GCA_045531675.1 Faecousia sp.
AACTTCTGAGCTGTTAATACTATGCAAACAGGTACGTTTTCAGCACAGTTTGCAACATCTCAAAAGCCATTAGGTTGCGGGAGGGTCAAGACCCTCCCCTACAATATAATCCGGATTAAACCGCTAAACGATAATTTATCTCACCAAACATTTGAAAGGAAGTAATCTTATGGACACCAATTCTCTGGGTATGATTGAAACGAAAGGTCTGATTGGCGCTATTGAGGCGGCGGATGCCATGGTCAAGTCCGCCAACGTGCAGCTGGTTGGCAAGGAGCAGGTTGGCGGCGGTCTGGTTACCGTTATGGTTCGGGGCGATGTGGGTGCCGTCAAGGCTGCCACCGATGCCGGTGCCGCTGCCGCTGAGAAGGTGGGCGAGCTGATTTCCGTTCACGTTATCGCCCGTCCTCACACCGAGGTGGATGCCATTCTTCCCAAATCCGGTAACCGTCCCTCCACCGGCAGCACAAAAGCCTGATGCTCTACACCGAGCAAACCGTTCGGGATAACATCCGCAACCGTGACGGCAGACGGGTATTCTTTCTGGACTCCAAGGATACCCTCACCCCCGGGGCCAGAGATTTTCTTCAGCGGGAACGGATTCAGATTCTCCCTGCCGCCGATGCACCCGTCAGGGAATACCGGCTTGCCGGCGGCGGTATGCTGACGGAAAAACCGGAGCAGATGACCCATCTGCGCGGCAATATTCTGGTGCCGAAAACCCATCCCCGCATTGCCTTTCGTGGCGCCATGGATTCGCTGGAAGCGGAACTCTTGCTGTGCCAAAACACCACAAAAATCGCCGCATTGAGGGATATTCTGGATTTAGCGCGGCATTTAATTCGGTGCGAGGTCATGGAAGAACCGGTGCAATGGCAGCGGCTGTGCGGTCTGACAGAAGAAGAACTGCGCAGTCACAGTCACCGCCCGCAGGATTACTACGGGCAGCCCCATTTCATGCCGCAGGTCACGGACGGACAGAATGTATTGCTGCTCAACCGTTGCCGCACCGCCGTTCGCAACGCAGAGCTGGTGGCGGCAAGGGCATTCACCGATGCCGACGGGGTTTGCGCCAGATCTGACATTCTCAAAGCCTTGAACCGGATGAGCAGCATGGTGTATATCCTGATGATTCAACAAAAGGCAAAAGGATAATTTACGATACGAGCGGAGGGATGTTTTTGCATTCTATTGATATTGACGCATTGGCGGATTGTCTGGTGGAGCAGCTGTTCGTGCCGGTGGAGGCCTCCGGTCGCCATGTTCACGTAACCAAGGAGCAAGCCCTGATTCTCTTCGGTCATGGACTGACGCCGGAGCGTCCCCTGTCGCAGCCCGGTCAGTTTCTGGCAAAGGAACGGGTCAACGTCCGTGGTCCAAAAGGAGAATTTCACAACGTGGCGGTGCTGGGTCCGGAGCGGAAGGAGGCGCAGGTGGAGGTATCTCTGACCGACGGAAAGGTGCTGGGCATTGTGCCGCCCATCCGCCCCTCCGGTGATGTATCCGGCTCGGCAGGCGCGGTGCTGACCGGTCCCATGGGTGAGGTCCGGCTGGAGCAGGGCGTTATGGCTGCCCAGCGGCATATCCATCTCTCCCCTGCCGATGCGGCGCGATTTCGGGTGGCGGACAAACAGATTGTCCGGCTCCGTGTATTCGGAAGCCGTCCGCTGGTTTTTGAGGATGTGCTGGTGCGGGTCAGTCCTCAGTTTCAGACCGCTGCCCATCTGGATTACGACGAAGCCAACGCCTGCGGCTTCAAAAAGGGCTGTCTGGGGAGAATTCTGCCATGAGAAAAGCGCTGCTGATTGGGGCGGAACCGGTGGCGGATTTGGGCTGCAGCTATGTGCAGACTCCGCCGTATGACCTGATTGTGATTGGGTCGCTGACGCTGGGGCAGCTTTTGTGCTTCAATGACGAACGGGTACTGTCTGCGCTGGCGGAGGGGACGCCGGTTTATCTGTACACGCCGGGTCTTCCCTCAGCAAAGAACCGCGCCCTGTCCGGCTCTCTGGCAACGGCGCAGCGGGAGTTGAAGAACTGGGGCGTTCTGTTCACCGACGGTGGACGGAAACGGCTGATTACCGCCTCGGAAGCCACCCAGATGCGTCTGGAAGGGCGCAAACCCGCACCGGGAGCGGTGCTGACACCGCTGGCAAAGGAAATTTTGGAGGGTACGAAATGAAGATTGGAACTGTCACCGGCTCTGTGTGGGCCACACGGAAAGCAAGCTGCCTGATGGGGCAGACCTTCCTGCTGGTGGACACCGGCGGCGAGGAGCTAGTCGCTGCGGATCAGGTGGGTGCCGGTGCCGGCGATCGGGTGCTGCTGGCCACAGGCACCGTCGCTGCCCGCTACTGCATGGACGCCCCCATCGATGCCGCCGTGGTGGCCATTCTGGATCAGACAAAAGGCTGATGACCGGAAAGGGAGGTTGCTATGTCGGCACATGAGATAATTATTGGGATAATGGGAATTTTCGCCGTACTGGGTGCGGTAGACCGGATTCTAGGGTGCCGGTTCGGGTTGGGCAAGGAATTTGAAAACGGCATCCTTGCCATGGGCTCTCTGGCTCTGGCGATGATTGGTATTATCACCCTGGCTCCGGTGCTGGCTTCCCTGCTCAAGCCCGTCATTCTGCCGGTGTACCGGTTTCTGGGGGCAGATCCGGCCATGTTCGCAGGCACCATCCTCGCCAACGACATGGGCGGCGGCTCCCTTGCGCTGGAGCTGACTGCCGACCGTCAGGCGGCGATGCTGGGCGGCGTTATCACCGGCTCCATGCTGGGTGCCACCGTGGTTTTTACCATACCGGTTGCCATGGGCATCCTCAAGGTGGAGGACCGCCCTGCCATGGCTAAGGGAATCCTCTGCGGCATCGTGACCATCCCGGTGGGTGTGCTGGTGGGTGGACTGGTGGCAGGATTCCCCATCGGCATGGTGGCACGGAATCTGATTCCCATTGTGCTGATTGCGGTCGTAATCGCGCTGGGTCTGTGGAGGGCGGAAAAGCTGATGATTGCAGGCTTCGGCGTATTCGGCAAGCTGGTGGTGGCGGTGATTACCGCCGGTCTGGCGGTTTCCATTGTGCAGACCCTCACCGGTTTCACGATTCTGCCCGGTCTGGCGCCCATTGAGGAGGGATTCCAGACGGTTGGCTCTATTGCCATCGTTCTGGCTGGTGCCTTTCCGCTGGTGTTTTTGCTGACAAAGGTGCTGAAAAAGCCTTTGATGGCACTGGGGCAGATTCTCGGCATCAACGATACCGCAGCGGCAGGCCTGATTGCCAGTCTGGCAAACTCCATTGCCACCTTTGGACTGGTCAAAGACATGGATCAGCGAGGAAAGGTGGTCAACATCGCCTTCGCCGTATCGGCGGCATTTGTATTCGGAGATCATCTGGGCTTCACCGCAGGCTTTGCGCCGGGAATGCTGCCGGCAGTAATCATCGGCAAACTGGCCGGTGGCATCTCCGCCATCGCTGTGGCGCTGTTGCTGACGAAGAAGGAAAACGAAAAAGGGGTTCATGGATGAAACTGAAAACCACACTACTTGGCAAGACGTATACATTTCGGGATATCAAGGACGTTCTCGCTAAGGCCAATGAAGAAAAGACCGGCGACAAGCTGGCCGGTCTGGCAGCGGAAACCGCACAGGAACGGGTAGCGGCGAAGGTTGTGCTGTCCGCCGTGACGCTGGGGGATCTGCGGGAGAATCCTGCTGTTCCCTACGAGCAGGACGAGGTCACCCGCATTATTCAGGACGATGTCAACGAGACGGTTTACCGCCGAATCCGGAACTGGACGGTATCGGAGCTGCGGGAGTGGATTCTGTCGGAGACCACCTCCGGCGATGACATTCGCAAGCTTAGCCGTGGGCTCACCGCAGAGATGATTGCGGCGGTGTGCAAGCTGATGAGCAATCTGGATTTGATTTACGCCGCGCAGAAAATCACCATTACCGCCCACTGCAACACCACCATCGGTCTGCCCGGGACCCTGTCCTGCCGGCTTCAGCCCAACCACACCACCGACGACCCCGAGGGCATCACCGCCTCCACCTTGGAGGGGTTGAGCTTCGGTGCCGGTGACGCGGTGATTGGCTTGAATCCGGTGACGGATTCGCCGGAGCAGGTGGGCAGAGTGCTGCGGCGGTTTCAGGAAATCAAGGAGCATTGGGAAATTCCCACCCAGATTTGTGTTCTCGCCCATGTGACTGCCCAGATGAAGGCGGTACGGGAGGGTGCGCCCTGTGATTTGATTTTCCAGTCCATCGCCGGCTCTCAGAAGGGCAACGAGGCATTCGGTTTTTCCGGCGAAACGCTGGAGGAGGCACGGCAGCTGCTGCTGAAGGAGGGCACCGCTCAGGGTCCCAACGTGATGTATTTTGAAACCGGTCAGGGCTCGGAGCTGTCCAGCAACGCCCACCACGGCACCGATCAGGTGACCATGGAAGCTCGATGTTACGGATTCGCCAAACGGTTTCAGCCTTTTCTGGTCAACACAGTGGTGGGCTTCATCGGTCCGGAGTATCTGTACGATGCCCGTCAGGTCACCCGCGCCGGTCTGGGGGATCACTTCATGGGCAAGCTCACCGGCATCTCCATGGGTTGCGACTGCTGCTACACCAACCACATGAAGGCAGACCAGAACGACATCGAGAATCTCGCCGGCTTGCTGACCATGGCAGGATGCAACTATTTCATGGGCATCCCCCACGGCGATGACATTATGCTCAACTACCAGACCACCGGTTTCCGGGAGACTGCCGCTCTGCGGGAAATCACCGGCAAGACAGCCATTCCAGAGTTCCAGCGGTGGTTGGAGAAGATGGGCTTCGTTGAGAACGGTCGCCTGACCGCGAAAGCCGGCGACGGCTCCAGCTTGCTGTTTTAGGAGGATATATGGACAAGCAACAACTTTCCGCATTGGTGGCGGAGATTCTTGGACAGATGGAGCCGGCGGTGAAGGGAGCGGATTACCGCTCCACCGCTCCGGAGCCCAAGGCGGTGGACTATCATCACCACGACGGAGATTTTGTGGAGGATGTAACGGAGCTGGATCTGCGAAAGCTCTATCTGACGGAGAATCCTGCCGACAAGGAACGATTCGCGAAAATGAAGCTGAAAACCCCTGCCCGACTGGGTTCGGGCAAGGCCGGCCCGCGCTACAAAACGCTGACCATGCTCCGGTTTCGGGCGGATCATGCCGCCGCGCAGGATGCGGTTTTCTCTGAGGTAGACACGGAATTTGCCAAACGGCACGACCTGCTGCCCGTCAAGACCCGCTGCGACAGCAAGGACGAATACCTGACCCGTCCGGATCTGGGACGGTGCTTTGACGAGCACAACGCCAAAGCCATCAAGGGCGTCATCGATACGCCACCGCAGGTACAGATTGTCATTGGTGACGGACTGAGCTCCGCCGCCATTGAAGCCAACGCCATGGACTGCATGGCGGCGCTGACCGATGGACTGAAGCTGCGGAACATTCAGACGGGCAAACCCATTTTTGTCCGGTACTGTCGGGTGGGTGCCGGTGACGCCGTGGGCGATTTGACCGGCTGCGAGCTGGTATGCGTACTGGTGGGCGAGCGCCCCGGTCTGGTCACGGACAAGAGCATGTCCGCCTATATCACCTACAAGCCCCACACCGGTGTGTCGGAGTCCAGCCGGACGGTGGTATCCAACATCCACGCACAGGGAACTCCGGCGGTGGAGGCCGGAGCGCATATCGCGGAACTGATTGACACCATTCTGAAGCGAAAGGTCTCCGGCGTGGGACTGCATCTGGAGGGCACTCGATGATTCCGGTAAAGGTGCTGGCGGTGCGCTATATCGCCAACGCAGATCTGGCGCTGTGCCGTGGGTTGGGTGCGCCGGAGGGCTGTTCCTCTCTGGGCTTACTGACTACCGACTGCGACGATGCCACCTATATCGCTCTGGACGAGGCAACCAAAGCCGCTGATGTGCGGGTATGCTATGGGCGCAGCTTTTATGCCGGTGCCGCCAATGCCTCCACGCCCTACGCCGGCGAGGTCATCGGGATTCTGGCAGGCACCACTCCCGGAGCGGTTCGCAGCGGCATGGAGGCGGCGTTGAGTGCGCTGGAGCGAATCGGATTTGAGGAAATTCAGGGTGTTCCCTACCTCGCCCACACCATCAGCAGCGCCGGAAGCTTTCTGTCCGGCGAGGCGGGTGTGGGCACCGGTTCGGCGCTGGCGTACCTGATTGCGCCGCCGCTGGAGAGTATGTATGCCATGGATGCGGCGTTGAAGGCGGCGGATGTAATGTTATGTAAACTTTACACGCCGCCCAGTGAAACAAATTTCGGCGGTGGCCTGCTTACCGGCACTCGCTCCGCCTGTGCTGCCGCCTGTGAAGCCTTTGCCAACGCTGTGGCCGAGGTGGCGCAAGCGCCCAAACAGCCGTAGCGCGGTAAATGATTGTTTAGCGTTCCGATTACAACCGCACCTTTTGTAGGGGAGGGTCTTGACCCTCCCGAAAGGTCGCAACTTCTGAACTGTTAATACTATGCAAACAGGTACGTTTTCAGCACAGTTTGCAACATCTCAAAAGCCATTAGGTTGCGGGAGGGTCAAGACCCTCCCCTACAATATAATCCGGATTAAACCGCTAAACGATA
>JAZSEN010000133.1:0-7816 GCA_045531675.1 Faecousia sp.
AACTTCTGAGCTGTTAATACTATGCAAACAGGTACGTTTTCAGCACAGTTTGCAACATCTCAAAAGCCATTAGGTTGCGGGAGGGTCAAGACCCTCCCCTACAATATAATCCGGATTAAACCGCTAAACGATAATTTATCGATTCATTTTTGGAAGAATACACGGCGTTTGGCGTCCGGCGGCTCGGGCTTGCCGTGGGCGAACAGCCCGTAGAGGGCATCGGCGCGGTTCTCGATGGTCTGATAAGGATGGTCGATTTTCTCTCCAATATTGGGGTAAAGTCCGTGTTCACGGGCGTTATTTAGGATTTTTCGACCGGTTTCGTTGAAAGCCAGCACACGGGCGTAAGGGGCAGGGGAGGAAAGACTTTCGGCGGTCAGCCCCAAAAAGGCGCACAGAATCATCCGGTCGATGCGGCTGCGGGTGTAGCGCTTGGATTTGACGGCGGTGGCGATTTCCTCTAAGGTTGCCTTGCTCCGCGCGGCATGCATCAGTTTGCGCCAAAGCCCTTCAGAGCCGTAGGGCAACATCTCGAATTCATCGTCGGTCATACTGCGAAGTTTACATAACACAGCGCGTTCTCCGGCGTCCAGACTATGGAGCATGGCATCCTCAAAGACGGAAACCGCACAGGGCGGAACGCAGGCCTGCCAATCGCGACTTTCCAGCATCAGCTTGCGTACAGCGGTGGCGGAAGGGTTTTCGAAATCCACGGCTTCATCGTGGTAGTCGCCGCCCCGATGAATGGGCATGGGCTCCATGGAGGACTTTTGCGCCAGAATCGCCTTGCAATACTCAACACCTAATATATTGTTGGGCTTTTCCAGCATGGAGCCGTCCAGTCCCATCCGCTCCAATGCTCTTTGACGCGCGGCAGGGAAGGAAAGCCCCTTGTCCAGCTCCTCACGAAGGGCAGGGGAGAAACTGTCGGACAGCAGCGCCTTTGCAGTGGACAGGAACGCAGTTTTGTCCTCATCCTCCGCACCAAAGCACAGACTGTCGCAAACCGGCGAAAGCAGTCGCACCCCTTCGCCGGCAAAGCCTTCCGCCGAGGACAGGCTTGCGGTCAGGGGCAGCTCCAGCACCAAATCCGCGCCGCATAAAACGGCCGCTCTTGCACGGAGGGCCTTGTCGATAATCGCCGGCTTGCCCCGCTGCACAAAATTGCCGCTCATAATGCAAACCACAGAGTTTCCGGCGGCTTTGACCCCATGGATCTGTTTCTGATGCCCCAGATGTAGCGGGTTATATTCACAAATAATGCCAACTGTTTTCAAAAAGTTCCCTCCTTTTCAAAAATAAGGGTTGAGATTTTCATCACAATGAGATAAAATGGTTCCAGCTATGGGTATCATACCACAAAGTGCGTAAAATGAAAATATCTATTTTAGGAGGACATTCCAATGAACGTTCTGGTTATCAATGCCGGCAGCTCCAGCCTGAAGTATCAGCTGATGAATCCCGAGACCGGTGATGTTTCCGCAAAGGGTCTGTGCGAGCGAATCTATATCGACGGCCGTCTGACCCACAAGGTGGGCGACAACAAGGTGGTCAAGGACATCCCCATGCCCAGCCATTCCGAGGCCATTGCCGCGGTTCTGGCCATTCTGGTCGACCCTGTTGACGGCGTTATCAAGTCCGTTGACGAAATCGACGCTGTCGGTCACCGCGTGCTGCACGGCGGCATGGAGTTTTCTGACTCCTGCATCATCGATGATGCTGTTATCGCTGCCATCGAGAAGTGCATCCCTCTGGGCCCCCTGCATAATCCTGCCAACCTGATGGGCATTCGTGCCTGCCAGGCTGTCATGCCCAAGACTCCTCAGGTTTCCGTGTTCGACACCGCTTTCCACATGAGCATGCCCCCCAAGGCTTACCGCTACGCCATCCCCACTGAGTACTACGAGAATGACCAGATTCGCCGCTACGGTTTCCACGGCACTTCCCACAAGTATGTTGCCCGCCGCGCTGCGGAACTGGTTGGCAAGACCGAGTTCAAGATGGTCAACTGCCATCTGGGTAACGGTTCCTCCCTGTCTGCTGTGAAGGACGGCAAGTGTCAGGATACCTCCATGGGTCTGACCCCTCTGTGCGGCGTGCCTATGGGTACCCGCGCCGGCGACATTGACGCCGCTGTGGTGCAGTTCATCTGCAACAAGTACGGCATGAATGTGGACGATTGCCTGAACATGCTGAACAAGAAGTCCGGTGTGCTGGCGATTTCCGGCGTGTCCTCCGACTTCCGTGATCTGGAGTCCGGTGCTGCCGAGGGCAACGAGGCCTGCCGTCTGGCTCTGGACAAGTTCTGCTACGAGGTTGCCAAGTACGTTGGCTCCTACGCTGCCGCTCTGAACGGCATTGATGTGCTGACCTTCACCGCCGGTGTGGGCGAGAACGGTCCTGATACCCGTGCTGCCATCTGCTCCTATCTGGAGTTCATGGGCGTGAAGCTGGATGCCGAGAAGAACAACGTCCGTGGCAAGGAAATGCTGGTTTCCACCCCCGACTCCAAGGTTCAGGTTTGGGTCATCCCCACCAACGAAGAGCTGATGATTGCTCAGGATACCGCTGAGCTGGCCAACGCCGCAAAGTAATATACACGAGCCGCTGCGTTTCGCAGCGTCTCTTTATATAAGGAGGGCTTGTGATGAAGAAATGGTGCATTGTGGTGACTTCTGCTATGACGGTTACCTGCTTCAGCGAGTGGGTGGTTGGTTTTGCGTTTGGCATTGATTATCACAATACACCGCTGATTGTTGGGACGAATATCATTTTTCAGACCCTGATTCTGGGAGCAGGAATTGTATGAAAAAAGCCGGGACGAAAGTCCCGGCTTTTGGTATGTTGGGATTAGTTCTCGAACTCTTCCTCGTCGGCAACGACGGTTTCTTCTTCGTCGGCAGTCTCAGCAATCTCTTCGATTTCTTCCAGAGCTTCCTCGCACTCGTCGTCGAAGCATTCGCACTCTTCGCAGTCGCACTCCTCGCAGTCGCAATCGTCGCAGGGGTTGCAGCCCAGCAGCTTCTTAGCGAATGCAACAATCTTGTCACCGTAGGTGGCAATGACGTAAACAACGCCGGCGACAGCAGCCAGAGCGGCCAGAATCTTAATGATAGCAGTCCAGGTTTTCATGATAGTTTACCTCCTAAATAAAGTATCCTGCATATATTATAACCAAACCAAAGGAAAAAAGCAACCGATATTTTTACAAAATATGATTTAGGCGTAGCCGAAAATGCCACGGACGCTGACTTCGCCGGAATCCACGGATTCTGTGTGCCCGTCGGGAAAAAGGACAGTCAAAGCGCCTTCGTCGTTGACGGTCAGCGCCGTACCGTTTCGACTGGAATCACCACGGATTACCGTGACTTCCTTGCCTAAGGTGATGCAATCGTTGCGATATCGTGCCATAATTGTTGCTTTTTGCGCTAAATTCATTTGCTCCAGTTGGGTAATAATGGCGTTGGTGAGCCGCTGGCGGTCAATGCTTTGCCCTGTGACCATGGCGGCGGAGCAGGCGATGGAGCGCAGATGAGGTGGAAAATCCTCTGGGCGCTGGTTGCAGTTCAGACCGATGCCGATGATTGCAAAATCTACCAGTCCGGTTTGGGGATTGATGGACAGTTCGGTGAGGATACCTGCCAGTTTTTTGCTGTCTGCCACCAGATCGTTAATCCATTTGATACCCGGACGAAAACCAAGTGCGATCTCCACGCCGTCACATACCGCCACCGCAACGGCGCAGGTCAGGTGCATCAGCTCCGCAGGCGCACAGTCCGGACGCAGAATCATGCTCATATAGATTCCGGCGCCGGCAGGGGAGTCAAAGCTCCGCCCAAGCCGTCCGCGACCGGCGCTCTGGTGGTCGGCGAGGATGACGGTGCCGTGGGGCGCACCATCCCGCGCCATGGTTTTGGCGAGGGTGTTGGTGGAATCCACCGTATCGAAGCGGTGAATCATAATATATCCCTCAATGCGGAAATGAAACGGGGATCCGTGCCGCAGCAGCCGCCCAGCAGAGTTGCACCGTTTTCGGAACATTGCGCCATAATTTTGGCGAAGTCCTCCGGCGGCATGGGATAGCGAACGATGTTGTCGCTGTCAATCACCGGCACGCCGGCGTTGGGCTTGCAAACCAGCGGACCTTTGACATATCTTCTGAGCTTGCTGACCAGATGGGGGGTCATCATATCCGCCGCGACACAGTTAAAGCCAACGGCAGCTGCACCGGCGTCTTCCAAATCTCTCAAAACCGGACCTACCTCACGACCGGAAAACAGGGAGCCATCGGGCTGCATGGTGAAGGTGTACATCACCGCGCCGGCGCCCTCTAGCTCTGCGGCGGTGAGAATCGCCTCTGCCTCCAGCGGATACATCAGGGTCTCTGCGGCGAGAATGTCCGCACCGCCCTGCATCAGACCGTAAATCTGCCGGCGGTAGTTTTCCACCAGAAAATCAAACTTTTCCTCGTCAAAGCTGTCGGTGAAGGTGGCGAGGGTGGTCAGATTTCCGGCAACAAGGCAGTTTTTGGATACGGAGCGGGTCAACGCCACCAGTCGGGCATTGATTTCCTCAGCCTGCTCTGCCAGACCTACCTTCTCCAGCGCCACAGGCTGGGCCTGAAAGGTGGGAGCATAGAGAATCTGCGAGCCGGCTTCGGCGTACTGCCGCTGGAGATTTATCAGGGCATCAGGGTGGTCCAGAATCCATTGCTCCGTGCAGCACCCCCGGGGCATCCCCATCTTTTGAAGATTGGAGCCGGTGGCACCGTCCAGAAAACGCAGTCTACTGCCAATTAAATTGTGAAACTGTTCTTTCGTAAGCATAGTCCTTCCGCCTTTTCTACGGTAAATTATCATTTAGCGAACTGGTGTGCTGCTTACTTCGCTAAACCATCATTTATATAATACCCCATTATACTCCAACTGGAAAAACAATGCAACAATCATTGACGATTTGGGTAAAATCTGTTAGTATAGGAAAAAACATCTAAGGAGTGTCATCCATGAAGAAAACTGTTTTGCGTGAGTATGCCCGTCTGATTGTTCGAACCGGCATCAACGTCCAGAAGGGACAGGATGTGCTGGTCATGGCGGATCTGGATCAGCCGGAGTTCGTCAAGCTGGTGGTGGAGGAGTGCTACAAGGCCAAGGCCCGTCAGGTCACCGTCCAGTGGAACTACCAGCCCTTGCAGAAAATCCATGTCCGCTACCAGAGCGTCAAGACATTGGGCGAAGTGCCTGAGTGGCAGAAGGCCCGTCAGCAGTACTACTGCGATACCCTGCCTTGCCGGCTGTACCTGATTTCCGATGATCCCGACGGTCTGAAGGGTGTGAACACCGCCAAGATGGCCAAGGGTCGTCAGCTGTCCTATCCCATTCTGAAACCCTATATTGACGACCGCGACGGCAAGCAGCAGTGGTGCATTGCTGCCGTACCCGGTGTGGCATGGGCGAAGAAGATGTTCCCCGGTCTGCCCAAGGGCAAGGCTGTGGAGAAGCTGTGGGAGGCTATCCTGTCCACCTCCCGTGTGGGTGATGACCCCATCAAGGCTTGGGAGCGGCACAATGCTGACCTGCGTAAGCGCTGCGACTACCTGAACAGTCTGGGCATCCGTGAGCTGCACTACACCGCCGACAACGGCACCGACCTGACTGTGGGCATGATTCCCGAGGCTATGTTCTGCGGCGGTGCGGAAACCAGCCGTCAGGGTATCGTGTTTAACCCCAACATTCCCACCGAGGAGTGCTTTATCTCTCCCATGAAGGGCAAGGCGGAGGGTATCGTTTACTCCACCAAGCCTCTGTGCTACGATGGTCAGCTGATTGATAATTTCTCCATGCGTTTCGAAAACGGAAAGGTGGTGGAGGCCCACGCTGAGGTTGGCGAGGAGCTGCTGAACACCATGCTGTCCATGGACGAGGGCGCTAGCTATCTGGGCGAGTGCGCTCTGGTTCCTCAGCGCAGTCCCATTTGCGAGAGCGGACTGCTGTTCTACAGCACCCTGTTCGATGAGAACGCCGCCTGCCATCTGGCTGTGGGCGCCGGCTTCACCGATACCATTCGTGACAACCACAGCAAGACCCTGGAGGAATGCCGTGCATTGGGTATCAACGAGTCCATGGTCCATGAGGACTTCATGATTGGCTGCGACACTATGAACATCGATGCCATCTGCGAGGACGGAAAAACTGTGCCGATTTTCAGAAATGGCAACTGGGCGTTCTAAGCTGAAGAAAAACAAGAGGAACGAAAAATGAGTCTGAAAAAAATGATGTGTCTGCTGCTGGCTTTGATGATGGTATTTACCATTGCGGCTTGCGGTGATGATGAGGGCAGCGAAGGAAGTAGCGGCGATAAGACTGCAAACGGCGAGAATACTCCGGAGGGCAGTAAGCCTTTCGATGAGCCGCCTGCTACAGAGCCTTCTGTGGAGGAACTGGGGCCATGGATCGTGACAGAGGAAGTGGACTCATACGGGAACGTTTTCCATTATCAGTATGATGAACACGGAGAACTGACGGGCTATGCTCTGTATGATGAAGACGGCAAAAAGCTCCGGGATTACAAGGTTGCACATTCAATGACGGAAACAGGTGGAAAGCTAATCACGGTGGAATCCAAGCACGTCAAGGACAGCGCCTATGCCAAGGACAACGAGATGGAATACGATGTCTCCGGCAATCTAATCCGCAAAAGCGAGTTCGTTGGCAACAAAATCACCAGCACACGCTACTATACCTACGATCATGACGGCAATCTGCTGAACTATAAAGTAATCAGAAGCGGTGACCTGTCTGAGGAGGCAAGTTACACCTATGCGAACGGTGTGCTGGCTACAGCCTCTGGCAGAATGTATGTCGGTGAAAGTGTCTATCCCTACGATTACAGCTATTCCTACGGCGAAAACGGCTATCTTAATGAGATCAGCTTTGATGTGTCCGGTGTTGGCGAGGGAACCATTACACTGGAGAAAAACACACACAATTCTGAGGGAGGACTTCATGTGCTGACCCATTCTGCGCACTCTATGGCATATCAGAACCTGTTCTCCTATGAGGCGGAATTGGACGAAGATGGTCAGCGCAGCAAGTTTACCATTCGTTTCCGCCGTTGGGGCTTCCAAGCATTCTATTCGCTGCCGATTCCCGGCTACGGAAGTAGGCTGAGCGGTTGGGAAGAGTGCGAAGGATCAATTACATACACCCGACTGGATGTGTATCTAGAGCAGAATGCGTAAATATTTCTGCGAAAATCAAAAAAGTACTTGCATTCTTTGAATCTTTGTGTTATGATATCTCAGCGATTGAAATCGAATAGGGTTTCTATGCCCTTTAACTGATAAGAAAGAGGTGAACGAAATGAGAGAAGGCATCCATCCCAACTATGAACAGACCACCATCCGCTGTGCCTGTGGTAACGTCTTTACGACCGGTTCCACCAAGAAGGACATCCGCGTTGAGATCTGCTCCAAGTGCCACCCTTTCTATACCGGCAAGCAGAAGCTGGTTGACACCGGTGGACGTGTTGACCGTTCCAACAAGAGATTCGGCCTGAAGTAAGAATGAGACCCGCACTGCGATTCGTAGTGCGGGTTTTTTCTTTTCTTTTTTGGGAAAAATATTGTACTAAGGGCAAAATATATGATATAATAATCTGATAAAGAGCAATAGCGAACTGAAACCGACAGGTAGTTTATAGAGACGGAAGAAAAGCCTCCCTTGTGCAAAGGGAGGTGGCACGGCGATAAGCCGTGACGGAGGGATTGACCCGGTAAGCAGTTCCTTTTCTGTACAATCCCCCAGTCAAGAATCAC
>JAZSEN010000115.1:0-23738 GCA_045531675.1 Faecousia sp.
AGCCAGGCGTTTGAGTACTGTTACAGCCTTGAGGAAATCGTCGGTCTGAACACGTGGGTTACCACCAACGGTCAGGACTTTGGCGAGATGTTTACTAGCTGTAGTAGCCTGAAGGTACTTGACCTGTCTTCCTTCGATACGTCCAATGCAAAGGATTCCTACTTCAATTACTCCAATAACGATGGCAATGACAGATTCAATCTCTTCCTGACCGGATGCAATTCTCTGGAGAAGATTATCCTGGGTGAGAATTTCAGCTTTGACGGTGACGGTTCCTTCACAAAGTGGACCTTCGAAATGCCTTCGGCAACCAATGTTAATGGCTGGGATGGCTACTGGTACAATGCTGAAACCGGCGTTGCCTACCTGCCCGGCGAGGTTCCCGAGGAAATTGCCGCCACCTATGTGGCTGTGAAGCCCTCCGCAAATCCCTGATTGAAACAGAAAAATCTGCCGGCTCCGGAAACGGAGTCGGCAGAATCTTTCTATTATGAGATGAAAAAAGAAATGACCGGATGCGGTGGGGCATCCGGTCATTGGTTTTAGATTTCCATGATAACGGGCAGAATCATGGGGTTTCGTTTAGTTTGCTTGTAGAGATAGCCGCTCAGGTCGTTCTTGATGGCGGATTTGATAGTGGCCCAGTCCCGTCTGCGCTTGTTGCCGCAACGTTCAATTGCCTCAATCGCCACCTCACGCAGCTCGTCCATCAGCTCCTCAGACTCCTTTACATAAATGAAGCCACGGGTAATGATATCCGGACCGGAAATAATGGCCCCGTCCTGACTGCTCAGGTTCACGCAAACCACAATCATGCCGTCCTGCGCCAGATGTTTCCGGTCCCGCAGGACCACACTGCCCACATCGCCCACGCCGGTGCCGTCCACAAAAACCTTGCCGGCTGTGACGGTGCCGTTTTCCTTGCAGGTCTTGCCGGACAGCTCGAACACAGATCCAATCTCGCCAATGTGAATATGGCGGGGCGCCATACCCATGGCCTTGGCCAGCTTGCCGTGAATCTGCAGATGGCGCTGTTCACCGTGGACAGGAATGAAGAACTTGGGGCGAACCAGCCCATGGATAATTTTCAGCTCCTCCTGACAGGCGTGGCCGGAAACGTGGAGGCCTTCGCTCTTTTCGTAGACGACTTCAGCGCCCTTGCGGTACAGCTCGTTGATGATGCGGGACACCGCCTTTTCATTGCCGGGGATGGCAGAGGCGGAGATGATGATTCGGTCTCCGGCGGTAATGTCCACCTGCTTATGGGTGGAGAACGCCATGCGGTACAGGGCGGACATATTTTCGCCCTGAGAGCCGGTGGAAACGATGACTACCTTATTCTTGGGCAGGCTCTTGATGGCACCCAGTTCAACAATGGTGCCTGCAGGAACCTTCAGGTAGCCCAGCTCCTGCGCCACCTTCAGCATATTTTCCATGCTCCGGCCGGACACAGCCACCTTCCGTCCATAGCGGTGGGCGGTGGCAAGTACGGCCTGAATCCGGTGCATATTGGAGGCAAAGGTGGTGACAATGATTCTCTGGTCGCAGTTCTTAAACTGCCGGTCCAGACTCTCGGCAACCAGTGTTTCGCTGGGTGTGTAGCCCTGACGTTCCACGTTGGTGGAGTCGGCAAGCAGTGCCAGTACGCCCTCATTGCCCAACTCGCCCAGACGGGCAAGGTCAATCATGCCATCCTTGGCGGTGGGATCAATTTTGAAATCGCCGGTAAACACCACAGTGCCCACAGGGGTGCGGATGGCAAAAGCCACCGCATCAGCGATGGAATGGTTCACATGGATGAATTCCACAGAAAAGCAACCAGCCTTGACAACGTCGCCGGGCTTGTGGGTATGCAGCTTGACCGCGCCGGCCAGACCATGCTCCTCCAGCTTCAGCCGGATTAGTCCATTGGTCATGGCGGTACCATGGATGGGGCAATTGACCTGCTGCATGCAGTAGGGGATGGATCCGATGTGGTCCTCGTGACCATGAGTGATGAACATGCCCTTCAGCTTTTTCTGGTTTGCCACCAGATAGGAAAAGTCGGGAATCACCAAATCCACGCCGTACATGTCTTCATCGGGAAAGCCCACGCCGCAATCGACCACAATCATGTCCTTGCCGTATTCCAGCACGGTGATGTTTTTGCCAATTTCGTCCAGGCCTCCCAGGGGGATAATTTTCAGTTTTTCTGCCAAATGATAAACTCCTTTCAAAAATAGCGCAAATGCGCAACAAAAACAGGCAACCGCTGTTCTGCTCCTTGGCCCTGAATCGCCGCAAAGTAGAAAAACGCCTGCATCAGTATTGGTGTAAAGGTCGCCCGGGTCTGCCCGTCCGGCGCGTACTGCGGTTAGTATAACACAAAAATACTAAAATGTACACAAGAATTTTTCGGCAGGATTCGTCCTGAAATTTGAATGACAGGAAAATTTCCGGAATATGGTGAAAAGACTGTTGCACAAGCGGGCGGGTTCTGCTATAATAATACAGATTATAAAATCATGATGGGTGACGTTACCCATTTTTCGGGAGGGTAGACAATGAATAAGAAAACCGAACGGCTTCTCCAGCCCAGTATGGGATGGTTTTTCATCGTGCTGGTGTTCTTCTGCGTGGCGGCAGTGGTGATGGAATACTATACGTTGGCAATCGCTGAGGGTGTGGCCACCGCGGGTTTGTACATTCTGTACTGGGTCATGCGCGCCCGCAGGAATGTTCAAATCAAAGCATTCATCCAGTCCACCTTCAATACGTTGGACGTGACCAAGGGCGCGGAAAGCCCCTTCCCCATGGCGCTGATTCGACTGGTGGACGGCGGCATCATCTGGAGCAACGAACGGTTCGTGTCTGTCACCGGCTTCCGTGAGAAAATGCATGAGCAGCGGGTTTCTGATGTTGTTCCGGATTTGACCATCGATTGGCTGGCGTCCGGTAAAAGCGAGTACCCCAATGATGTGACTCTGGGTGACCGCCGTTATCGGGTCTACGGTACTACCATCCGCACCGATGACTCCGCCTCCACAATGCTTGGTATGCTTTACTTTACCAACCTGACGGAGCTGTATCAGGTTCGGGACGAATATATCCGCTCCCGTCCTGTGGTGTCCATTATTCTGGTGGACAACTACGAAGAGTTGACGATGAACCTGTCTGAGAGTGCCATTTCCACCATGAACGCGGAAATCAACGACATCATCACGAAATGGACGGAAAATTACCACGGTCTGCTGCGAAAGCTGGAACGCAACCGGTATCTGTTTGTCTTTGAAAAACGGTATCTGGCAGAGGCACAGGCTCAAAAATTCTCTATTCTGGAGGACATCCATCAGGTGGAGAATCCCTCCGGTCTGGCGGCATCTATATCCTTCGGTCTGGGTGTGGACGGTGCCAGCTTTGAGGAAAGCTACAACTTTGCCGCTCTTTCCATCGAGATGGCACTGAGCCGTGGCGGTGATCAGGCGGTTATCAAGGACCGGCTGAACTTCAACTTCTACGGCGGACGCGCCAAGGAAGCCGACCGCCGCAGTAAGGTTCGCTCCCGCGTCACAGCCAATTCCATGATGGAACTGATTGGACAAAGCTCTCAGGTATTTATCATGGGTCATAAGAACGCGGATTTGGATGCCGTGGGTGCGGCCATGGGCATCGCCTGTATGTGCCGCAAAAAGGGCAAAAAGGCGTATATCGTCATCGATAAGCAGAAAAACGCAGCCAAGCGGCTGATTAGTGAAATCGAGCAGGTTCCGGAATATCGGGATGCGTTTGTTTCGGGACAGGATGCGCTGCTGATGTGCGACAACCGTTCGACCCTGATTGTGGTGGACACCAATCGTCCGGATCAGGTGGAGAGCAGACCTCTGCTGGAGGCGATTTCCCGTGTGTGCGTGGTGGATCACCACCGTCGGGCGGCGGATTACATCGAGTCCGTGGTGGTCAATCTCCACGAACCCTATGCCTCCTCCGCTTCGGAGCTGGTGACAGAGCTTCTGCAGTACGCGGTGGAAAAGTCGGATGTGCTGCTCATTGAAGCCAAGAGCCTGCTGGCAGGCATTTTCCTGGACACCAAGAGCTTCAACGTTCGCACCGGTGAACGTACCTTTGAGGCAGCGGCAGTCCTCAAGCGCATGGGTGCCGATACGGTGGAGGTCAAAAAGCTGCTGCAGAATGACTTCCAGGAAACCATGTCCAAGTATCAGATTATGAAAGCCGCACGGCTATATAAGCAGGAAATCGCCATCGCCGCCCTCAATACCGGTACCACCCGTCCTCTGGCGGCACAGGCGGCAGACGAACTGCTGAACATTGCCGGCATCACCGCGTCCTTTGTGCTGTATCCTCAGGACGAGAATGTGTATATCTCTGCCCGTTCCATCGGTAACGCAAATGTGCAGATGATTCTGGAGCCTCTTGGCGGCGGTGGTAACACCGCGACTGCCGGAGCCCAGCTGGATAATACCAATGTCAACGATGCCCTCAATCAGCTGGTGGCGTCCATTGATCAATTCTTTGAAAATTAAGGAGAAACTGTCATGAAAGTGATTTTACTGCAGGATGTTAAGGGTAAGGGTAAAAAGGGTCAGATGCTGGAGGTATCTGACGGCTACGCCCGCAACTTCATGCTGCCCAGAAAGCTGGCAATCGAGGCAACTGCCGATGCCATCAATACCATGAAAATGAACGACAAGGCCACACAGGAGCGCATTGCCCGTGAAAAGGCGGAGGCTCTGGCGCTGAGCAAGCAGCTGCGTGAGATGACCCTGACTGTCACCTGCAAGGGAGGCGGAAACGGTCGGTTGTTCGGTTCTGTGACCAATCAGGAAATCGCTGATGCGCTGGCAAAGAATGCCGGCATCAAGCTGGATAAGCGGAAAATCGTGATTTCCGAGACCATTAAGAACGTGGGCACCTATACCGTCAACTGCAAGCTGGGCTATGAAATTACCGCCCCGTTGACCGTCAAGATTGAGGAAGCGTAACGTAAACCATGTCATTGCGAGGAGCGAACCCACATGCAATCCCTGTATTTTTTGAAATATGAAGAAATTTACTGAATCGCAATGATAGCAAATATCTGAGAGAGGAGAGAACAGCATGGATGAGGAATTGATGAGCCGGCAACCGCCCCAGTCTCTGGAAGCAGAGCAGTCGGTGCTTGGTTCAATCCTGATTGACAGCCGCTGTGTGGCGGATGTAATTGGCATCGTCAAGCCGGAGGATTTCTATCTCCAGCAGAATCGGGAGATTTACGAAACAATTTACACCATGTTCAACTTCTCCCAGACCATCGACCCTGTCACGGTGCTGGACAAAATGCGTGAGCTGGGCTATTACCGGGACAATTCCCGTGACTATGTGCTGCAGCTGATGCAGATTACCCCCACCGCTGCCAACGTGGTTCGCTATGCCAACATCGTTCGGGATAAGGCAATGCTCCGCGGACTGGCACAGGCGGCGACGGATATTTCTGAGACAGTTTATTCTCAGGTGGGCACACCGGCAGAGATGCTGGAGTCCGCTGAGAAGAAAATCTACGCCTTGCGCAAGGGCGAACGGGGAGAATCTCTGGAGCATATCGGCACCATCCTCCACAAGGTGTTTGACCGTCTGGAGGAGCTGAGCAAGTCCGATTCTTTGATTCCCGGTCTGTCTACCGGATTGCGGGATCTGGACATGAAAATCAATGGTCTGAATAAGTCCGACCTTCTGCTGGTTGCAGCCCGTCCTGCCATGGGTAAGACCTCATTCGCTTTGAATATCGGTCTGAACGTGGCAAAAAAATATAACAAGACCGTGGCGATTTTCTCCCTTGAGATGTCGCGGGAGCAGTTGGTGCTGCGTCTGATGTCCGGCGAGAGCTTCGTGGACAGTCAAAAAATGCAGACCGGCAAGCTCAGCGAGGAGGAGTGGGAGAAGCTGTGCATGGCATCGGCGGCGCTGAGCCAGACCGATATCCGTGTGGATGACAATCCCTCTATTACTGTGGCGGAGATGAACGCCAAGCTGCGACGTGTGGACGATTTGGGATTGGTCATCATTGACTATTTGCAGTTAATGACCGGCTCCGGCTACGGAAAATCCAGCGAAAACCGTGTGCAGGTTGTGGGCGAGATTTCCCGCTCCCTGAAAATCATGGCCAAGGAGCTGAATGTTCCTGTTATTTGCCTGAGTCAGCTGTCCCGTGCGGTGGAAAGCCGTACGGACAAGCGCCCCATTATGTCCGACCTTCGTGAATCCGGTGCCATCGAGCAGGACGCAGACGCGATTCTGTTCCTGTACCGTGATGATTACTACAATCCGGATACCGAAGAGAAGAACGTGGCCGAGTGCATTGTGTCCAAGAACCGTCATGGCGAGACCGGCACCGTCAAACTCCAGTGGTTGCCCCAGTATACCACCTTCGCCGATCGGGAGTGGAAGCATGCTTGATAAGCTCCTTGCCACTCTCCGGCGCTATCATATGATTCAATCCGGCGATACGGTGATTTGTGCCGTGTCCGGCGGTGCGGACTCCATGGCGTTGCTGTTTGCCATGTATCTGCTTCGTCAGAAGCTGAAGATTCAGGTGAAAGCTGCCCATTTTAATCACAATCTCCGGGGTGCGGAGTCCGACATCGATGAAGCCTTCGTCCGTGAATTCTGCGCCCGCTATGATATCGAGCTGTTTGTTGGCTCGGAGCAGGTGGTTGCCGGCAAAAAAGGCCTGGAAGCGGCGGCACGGGATGCCCGATATGCTTTTTTCCAGAGTCTGTCCGGCAGAATTGCCACCGCTCACACCGCCGATGATAACGCCGAGACGGTGCTGATGCGGCTGGTTCGTGGTACCGGCTTGAAGGGATTGGGCGCCATTGCCCCTGCTCGCGGTAATATCATCCGCCCCATGCTTTGCGTCACACGACAGGAAATTCTGGCCTTTCTGGCGGAATACCACATTTCCTATCGGACTGACAGCTCCAATATTGCCGATGATTTCCTCCGCAACCGACTGCGCCACCATGTGATGCCCTTGCTGATGCTGGAGAATCCCAGACTGGCGGAGAATCTGTCTGCCATGGCGTTGCGTCTGCGTCAGGATGAAGAAGCGCTGACCGCTTTGGCCCGGCCGACTGCTGATGTAAAAGTCATTCGCGCCATGCTACCGGCAGTTCGAAGCCGCTGTCTGGAACAGTTTTTGAAGCAGTCCGGTGTCAGGGAACCGGAGGCCTGCCATATTGAAATGGCGCAGGCACTGGTGTTTTCCGATAATCCTTCCGCGGAAGGGCGATTTCCAAACGGAGTCACCCTTCGCCGGTGTTACGATACTTTGGAGGTTCAGGCGCAAGCTCCGACCCTTCAGCCGGTGAGGTTGGAACTGCCTTGCCAGGTGGAGTTTGGTGGCTATCGCATCCATTGCACAGAAGCATCGGAAATCATCAACACCGAAACCGTTATGACGGTCTGTCCGGATGGCCCGATGGTGGTTCGCCCTCGACAGTCAGGAGATGAAATACGCCTGTCCGGCGGCACAAAAAGCCTGAAAAAGCTGTTCATCGACCGCAAAATCCCTGCATCGGCACGCAGCACCATTCCTGTGCTGGCAGATTCTCAGGGAGTGGTGGGCGTATGTGGCATTGGCGTGAATATCAATCGTAAAGCTACGGAGCTGCCTGCATGGCAAATCCGTTTTGTAAAATAATCAGACAAAGAGGATGACATATGGATAAGGATATCAAAGAAGTACTGATTAGTGAGGAGCAAATCCAGAACCGGATTCGGGAGCTGGGCGTGGAGCTGACCCGTGACTACGAGGGTAAATTCCCCGTGGTGGTGGGTGTGCTGAAGGGCGTTGTTTTGTTCTATGCGGACATGATTCGGCAAATCAACACACCCTGCCAGACGGATTTTATGACCATTTCCTCCTATCGGGGAACGGATTCCACCGGTCATATGGAGGTCAAAAGCGAAGTCGCTACGGATTTGAACGGTCGCCATGTACTGGTTCTGGAGGATATTTATGATACCGGTAACTCCCTGACCTTCACCGTTGATTATTTGAAGTCCAAGGGCGCAGCTTCCATCAAAATTTGCACCCTGCTGGATAAGCCCTCCCGTCGTAAGCCCGGCATTACACTGCAGGCGGACTATGTGGGCTTTACCGTGCCCAATGCTTTTGTGGTGGGCTACGGTCTGGACTACAACGAGAAGTATCGGAATCTGCCTTATGTGGGTATCCTGAAGCCGGAAATCTATGAAAACTAAGGAGACGATTGTTCCTTGAAAAAACGAAATCCGATTATTTTTATCATTTATGTTGCGGTTTTTTTGCTGCTCCTTTTCTGGCTGTTCAGCGCTCTGCAGATTGGAGATGATTTGAAGGAATCTCAGGTCATCAAGCTGCTGGAGGAGGGGAAGGTCAAGAGTCTGACGGTGGATGGCAATGGTGTCATCACAATTCAGCTTTACGAGGAATACGAGGGCGAAACAAAACATTCTTTGAAGCTGCGCAATGTAGATTTCTTCATTGAAGAGAATTGGGAAACCATTTCAGTCCTGGAGGACTATGATACTGCCCCCTTGAGTAAACGCAGCGCCTTTGAACTGGTGTTTCCGCTGGTTCTGGTGGGTTTGATATTGATTCTGCTGTGGGTGATTCTGGTCGGAAGAGCCAATAGTGGTGGCGGACTGAGCAACTTTGGCAAGGCACGCACCGTGCTGGGTGTTCCCGACGGCAAGAAAGTCACCTTCGACGATGTGGCCGGCGCCGATGAAGAAAAAGCGGAACTGCAGGAGATCGTGGATTTCCTCCGTGACCCCGAAAAATATACCCAAATCGGCGCCCGTATTCCCCACGGCATGCTGCTGGTGGGACCTCCCGGTACCGGTAAGACGTTGCTTGCTCGCGCTGTGGCCGGTGAGGCGGATGTCCAGTTCCTGTCCATCTCCGGCTCTGATTTCGTGGAGATGTATGTGGGCGTCGGCGCAAGCCGTGTCCGTGACCTGTTTGAGCAGGCAAAGAAGATTGCCCCTGCGATTATTTTCATCGACGAGATTGATGCTGTGGGTCGTAAGCGCGGTTCCGGTCTGGGCGGCGGTCACGATGAAAAGGAACAGACACTAAACCAGTTGCTGGTGGAAATGGATGGCTTCGGTCGTACCGAGGGGGTTATTGTCCTTGCTGCCACCAACCGCCCTGATATTCTGGATCCTGCGCTTCTGCGTCCCGGCCGTTTTGACCGGCAGATTTATGTGGGCGCACCGGATGCCAAGGGACGTGAAGCAATCCTGAAGGTCCATGCCAAGGATAAAAAGCTGGATGGTGATGTGGATTTGCGGTCTGTGGCGCTGGCAACCTCCGGCTTTACAGGCGCAGATTTGAGCAATCTCTTGAATGAGGCGGCAATTCTTGCAGCACGGGATAACCGCCCTGTGCTGAATATGGACAATCTCAATGAAGCGATGATGAAAATTACCGCCGGTCCTGAGAAACGAAGCCGTGTGCGGCTGGTGCGCGATCAGAAAATCACAGCAGTCCATGAAGCAGGTCACGCTGTGGCGATGTACCGGTTGCCTACGCAGGATCCGGTGCGGCATATCTCCATCATTCCCCGTGGTCAGACTCTGGGCGCTACCTGGAGTACGCCTAAGGAAGATACCACCCACTTGACCCGCAACGAGATGTACGAAAGCATCGTCACGTTGCTGGGCGGTCGTGTGGCGGAGGATTTGTTCCTGGGCGACATTTCGACCGGTGCCTCCAATGACATTGACCGTGCCTCCAAACTGGCGCGGGATATGGTGGCGCGGTATGGAATGTGTCAGCGCCTGGGTACGGTGTCCTATCTGGACGATGGTGAAGTGTTTATTGGTCGGGATTATCAGTCCACCAAGAGCTACTCCGAAAAGGTGGCCGGCACCATTGACGATGAGGTTAAACTGCTGATTGACAAGGCCTACGACCACTGTAAGCAGATTCTTACCGATAACAAGGATAAGATGAAGGATGTAGTGGAGTTCCTGCTCAAGCATGAAACCATGTCCGGCGCACAGTTTGCCGCCTGCATGGAAGGGAAACCCATTGATGAAAACGCACACACCTCTCTGTTTGAAATCCTCCCTGAAGAATAATTAATCGCCACAAGAAGCTCTCGCTTCTTGTGGCGATTGTTTTTGCCAAAAGAGGATTAAGGTTAGTCGATGCAGGATTTGACCTTGGTTTCGATGCGATTACGAACCAGCGCTGCCAGTTCCTTGGTGTTCAAATCCTGATACTCCTCGTAAGGAATGGGCTCCAGATAGTGAATCTGGACGGTGACGGGCTTGCTGCCCTTCTGATCCAGTACCTTAAAGCAATCCACCAGCGCAATCGGCACCACGGGACACTTGGCCCGCAGGGCGCAGCGAAAACTGCCGTGGTGAAAATCCAGCAAATCGTTTTCTAGTTTACTACGGGTTCCTTCGGGGAAAATCAGATAGTTTCGTCCGTCGATTACCTCTTTCGTCACGTTTTGGATGACGGTCAGAGACTGCCGGACGTCTTCGCGATCCATGGCGAAGGATTTTGTACAGGCACAGATTTGTTTAATCAGGGGAACGTCTTTCAGTTCTTTTTTCATGACAGCACCCAGCGGCTGGTCGCAGGTGGCGGCAATGGCCAGCACATCAAATAGTCCCTGATGGTTGGAGTACAGCATAAAACCATTCTCAGTGGGAATATTCTCCACGCCTGAAACCTTCAAAGTGACGTTTCCAGCCTTTACTGCCCGTTTCAGAATGTACTGAATGTGACGGTATTTTGTCAGTTCGGGGTATTTATCGGTGTGTTTGGCGTAGTGGCACAGTTTTGTCCATGCTGCGGGGAGAATGAACAGATTCTTCAAAACCATGGTGACAATACGGTTCATTGGCTTAATTCCTTTCTGCAACAGGCTCGCTGATTACGGAGCGGTATAGCTCCTCCACGGCGGCACCAAAGGTTTCTTTGCCAAAGCGGGCGGCAATCTGGCGACTACGACCCTGAGCCAGCTTCCTCCAACGGGGATTGGTCAGAATCACATCCAAACCCTTGCGGAAGCTGTCCAAATCGGTGAAGGAAAAACCATTCTCACCGTAAACCATCACATCCTCCAGACAGGGGTCCTGACGGCAAAGAAGAGGCAGTCCATTGGCGATAGCCTCCACATAGGTCAGACCCTGTGTTTCGCTGGTGGAGGCGCAGACGAAGATATCACCCAACTGGTAGTAGTCCTGAACCTTGCAAGGGGGGACCATGCCGGTGAAAATCACCTTATCGTTTACGCCCAGAGCTTCTGACAACTGCTCCAGCTCCTGCTTTGCCGGACCATCGCCTACAATCAGGAACCGGAGTTGTGGATAATCCGGGGAAACCTCTGCAAAATAACGCAAAAGCTCGTCCAGATTCTTCTCGTTACCCACGCGACCGACGCTGACCAGCACCGGCATATCCGGTGTGAGTCCTAAATTACGGCGGCACTTGATGCGCAACTTCTGTGTCATCCGGTGATGGTGCTGCTCCAGACGGATGCCGCTGGGGATGACATGAATGGGAATGGTGATGCCGTAGTCACGCAGCACCTTCTCCACTTTGCGGGTGGGGGCGATGATGCCTTTGACATTATGAAGCCGCAGGCGGGACAGTCGACCTACGGCCTTTTGACCGGCACCCTTGAAAGGCAGTACATAGCGAACATACTGCTCATACAAGGTGTGGTAGGTATGTACAATTGGTGCGCCGGTGTGTTTGGAAATGTATCCTGCAAATTGGAAAGTGAAAAACTCGCATTGACTGTGGATAATATCCGGCTTCCATTCAATCAGCGCTTTCAGCTGTCTGCTGCGGTAGGTGGTTGGCATCCGCACATCGGGATATATAAAACCAAGGGGCAGGGAGCGGACATAATATACATTACCGATCCGGCTGCTGTGGGGACCGTCGGATATGGTCAGAATACGCACATCATGCCCCAGAGCGGTGAGAACTTCCACGAGATTCTTGACTGATGTGACCACGCCGTTGGTTTCTGTTGTATATAAGTCAGTGGTGACCAGTACTTTCATTGTTTTCCTTCTTTCCGAAGATGGAGTGCTTGTGGCTTAACGCACGAATAATACCCAGTACATCAGGCAGGCGTTCACCAGACCCAGGAGGATGCCTGCCATAACCTGAACAGGTGTATGACCGACAAATTGCTTCAGTTTCACTTCAGGAATCTTCTCTTCAGACAGTTCGCTGAAGGCCTTGACCAGTTCGTTGATGATAAAAGCCTGCTTCTCGGTTTCCAATCGGACACCGGTGGCATCGTGGCAAACGATAATGGCGAGAATACCGCTGATGGCAAACTCTACCGAACCGGGGCCGTATGTCAGGGCGATGATTACGGCGAGAGAGGTTACGGTGGCAGAATGACCGCTGGGCATACCGCCGTCACCAAAAAGACGCTTCAGGTCCAAGCGCTTGTATATAAAAATGTGGATGATGGTCTTGAGCACCTGCGCTAAGAACCATGACGAAAGCCCCGTCAAAGCATAGGGGTTCGTAAACATTTCCTTCAGCCAGTACATGGATGCTACCTCTCCTTAATATCTATTTCTGGTTGCCATCCCATATATAATATACTATTTTGGCCTATTTGTAAAGTTTTTATGAAGAAAAAGCTGATGGCTGTGCAGGCAATGGTATGAAACTGCGGCAGTGATTGTATGCGGTTGCTTGGGAATGTAAATTATCGTTTAGCGGTTTAATCCGGATTATATTGTAGGGGAGGGTCAAGACCCTCCCCTACAAAAGGTGCGGTTGTAATCGGAACGCTAAACAATCATTTACCAATAGACAGCAAAAAAACTGCCGTTCCCCATGAGCGGTTCACGGGGAACGGCAGCGGCATTACATTTTCTCGGGAGCCTGGAAACCCAGCAGGGCGATGCACTGCTCCAGAATTTCCTTGGTCAGACCCATCAGAGCGATGTAGCCTGCCTTCAGGTCCTCGTTTTCCTCTTTGAGGATGGGGGTTTCGTGGTAGAACTTGTTGGCTGCGCCGGCAAGCTCATAGATATAGGCGCAAATCAGGTTGGGGGCGGAAGAATTCAGCGCCGACTCCATGGAAGGAGCAAAACGGGTGATGGACAGCATCAGGTCCTTGGCATAGCCGTTGGCAGGAACCTGAATGGACAGGTGCTTCCAGTCGCCGTAACGGGCAAGGATGGACTTGATCCGAACGATGGTGTAGAGAATATAAGGTCCAGTGTTGCCCTCGAAGGCGGCGAAACGATCCATGTCGAAGATGTAGTCCTTGGTGGGCTGGTTGGACAAATCGCCGTACTTCAGCGCCGCCATGGCAATCTTCTTTGTGGTCTCCTCTACGGCGTCCTCGGCAACGATGTTGTTCTCCACGACCTTGGCGCGGACGAAATCGGTCATGTCAGCAATCAGGTTTTCCAGACGCATGACACCGCCCTCACGGGTTTTGAAGGGCTTTCCGTCCTTGCCGTTCATGGTGCCGAAGCCAATGTGCTCCAGCTCCGTTTCAGCTTTGACGATGCCGGCCTTTCTGGCGGCGCGGAATACCTGCTCGAAGTGCAGCGCTTGCCGCTTGTCCGTCAGGTAGAGAATCTTCTCCGGTGACCAGTCGCCCATCCGCTGGACCATGGTGGCAAGATCGGTGGTGGCGTAAATGGCAGAGCCGTCGGACTTGACCAGAATACAGGGAGGAACCTCCTTTTTATCGGAGTCCTCGGCAACGGGCATGACCAGCGCACCATCGCTGATGATTGCCAGACCCTTCGCCTTGATGTCCTCAATCATGGGAGGAATGTAGGGGTCGGCGTCGCTTTCGCCCAGCCAGCTTTCGAAGTGGACGTCCAGATTATCGTAAATCTTGGTCATATCCGCCACGGACAGCTTCATGATATGCTGCCAGATGGCGCGATAACCGGCGCGCCCCTGTTGCAGCTCAAAGGTGGCATTGTGAGCCCGCTCTGCAAAGTCCTCGTCCTCCTTCTTCTTGGCGGAGGCGGCAGGATAAATCTGCTCCAGCTCCGAAATGGTGAAGGGCGGTTCGGCGGGGTACTCGCCGGTGAAGTCGGGGTCAAAATAGCACAGGTCCGGCTGACGCTCCTGCAGTTCAGTGATAATCAGACCCATCTGCAGACCCCAGTCACCTAGATGGATGTCACCGATGGTGTTCCAGCCGAAGAATTTGTACAGCCGCTTCAGGCTCTCACCGATGATGGCGGAGCGCAGGTGACCGATGTGCAGAGGTTTGGCGACATTGGGTCCGCCATAGTCCACCACGATGGTCTTGCCGGTGCCGGACTTGTTGATGCCAAAGCTGTCAGCGGTGCGCATCTGCTCAAGATAGTTGGCAAGAAAACTGCCGGAAAGCTTCAGATTGATGAAGCCGGGCATTACCGCCTCCACCATATCGTAGTCGGCGGCGTCAAGCTTTTCCACCACCGCATTGGCGATGGCGATGGGAGCGCACTTGTACTGCTTGGCGGCGGAAAGCGCGCCGTTGCACTGGTATTCGCACAGGTCAGGACGGTTGGAAACCGTCACCCGTCCGAAAGATGCGTCATAGCCGGCATCCACACACGCCTGCTGCATTTTTGCAGTGATGATATCAAGAATCTTATTCATAAAGTTTACTCCGTATCTTATATCTACATATCTGTGGAATACGCAACAATCAGGAATTGGCTCTGTTCTCTGCCATCCATGCCAGGTAATCATCGTAGGTGCCGTAGCGGTCGATGATGGTGCCGTCAGGCTGGAAGGCGATGACGCGGTTACAGGTGGAGGTCAGCATTTCATGGTCGTGGGAGGCCAGCAGAACCACACCGTTGAAGGCTTCCAGACCCTTGTTCACAGCCTGAATGGACTCCATGTCCAAATGGTTGGTGGGCTGGTCCAGCAGCACCACATTGGCGCCGGACAGCATCATCTTGGACAGCATGCAGCGGACCTTCTCACCACCGGACAGAACCTCAACACTCTTGAAAACGTCCTCGTTGCTGAACAGCATTCTTCCAAGGAAACCACGCAGGTACACATCGTCCTTCTTGACGGAGTACTGACGGAGCCAGTCCACCAGCTCCATCTTGTTACCCTCGAAGTACTCGGAGTTGTCCTTGGGCAGGTAGCTGCGGATGGTGGAGATGCCCCACTTGATACTGCCCTCATCCGGCTCCAGCTCCCCCATGAGAATCTGGAACAGGGCAGTTTGTGCCAGCTCGTTCTCACCGACGAAGGCAATCTTGTCGTTCTTGCCCACGGAGAAGTACACGTTGTCCAGCAGCTTCACGCCGACCACGGTAACGGATACGTCCTTAACAGTCAGAATGTCCTTACCCAGCTCACGTTCGGGCATAAAGCCCACGAAGGGATAGCGGCGGGTGGAGCAGGGCATTTCTTCAACAGTCAGCTTGTCCAGCAGCTTACGGCGGGCGGTTGCCTGCTTGGCCTTGGACTTGTTGGCGGAGAACCGCTGAATGAACAGCTGCAGTTCCTCAATCTTCTCCTGATTCTTCTTGTTCTTGTTGCGAATCATGGCCTGAACCATCTGAGAGGATTCGTACCAGAAGTCGTAGTTACCGACGTACATCTTAATCTTGCCGTAGTCGATATCCACGGTGTGGGTGCAGACGGTGTTCAGGAAGTGGCGGTCGTGGCTGACGGCGATGACCATGCCGGGGAAGTCCAGCAGGAAATCCTCCAGCCAGTTGATGGCTTCGATGTCCAGGTTGTTGGTGGGCTCGTCCAGCATGATGATGTCGGGGTTGCCGAACAGGGCCTGCGCCAGCAGGACCTTGACCTTCAGACGGGGGTCGGTGTCGCCCATGATATCGTAGTGCATGTCGGTGCCGATGCCCAGACCCTGCAGCAGTCGGGATGCATCGGATTCTGACTCCCAGCCGCCCAGCTCAGCGAACTCGGCCTCCAGATCTGCGGCACGCAGACCGTCCTCGTCGGAGAAGTCCTCCTTTTCGTAGATGGCATCCTTCTCCTTCATCACGTCGTACAGGTGCTGGTTGCCCATGATGACGGTGTCCATGATGGAATACTCGTCGTAGGCGTTCTGGTTCTGCTTCAAAACAGAAACCCGCTTGTCGGGGTCGATGGCGATATTGCCGGTGGTGGATTCCAGCTCACCGGTGAGCAGCCGCAGGAAAGTGGACTTGCCTGCGCCGTTGGCACCGATGATGCCGTAGCAGTTGCCGGGAAGGAACTGCAGGTCAACATGCTGGAACAGCCACTGACCGCCAAATTGCATACCAAGGTTACTTACTGTAATCATTTCATTCTCCTTAAACATACCAAAAATCTGGTTCTGCGCCATGGCGCATAGATATACATTATAATAATAACACAATTTCCAAATAAATCAATGCCCTGCGGAGGAAAAATATCGTTTAACGGTGTAACAACTACTGCTGTCATTTATGAACGTTTCGAGAATTTTGATATAGGGGCTTGCAATTTCCGGAAAATATGATACAATATTAGCACTCAAACTATTGGAGTGCTAATACCTTAAAGGACGTGATCCGTTATAATGGAAAAAATGCAGTTCAAAGCAGAATCTCAGCGATTGCTGGATTTGATGATTAACTCTATCTATACGCACCGCGAGATTTTTTTGCGTGAAATCATCTCCAACGCCAGCGATGCCATGGACAAGCTGGCTTACATTGCCCTGACCGATGACAAGGTGGGACTGAATCGGGACGATTTGGCCATTACTATCACCCGTGACGAGAAGAACCGCACCATCACCGTTTCTGACAACGGCATCGGTATGAGCAGGGGAGAGCTGGAGGAGAATCTGGGCACCATCGCCAAGTCCGGCAGTCTGGGCTTCAAGCAGGCTATGGACAAGACCGAGGACATTGACATCATCGGTCAGTTCGGTGTCGGTTTCTACTCTGCTTTTATGGTGGCATCCTCTGTTACCGTTATTACCAGAAAGTACGGCGAGGACGCCGCATGGAAGTGGGCTTCCAACGGCGCTGATGGCTACACCATTGAAGAGACTGCCAAAGCCACTGCCGGCACTGATATTATCATGACTCTGAAGGAGGATACCGAGGACGACAAGTTCTCCGAATTCCTGCAGGAGTACCGGATTCGTGAGCTGATTCGCAAGTATTCTGACTATATCCGCTATCCCATCCGAATGGAAATCAGCAAATCCCGGAAAAAGGACGATTCCGACGAGTATGAATCCTACATGGAGGAGGACACTCTCAATTCCATGATTCCCCTGTGGCAGAGAGCGAAAAAGGACGTTTCCGAGGAGGAATACGCCGCTTTCTACCGTGAAAAGTTCTTCGATTATGAAAAACCGCTGCGGACCATCCACACTAGTGCCGAGGGTAGCGTTACCTTCAAGGCGCTGCTGTATATCCCCTCTAAGGCACCCTACGACTTTTGGTCCAAGGAGCATAAACGGGGATTGCAGCTGTACTCCTCCGGTGTGATGATTATGGAAAACTGCGAGGATTTGCTGCCTGAGCATTTCCGCTTTGTGCGCGGTATTGTGGACAGTCAGGACCTGAGCCTGAACATCAGCCGTGAAATGCTTCAGCATGACCGTCAGCTGACCATCATTGCCCGTAACATCGAAAAGAAAATCAAGTCCGAGCTGAAAGCTATGCTGGAAAACAATCGTGAGGACTATGAAAAGTTCTATGCCGCCTTTGGTCGCCAGCTGAAGTACGCCACCGTTTCCGAATATGGCGCCCACAAGGATGCCACACAGGATTTGCTGCTGTTCTGGTCCGAAAAGGAAGGAAAGCTGATTTCCCTGAAGGAGTACACCGATGCTATGGCAGAGGGGCAGGAAATGATTTACTACATCACCGGTGAGAGCCGTGCCCTGCTTGCGAAGCAGCCTCAGGTGCAGACACTGAAGAACCGTGGTTACGATGTACTGCTCTGCACCGAGGATGTGGACGAGTTCATCCCCAATACTCTGATGACCTATGCTGAAAAGAAGTTCTGTAACGCCGCCTCCGAGGACCTTGGCCTGCAGACCGAGGAGGAGAAGAAGGAGCTGGAGGACAAGACCGAAGCCATGAAGGGTTTCCTGACCTTCGTCAAGGAAAGCCTGGGCGAGCAGGTCAAGGAGGTTCGTCTGTCCGTGGATTTGGGCAGCCTGCCGGTGTGCATGGTTCCCGAGTCCGGCATGAGCTTCGAAATGGAAAAGTATATGAAGCGGATGGAGCCGGAGTTTGCCATGTCTGTTGGTCGGATTCTGGAACTGAATCCGGAGCATGATGCGGTCAAGGCGATGGAAGCAGCCATGACTGCCGACCCGTTGCTGGCAAAGGATTACGCGCTGCTTCTGATGTATCAGGCACAGTTGATGGCTCAGCTACCTGTTGAGGACCCGGTTGGTTACACGGAGCTGGTCTGTAAACTGATAAAATAAGGAGGTAAATATGATGAACATTGGATCGATACTGGCAATTGTTGGTTATGTACTGGGTGCGCTTGGACTTTACACCATTGCCAAGCGCCGGGGGATTAATAATCCCTGGCTGGCATGGGTGCCTGTGGCGGATATGTGGGTTCTGGGCTGTATTTCTGACCAGTACCGCCACATTGTCAAAAATCAGGTTAAGACCAAACGCAAATCCATGCCCATTCTGAAGGGTGCTATGCTGGCGCTGCTTTTTGTAATCGTGGTACTGGGCATCAGTATGGCCATTGACGTCATTCCTTACCTGCCGGAGGGACTGCTGAGCCTGGAAACATTAACAGAAATGAGCTTCATGTCCGACTCTGAAATGGAAGCGATGTTAGAGGATATGGTGAGCCAATTCTCCCAGCCTACGCCTGCTGTGATACAGGTGCTGCTTGTAAAGGGCATTGTGGTGGCTCTGCTGGGCCTGACGATGTCTGTGGTTGCTGTTGTTCTGGCAGTACAGATGTACATGGCGTACTACGATTTGTTTACTGCCGCCAATCCCAAAAACGCAACGCTTTATCTGGTTCTTGGCCTTGTAGGAAATATGATGAATATTCCTCTGGTTCTGCCGGCACTGGTGTTCAGCTGCCGCGGCTTGGATGACGGTATGCCCGTCAGACAGCCCTGAAGACCCAATACTCTGCCGCTTATCCATGCGAAGGGGGGAACTGCTTTGAAAAAGAAAGTATGTATCATCATGTTGCTGGTGATTGCGCTGCTTGGAATTCTGTTTATTCCGATTCCTGCCGGACATTGCAAAGACGGCGGCACCAGAGTCTATTCGGCGTTGACCTATAAGATTGTAAAATGGCATCGCCTGACGGATGACGGTGTTTATGAGCAGACCCGGGTCTACTTCCTGCCCCGTAATCGCCAATCCATCGATGAGCTGTGGGAACTGGAGAAGGACAATGTGGAGTATCGTTTTCTGGCGACCATTGTGGAAATCAACGGTTCTTCTGTATTGGTGGAGCCGTTGGAAAATGAGCCTGAACGATACAGCGCTGACCGCATCAGCTTTTCTACTGCAGAGCTGAGCCCGCTTGAGGTAAAAGCCGGAGATGTGGTGGAAATCACATACAACGGTGAAATTATGGAATCCTATCCGGCGCAGATTATTCCCACCCGTTGGAGCTTACAATAACAAATCAAGGGCGTGCTGCTTACCGCAGCACGCCCTTGAATCCGTTTGCAGGGGAGGTGCAATAATCAAATTGACCAGTTCATTGGGCAAAATGTTGGATTATTCACTAAATATTCATTCATTCTGCGAATTGCTCCGCTTAGAAAAAGTTGCTATAATACAAAGACCCCCAAAAAACAAAGGAGATTGAGTGAAATGAAAAGACCGATGAAGCGTTGGATTGCTCTGTTGACACTGGTCGTTCTGGTGTCTTCGCTAATCTATCTGCCCACCCCGGCGAGCGCCTATGAATTCTATGGCGACTACACCGATGTCGCTAAGATTCAGGATGCCAACTCCTGCCCCAGTATGCAGGGTCTGGCAGTCGGCTCCCAGTACCTGTACACCATCAAAATCAAGACCGATGAATCTCAGGCCGTCATCCATATGACGGACAAGGACACCGGCACTGTCACCCAGCTGTACAGCGCTGACTCCGGCAGTTACCTGTTCTACGGCCTGTGCCACGCCAACGATATGGACGTGTGGGGCATTGATGGTTCTTCCAACCTGTTTGTCACCACCACCGAGAAGGGTACCGAGGGTATTATCCGCTACGTGCGCTCCGGCACCACCCTGACCAAGGTGGCCAACTACCGCCTGCAGTGCAACGGCGCTGACATCTGCGCCACCGCCATGGCCGTCAAGGGCTACTCCAACGGTATGATTACCTTCATTACCAAGTGGGGTCTGGACGTGTACATGGGCTCTGTTGATGCCAGCCTGTCCAGCGCCACCATCAACATGACCAAGATTTGTACGCTGGTCAAGTCTCAGGCTTACATCAAGGACGAATACAATGACCTGACCGACTACGTCAATCAGGGCTTCGGCTACCACGATGGCACCATTTTCCTGCCCATCTCCGGCCCCGACAGCTACCTGAACCGCTCCGTTATTCTGGTGTTCAACATCGACGATGCCATTGCTGCCAACAGCTACACCGGTCTGGTTTACCCTGTGGAGCATCTGGCTTTCCGTGTCACCAGTGGCGCTTACTCCGCTCTGTTCGAGATTGAGAGCTGCGACATCTGCTCCGCTGACGGCAAGCTATACTTCAACACTAACCGCCGTGTCACCGATTCTGACACCAACCACGACGGCGTTTCCAGCTTTGATAGCTACACCTACACCAAGGTCACTTCCGAGGCTGAGCATTTTACCATTCAGTATAAGGCCAACGGCGGCTCCGGCACCATGGCCGATACCCGTATCCCCATCGGCTATTCAACCCCCACTCGCGCCAATGCCTTTACCCGCAACGGCTATGAGTTCGCCGGCTGGACTGCTCACCGCACCACTCAGGATTACTGGTACTACACCGACGGCTCCAGCCCCGGCTGGTATGCCGAGGGTTCTCAGCCCGACGGTTACTATCTGTATACCTACAGCAGTGGCCAGAAGGTATCTGCCACATCTTCCATTGATGGCGACGTGGTTGAGTTCTACGCCCAGTGGACTCCTCTGGACAAGACCTATACCATTAAGTACAACGCCAATGGCGGTACCGGCACCATGGAAGATACCACCGTGGTATACGGTTACAGCACTGCCATCAGTGAAAACACCTTCACCAGACCCGGCTACAAGTTTGTGGGCTGGACCGCTCACCGTACCTCTCAGAATCAGTGGTACTACACCGACGGCACCGATTCCGGCTGGTATGCTGAAGGCTCTCAGCCCTCCGGTTATTATCTGGAAACTTATAACGACGGCGTTTCCGTTGCCAAGACCACCGCGGTAGATGGCGATGTGGTCAACTTCTACGCTCAGTGGGAACGGGTTACCGGCTACGACTATCAGCTGGTCGGTTACATCAACGGCGCCGATCACGGCTGCGAGGGCGACTACGAGAACCCCGGCGACTACAAGTTTGTCGATGGCAAGCTGGTTGCTACCTTCACCTCCGACAGCTATGTTTTCGTCAAGACCTCTGACAACGGCGACTGGTATATGGCGCAGTCCTACACCACTGGCACCAGCGCTACCCTCTACAACACCAGTACCGGCGCTGCTGAGAAGATGCTGGTTCCCGCCAATCGTGAGATTACCTTCACCCTGAAGGAAAACTCCGACGGCACTTTGAGCCTGAGCTATACCGCTGTTTGCAACCACAGCTACACCTCTAAGGTCACCACCGCCGCTACCTGTACCGAGACCGGCGTTAAGACCTATACCTGCTCCAACTGTGGCGATTCCTACACCGAGACCATTGCCAAGACCAGCCACAGCTACACCTCCAAGGTGACCAAGCCCACCTGCACCACCGCCGGTTACACCACTTATACCTGTTCTGCTTGCGGTTACAGCTACACCGGTGACGAAGTTGCCGCCACCAGCCATACCTATGATGATGGCGTGGTCACCACCCCTGCTACCTGCACCACCACCGGTGTTCGTGTTTACACCTGTACCGTCTGTGGTGACAGCTACCAGAAGAGCATCTACGCCACCGGTCATACCTACGAGTCCGTGGTGACTGCTCCCACCTGCAGCCAGAACGGTTACACTACCTACACCTGCAAGTCCTGTAAGGACAGCTATAAAGCCGATGAAGTGCTGGCTCTGGGTCACGATTACGACGGCGTCGTTACTGCGCCTACCTGCACCGAGGCCGGCTACACCACCTATACCTGCGCTACCTGTAAGTATAGCTATGTTTCCAATGCGGTCAGCGCTACCGGTCATGACTTCGCCGAGGGCACCTGCATTGATTGCGGCGTTCTGGACCCCGACTATGTCGTAACCGACACCGGCTTCGTGCTGGTCACCGATTTGTCCAAGATTACTGCCGGCAACTACGTTCTGGTTGCTGAGGTTGACGGCGTTTACAGAGCGCTGGGCACCAGCCTGTCCAGCGGCAAGATTCTGGGCGTGGACGTGAATGTTTCCGGTCGTTTTGTTACCGGCACCGACCTGCCCATCTGGAAGCTCTCCAACGTTACCGGCGGCGTTGCCCTGCGTAACGGCGACAACTATCTGAGCTACACCTCCAGCACCAACTTCACTCTGGACACTTCTGCTTATGCGTGGACTGTATCCGCCGGAGACAGCGGCTACATCTTCAATTCCGCCAGCGATGCCCGTGGTATCTACTACCAGATCAGCAGCGGCAAGTTCGGTGCTTATGCAACCTCCAACGCAACCAGCAGCGCTTATGTTTCCAATCTGTTGGTCTTTAAGTATCAGGTTGGTACGCAGGGCTGCGACCATGTGTACATCACCAGCGTGAAGGATGCCACCTGTACCGCTACCGGTACCAAGACCCATGTCTGTGACCTGTGCGGCTACACCTACACCGAGACCATCGTGGCTAAGGGCCATAGCTACACCTCCAAGGTCACAGCTCCCACCTGTACTGCTGCCGGTTACACCACCTATACCTGCTCCGTCTGCGGTAGCTCCTACACCGGCAATCAGGTTGCCGCTAAGGGTCACAGCTACGAGACCGTCACCGTGGATGCTACCTGCACCACTGCCGGTTCTACCACCAAGACCTGTTCTACCTGTGGCGATGTGGTGAAGGAAACCATTGCTGCAAAGGGCCATAGCTACACCTCCAAGGTCACAGCTCCCACCTGTACTGCCGCCGGTTACACCACCTATACCTGCTCCGGCTGCGGTGATTCCTATACCGGTAATCAGGTTGCCGCCAAGGGTCACAGCTACCAGACCGTTACTGTGGATGCCACCTGCACTACTGCCGGTTCCATCACTAAGACCTGCTCTACCTGTGGCGATGTGGTAAAGGAAACCATTCCTGCCACCGGTCACGGCTATCAGAAGGTCGTTACCGCTCCCACCTGTACCACTGCCGGTTACACCACCTACATCTGCACCTGTGGCAACAGCTATGTTGACGATACCGTTGCTGCTACCGGTCACAGCTATGTGGACGGTATCTGCACTTCCTGTGGCGCTAAGGATCCCGACTATGTGGAAACCGTAGCACCCACCGTCACTCTGAAGTACCCCACTCTGGCCTTCAGAGATGAGATTCAGTACAACCTCTACTTCAACGTGGACAACATGACCGATGTTGTGGAGATGGGTCTGCTGACCTTCGCTGACCGCAACTACGAGGGCACCAT
>JAZSEN010000109.1:0-22951 GCA_045531675.1 Faecousia sp.
TTTTGAGATGTTGCAAACTGTGCTGAAAACGTACCTGTTTGCATAGTATTAACAGCTCAGAAGTTGCGACCTTTCGGGAGGGTCAAGACCCTCCCCTACAAAAGGTGCGGTTGTAATCGGAACGCTAAACAATCATTTACCCTACTGACCGCAATATATTGAAAAAAGTATTTACTTTTTCCGACTTTTCGTGTATGATAGTAGCGAACAGAGTAGGAAACCTCGCGTGAAGTGCTGTCAAAATGGGGAGTTGTGTGGCAGACGAAGGACTTGCGTCCGCGATGGGGTATCCGCACCCGCTGCGCCATAATGGACTCACCCTCCTTTATGTAGCAACGATATCCGGTCAGGCAGCTGCCTGACGGGACTATGTTTACGCTCCCCTTGCGGCATTGCCGCAAGGGGTTTTTGCGTCCACTACTGAAGGAGGTATCTCTATGCGTATTACCACCAAGACCCTCGCCTACTGCGCCCTGCTGGCGGCACTGAGTGTAGTGTTGGCACGGCTGGTCATCCCGATGCCCGCCGCCGATACCCGCTTTTCCATTGAAGCCGTTCCGGTATTTCTGGCCGGCATGCTGTTTGGTCCCATCCCCGGTGCGTTGGTCGGCTTCACCGCGGATTTTGTAGGTTGTCTGTTTTCTCCCTTCGGCTTCAATCCCATTTTCTGCGTGCCGCCCATTCTCTATGGACTGTCCGGCGGTATTTTCCGCTACTATGTCAGCCGGAAAATCTCTCCGCTCCGCCTTGCATTGGCGCTGCTCCCCCCTGTGGTGCTGGGCTCCATTGTGTATCAGAGCCTAACCCTGTCTTTTATCTACTTTGACGGCGGTCTGTGGGCGGGCTTCCTTTACTACCTCACCGCCCGTTCCATCCAATTCGGCATCACACTGGTACTGGATACACTGGTTATTTATCTGCTTTGTAAGGCCAATATTTTTCAACGCCTTGGGGTCTGGCCCCGGAAAGGAACATCATGATGAACGCCACCGAAGCTATTGAATATATCCACTCCGTTTGCTGGAAAGGCAGCATCCCCGGTCTGGGCAGAACCCAGGAGCTGCTGGCCAAAATGGGCAATCCGGAAAAAAAGCTGAAATTCATCCACATCGCCGGCACCAACGGCAAAGGCTCCACAGCCGCCATGACCGCCTCGATTCTGCGTAAGGCCGGCTACCGTACCGGTCTGTACACTTCCCCCTTCATCTACCGTTTCCACGAACGGATGCAGGTGGACGGCGTAGAGATTTCCGACGAGGATCTGGCGGCCATCACTGAATACGTCAAACCCCTCGCCCAGTCCATGGCAGAATCTCCCACGGAGTTTGAGCTGGTCTGCTGCATCGCCTTTGAGTATTTCCTCCGTCAGAACTGCGACATCGTGGTGCTGGAGGTAGGCATGGGCGGCGCTTTCGACGCCACCAATGTGATTGAATGTCCGGAGGTTGCGGTCATCACCAACATCGGACTGGATCACACCGAGGTTCTGGGCGACACCGTGGAGAAAATCGCGGAAACCAAATCCGGTATTTTTAAGGACGGTGGACGGGCGGTGGTCTACCGCAGCATCCCCTCTGTGGAGGCGGTCTATGAGCGAATCTGCGCAGAACGCAACGTTTCCCTGAAAAAGGCGAATTTTGAGGGTCTGACCCTCCGTTCCCACAGCCTTGAGGGACAGGTTTTCGACTGTGGCGAAAGAAAAGAACTGTTCCTGCCCCTGCTGGGCGACCATCAGCTTCACAACGCCGCGGTGGTGCTGTCCATTGCCGACAGCCTGATTGAGGGCGGCTGGAACATCTCCGAAGAAAACATCCGTGACGGTCTGCGGGATACCCGCTGGCCCGGTCGGTTTGACATTATGCAGCGCGACCCCCTGTTCATCATCGACGGCGGACATAATCCCCAGTGCATCGAAGCGCTTGTGAAGAACATTCAGGACTACCTGATTGGCAAACGGCTGATTGTGCTGACCGGTGTGCTGGCGGACAAGGACTACGCCGATATGTACAAGCCGGTAATGACCTACGCCACAGAGTTTGTGTGCATCACGCCCCCCAACCCCCGCAAGCTGGAGGCGGCGGAGCTGGCAAAGCACCTGACCGAAGCCGGTGCCAAAGCCACCGCCTGCGATTCCATCGAGGAAGGCGTCCGCACCGCTATCGAAAAAGCCGGCACCGACGGCGTGGTTTTGAGCTTTGGCTCACTGTACTCCATCGGCGCCATTCGCGACGCATTGTAAGCAACAACGCCCGGAGGAATACTCCGGGCGTTTGACAATCCTTTTCCGCATATTGACAGCAGGGCAGGGGATACACCCTGCCCTGCCTGCTTTTCAAAATCCCCAGCCCTTGCTGCGGGGTACCCGACAGTCGCAAGGCTTAATGTCCACCAGTATGATATCCGGTCCCACACGCCGGATGCAGCTCCATGGAATCACAAAATCGTCACGTCTGCCAAACAGTCCCAACACCCTGCAAGGTCCCGGCACAATCAGCGCCACCACACGTCCCTCCGGCAGTTCCACCGTTACATCGCAGACATACCCCAGTCGGGCACCGTCGTTCACACAGATGACCTCTTTGCACCGAAGCTCGGAAAATTTCATAGACCTTCCACCCTCCTGTGGCAAGGCTATGCGCCGCAAAGGTGGATTATGACTTAATCTGGAAGCCGTAACGGACAATTCGGGTGCTGTCTCCAAAGTAGCCGGACTGCTTTTGCGTAGCTTGTCCGGGGGGCAATGTGCCAAAAGTCAGCATATATGTGATGCCGCCGAAATAATTGCCATCCTCATGAAGTATCTTATAATAAACACACACGTTTTCCAGAGTTTCCTTGGAGCGGTTCGTCACGGTAACCGTGTTGCCACTGACCTGAACATCGAATTTGTCGGTCCGGGTCACCGCATCGGAACGAAAGGCGTAGTCCGTGCAGGGCTTTGCCTGAAAGTGTTCCCCCTCCACGATGGTCATGCCACTTTGCTCCAGCACCCACGCGGATTGTCCTGCCGGCAGACCCGTGAGCTTGAAGATGCCGGTCCGGTCCTCCCCGATGGAACACTCAATCCGCGCATAGTCCAGAAACTTTGAAGAATTGTTCTTAACCAGAATCGCCGCCACCGAGGATACCTGTCTGCCGGTACCGTCCTCTGGAAAGGCACCGGAAAACCGGCTGTATTCCAAACAAATCAGCTCATCCTCTCCCGACACCACCGCAGTAGACTCTCTTTGAGGGTCAGACGGCTGATCCTGTGCGCAGCCGGTAAAAACCAGAATCACCGTCAGTATTATCATCATGAGTTTTCTCATATACTTTCTCCCAGCCATAATGGTAAATTACCGTTTAACGGTGTACGCTAAACAATCTTTTCTCTTCCATACTATAATCCATATGCCGATTATACCATCCGGTGGAGGGTGCGTCAATGTTACAGAAAGCAAACTTTTGGTTATTTCACCAAAAATATTACAAAAAAAGGGTTGCATTTCAGAATCCATTGGGGTATAATGGGTCACAAGTATAAGGTGAATTATATCATCGCATCACGCCCATTTATTGGAAATCTTGGAGGAAACGCCTATGCGCATCGTTCCCGGCTTCGTTGTACGCCAGATTGCCGGCGAAACCATAGCCATCCCCTCCGGTCCCGCCGCTCAGGCATTGTCCGGATTGCTGGCGCTGAACGGCAGCGGCAAGCTTCTGTTCGAGCTCCTGCAAGCAGAACGGACGGAGCAGGAACTGGTGCAGGCGGTCCTTGACGAATATGAGGTCGACGCGGATACGGCCCGCGACGACGTAGCAGAATTTCTGGACATCCTCCGTCAGAATGGCATTTTGATTGATGATGCTTCCACGAAGCGATGTTAACTCGAAAGGTTGAGAGTCTATGAAAATGAAGTATGAAAAGCCTATGGTCGCCGTTGATCGGTACGAATTGAGCCAATCCATCGCCGGCTGCGGCATCAAGGTTGGTTCCTCCGGCAGTCTGTGCTTCCTGCGGGATCCCGATGTCCCCAACGCTATGAAGTCCTTCGCCTACCACGGCTGGTTTGCGGACAATTCCTGCGCTTACCGGGTCATTGCCGGCAACGACTACGACGGTTTCTGTTACCATACCCAGGCAAACAGCGCCCTGAATTCCTGATTCTATGGCGTGCGCATACAATTTCTGTATTCACTTTTCTGACATTACCCTTCGTTTTTCTCTACCTGATTCAATCCAACTGCCCGACAACTTCGCTGCCTTGCAATGTTCTGACACCGAACCGGTGGACGGGGAGTACCGGCTGGAACTGCTGACGGAACCGCTCTGCCCCGACAGCCCTCCGGTCCACATTCAAGGCGACACTTATATATACAAAACCGACAAAGGCTGGCTGCACATCCATCCCCCTCTGAGTGACGGGAACGGGTGTCAGGTAGCCTGTCTTTTCTGTCCTGAGGGGCATCACACCCTTTACTACCCCGCCTCTCGCTGGGCGGAATACTCTCGAATCTGGCGCTGCGCCCACCTGATTCAGGGCGAACGGCTGCTGCTAAACCGGTCCGCATTGCTGCTGCACAGCTCCCTTGTGCTGGCGGAGAGTAAGACCGTGCTGTTTTGCGGTCCTTCCGGCGCCGGCAAATCCACACAGGCCGATTTGTGGCACATCCATCTGGGCGCAGAAATCTTAAACGGCGACCGGACGGTTATCATGAAAAAGCCCGACGGTTTCTACGGCGGCGGTTCCATCTGGAGCGGTACCTCCCACATCTATCGCCCCGAACAGGCGCCCATTGCCGGAATTTTTCTAGTAACGCAATCCACCAAAAACCGGGTGGAGCGCCTCAGCGCCAACGCCTTCGGTCCTCTGTTCAGCCAGACCATCGTCAACAGTTGGGACTCTGGATTTATCGAGAAAGTTACCGCCCTGCTGGCGGATCTGCTGGAGCAGGTGCCGGTATACCGGCTCTACTGCCTGCCTGACCGTGAAGCGGCGGAGCTGGGCTATGCCACCCTCTTTGGAAAGGAGCGCCTATGACCCAATGGAGCGACGTCCGGCGAAGCCTGTGCCGGAAATGCGCCGTGCTGGGAATTCCGGCAAGTGGCGTATTTGAGCTGACTCCCCGCTGTAATCTGCGGTGCAAAATGTGCTATGTCCGGCTGACACCGGAGCAAATGACGCCCATCGGTCAGGAGCGGACCGCCGCCCAATGGTTGGAGCTGGCCCGTCAGGCACGGGATGCCGGAATGACCTTCCTGCTGATCACCGGCGGCGAACCAACTCTGCGGTCAGATTTCTGTGAAATTTATGAAGGGCTGTCCCAAATGGGACTGTCCATTTCCCTGAACACCAACGGCACCTTGCTGACCGATTCCATCCGGACGCTATGGCACCGGTTTCCGCCGGCACAGGTCAACATCACCCTCTACGGCACTTGCCGGCAGGATTACGAAGCCCTCTGCGGCAACGGCGATGCCTTTGACGCAGTAGTGGAAGGGCTGGACTGGCTGAAATCCGAAGGGATTCTGGTTCATCTGAACACCACCATGGTTCCCACCAACCTGCACAAATGGGAGGAAATCGAGGAATTTGCCCGTCAGCGGCAACTGGATCTTCGAATGACCACTTACTGCTTCCCGCCCAACCGTCGGGACTGCAGCTGCTTCGAACGGCTGCCGCCGGAGGAGGCCGGTGCGCTGATTGTGAAGGACACCCTGTTCCGTGAGGGTGCTGATGGCATCCAAAAACGGGCGCAGGATCTGGACAGTCCCTTGCCCCGCAGCTGTGAACTGGACAACGGCGAGCCCATGCAATGCATGGCCGGCAGAAGCCAGTTCTGGATCACATGGGATGGCAAAATGACGCCCTGCGCCATGCTCACTCAGCCTGCCGTTACCCTTGAGCAGGGTTTCCGCGCCGCATGGGAAAAGCTGAAGGCGCTGTGTGACCCGATCCGGCTGTGTCCCGAGTGCGTGGATTGTCCGGAGCGCAAATCCTGCCTGAACTGCGCCGCCGTGACCTTCGCCGAAACCGGTCGTTTCGACGGCAAGCCGGAATACATGTGCCGCCTGAACCGGGCCTACCGGGAAACACTCTTGAGCCTTGCAAAATCCCTTTAACGCACACAGCCGCGCCATCTCTGGCGCGGCTGTTTCTGTTTTTGGGAAGGGCGTTGTAAGCTAAACACACCTTTCCCATCTCATCCATTTTCTTTACATCAGATGACGGAACGGTACGGATACCACGCCCAGAATGGCGTAAAGAATGGACTTGGGTAAATCCAGTGTTTTGGGCGTATAGCAAGCACCCTGAACACAACTGCCGTCAGGATTGGTTTGGAGACACTCCTCCGCCATGGCACCGGTCTGCTCCCGCAGTCTGGCGTTCAGCGCCGGACAGTCCACCACCAGCATGGTTTCCGTGTCGATATACGCCGAGCGCATATCCAGATTGAAAGAACCAACGATGCTGATATTGTCATCAATCAGAATCATCTTGGCGTGGAGGGAGTGGTCGCCGGCGTACTCCAACAGCGTCATGCCGGCATCCAGAAGATTCCGACGTTCTTTACGCAAATCGGTACAGCCAAAGGGATTGGCGCCGGTTTCCGGCGAATTGGTCAGAATCTTTATCTGTGTTCCGCCGTCGGCGATTGCCTCAAGGTCGTCATACATTTCATCGCCGCAAATGGCGTAGGGCGTCTGAATCAGGACCTGCTCGCCCTGTGCCATAAGGTCGCACAACTGTTTCCAGACCAGCGGTGCCTTGGCGGACTCTTGAATCTGTCCGCATATCAGCGACACACCTGCTGCTTCCACGGTGCTGCCCTCCCAGTCGGCAAAGCCAAACGCATCGGGATAGCTTTTCTTCAGATTCTCGTACCGCTGATACAGCTCGCTTTTGTCGCTTTTTTCGCAGGTTTGTGGCTGACTGGCATCCCAAACCTGCTGAAAATATGCCATCAACCGACCTCCGGAGCCGTCTGAGCCAGTACCGTAAACCAATATATCCCGATCGATATTGGGGGTATCGGAATAGTCCCCCAGAAACAGATTGTTGGTGTTTCGTCCGCCCAGCAGATACATCCGGCTGTCCGCCATCAGGTATTTGTCGTGCATGCGGAAGTTGGCATCCCACAAGGTCAGGAGATTCAGGGAATTGTACACCCGCACCTGTACCCCTTCGGCAGAAGCAAGGGCCTGAAAATAAGGACTTTTCATGGTTTCGCCGCTGTTGTAGCCGTCCAGCAGAATCCGGATATGAACACCTCGCTCCGCCGCCTTCAGCAGCGCCGCCATCATATCCTGTCCTGCCCGTCCGGTGCCGAAATCAAAGGTGGACAGAATCAATTCCTCCCGCGCCGCTTCGATGATTCGCAGCCGCCATATCAAGGCGTCCACATTATCCTCCACGCAGGCAACACGTTCGCCGGCGGCAGCTTCCGGCAGCGCCACCGGCTGTGCCTCCGGTCGAAGCGCCGGCGGAATCACCAGCGCCCCCACAATATACACAAGGACCACCGCCAGAGCGATGGCTCCCAATTTCATATATTTCTTCAAAGAAACGCCTCCATATAAAAAATCGGAGCCGGTGGTGACCGACTCCGGTTTTTTCATGTACTTACTTCAGCACGTTGAAGAAGTTCAGCACTGCCAGGATGATACCGACCAGGCAATACAGGTCGACTACACTACCAACGATGCCGCAGAGCCAGCCCAGGATGGGCAGAATATTGCCAACCAGACCCAGAACAATGCTCACGACCAGACCGGCAACCAGATGAATGATGATGCTGATGACCAGAGATTTGACATCCTTTTCCGTAACCTTGAAGGCAAAGGGGAAGAAAGACTTAAGCATATTCATTACAAGTACACCTCCTTTAGTATATGATATTTTATGTCATTATATCACGATTTTCAAATAATTCAAGTAGGCGCTAAACGATTGTTTTCTCAACCCATCCGCTCCAGCTTATCCAGTACCTGCCGGAAATATTCCGGCAAAGGCGCAAAAACCATAACAGGACGTCCGTCCCGGGGATGGGAGAAACAGAGCGCTCCGGCATGGAGAACCTGAGAGGTCTGACCCAGCTCCGGCTTTTTCCGGCCGTAGACCATGTCGCCCAGAATGGGATGCCCGATGTGGGCCATATGGACCCGAATCTGATGAGTCCGTCCGGTTTCCAGACGGCAACGGATGTGGGTATAACCCCGATACCGTGCCACCACCTCCCAATGGGTGACAGCGTGGCGGGAGTTGCGCTCGGTGACGGTCATTTTCTTCCGGTCCGAGGGGTGTCGCCCGATGGGAGCATCCACCGTGCCGCTGTCCTCACGGAAGGAACCGCAGACAATAGCCTCATAGGTTCGTGCCATGGAGTGGTCCTTCAGCTGGCTTGCCAGCATGGTGTGGGCAAGATCGTTTTTCGCCACCGCCAGAAGTCCGGAGGTGTCCTTATCGATTCGATGGACGATTCCGGGACGCAGCTCCCCGTTGATGCCGGACAAATCATCGCCCAGAGCATGGAGCAGTCCGTTGACCAGCGTATCGTCCTGATGTCCCGCCGCCGGATGAACCACCAGACCCTTGGGCTTGTTGATGACCAGCAGATCCTCGTCCTCATAGACGATATCCAGCGCCATCTCGGTGGGTACGATATCAACGGATTTCGGCTCCGGAACGGTGTATACCACGGTGTCGCCCACATTCAGCTTGTCGTTTTTCTTGCCGGGCTTGCCGTTTCGGGTCACAAGACCCTCCTCAATCAGCTTTTGGGCGGCACTCCGGCTCAGCCCCTCGCCGCATCGGGCAAGAAAGGCGTCCAGCCGTTCGCCGGACATATCCGCATGCAATACCATGGGTACACCTCCTTTGCGTTTATGGGTCTGAGGCTTCTTTGGAATCGTCCTTCCAAAAGGCTTTGTTAAAGAAGAACAGGCTCACCATCAGGGCAATACAGCCGCAGGTGATGAAACAGTCCGCCACATTAAAAACAGGGAAGGAGATGAACTCCACCTCAATCATATCCACCACATAGCCCCGGAAAATCCGGTCGATGATGTTGCCCATGCCGCCGCCGTAGATTGCGGCGATGCACCAGCGGTCGAATTTGGAGAAGGGCAGGGGTTTCTTGAAGTATTCCCACACCACCAGCACCGTCAGCACCGCAAAAAGTGCCACGAACAGCCAACGTGCGCCCTCCAGCATGGACCATGCCGCGCCGGTGTTCTGCACATAGGTCAGGTGGAACAGTCCGTCGATGACAGGAACATCAGGCGGAATATTTCGCACCGTCAGGTACTTGGTAATCTGATCCGCCGCCACGATTACTGCGGCGAAGATTCCGTAAAGCAGAAAGGTCATGAACGGACCTCACCCTTCTTGGCCTTGCGTTCCTCCTTGGTGCGGAAGACCCGCTCCAGCTGAGGCACCAGAATCAGGCAGATCAGAGCTGCGGTGAAGCCGCCGTTGTACAGGCAGAAGCCGCCGTGGAGGGCAGGCACAGAGGTGACCAGAAGATAGTGCATGCTGCCGGCCAGAATACCGCAGGGCCAGCCATACTTATCAGCAATGGGGCTCAAGCCGTTGGCATAGCACAGACCCACCACGATTGCCTGGGCATTGATGGCACCGGCGAAGGTGCCGCCTGCCAGCTGAGACAGCCAGCCGAACAGGAAGCTGCACACCACATAGCCCACCATGATAGGCCAGACATTGCCGGGGTGAGAGCCGGAGTTGCAGCAGGCCAGCATGCAGAAGATGATGCCGAAGGTAACGCCGTTGAAGCTGGCGCCGATAATATTATAGTAAGCAAGGATGAACAGACCGTAGATACCGGCATTCATCAGGAAGGTGGCATTGCCGCAGGTGGCGGAAACGTTGGTCACCTGAGCGGGATCCTTCAGCAGCGCCCAGTAATCCTTGGGCTTGCAGCCCAGCAGATAGGCCACCACCACACACACGCCAAACACGATGCCGCAGAAGAGATTCGCAGTCAGGCGGGAAGCCACCTGCATCTGGGCAGCATCCACCGCAGGCAGAGCAACGCCCATGGTCTTGTAGAAAATCGCCTGCAGGAAGAAGGCAGTCATGCCGATGGGCAGGGCGGCGGAGTAGAGGTCGAAGCCCTTATGAACCTTGGGAGAGAAGGCAAGACCGGCAGGCAGGCAGAAACCGATGGCCAGACCCACAAGCAAAGCAAGCACCGCACCAACCGGACCAAATCCAACCTCGGTACCGGGGTAACGAATCAGCAGCTCGGTGATCAGAGGAGCAATACCGGTGGAGAACAGCATGGTATTGACGTGAGCGGTCAGACGTTCCTTCTTAATCAGGCAGTACAGCACCACACCCAGGAAGGTGGGCCAGACGTTCAGCACGTTGATGCCCCAGGAGGCAAAGCCTGCGGTCAGCAGGAAAGCCAACGTAGAGCCGCTGTTGATGGTGGCGCCAGGCAGGCAGTACAGTCCCAGAGCAATGGCACTGACCAGCGCCATGTTCAGGAAGGTGGCAGAGTAGCCGCCCAGAGCGAAGTAGTTGGTGGAGATTTTAGAGGGCTGGGACATGATCTGCCACAGTCCGGACAGCATCTGCTTCCGGTCGGGCATGCAGAATGCGCCAATCAGAAACGCCACTGTGATGAAGCCGAAAAACAGCTTCATAAAGGATGCTTCGGAAAGATTTTTGATTTTTTTCATAACTTCCTCCTGAGTTGCGAAATCATTTATTCACAAAAACTACCGTAAATAAAAAAGGCGATCCAGCGGATACTGAATCGCCCAGACGGTCGGCAATGAAATCCCACACTCCACCGCGTCCTCCGCGTTTATCCGTCAGTCATGCAGGATATGCCTATTTTATTAGAGAAATATGGATTTGTCAACCATAAAAACGCAATATAAACTGCTCAGAGAACGCCAAAACCTGCGAAAAAGCCTCTGTTTCTTCTGCGGAAGCAGTCACATGGTCAAACTCGATTGCAAGAGTGGACACTCCGTCCTCTTCGATGGTGTAGCCGGTCAAGCAGCCATGGGAATCGTAGGAGCAGCTTTTGCTACCGGTCTTTTCGCCGTGGCGGTACCAGATTTCGCTAATCAGCCGTCCCTGCTCATATTCGTAGACATTGCGCTCCACTTCCTCATCCGAGGAGCGGAGGACGTATTCGGTGATGTTGCCGTCGGCATCATACTGCCAGCTGGCGTGGGTGGACAGATTGCCGTTTTCGTATCGGGTGGCGGTCAGCTTTCTGCCGTTGGCATCATAGGTGTATTCACAGGTTGCCTCCAGACCCTCCGTGATGGTTTTGGTCACATCGCCCTGATCGTTGTATTCATAAGTGTAGCGGTAGGCCAGCTCGCCGCCAAAATACTTGGCGGATTCCACCACTCTGCCATGGTCGTCGTAGCGGGTTTCTCCGCGCTTGACTTCTGCGCCCTCCTCATAGCTGACCATGCGTATTTCGTTGCCCGTTTCGTCGTATTCGCGAATGGTGTAGCTTCCGTCGGGCAGACTTTCGCTGCGAATCAGGTTGCCCTTTTCATCGTAGCGGCTCACAGTCCGACTGGTTTCCTCGCCCTGAAAGAAGGTGACAGACAGAACGCGGTTGCCGTTCCTGTCGTATTCATAGTCGTTGCGGTAGCCTTCTTTGCCGTCGGTGTAGTACACATCAGAAAGCACCCGGTCGAGAGAACCGTCGCAGACCCTCTGGTTGGAGAGTTCATCATCCATGTATTTCACACAACGAACCAGCTTGTTGCCGTCGTATTCAAAGGTACAGACGATTTCCTGTGTTTTGCCTTCATATGTTTTTGTCATGGTAAGCTTAGTTATACGTTGAACTGTTCCGGTTTCGTCATCGAGGGGTACGGGAGTAGGGAGCGGAACGGGTTTACTGCAGGCGGTCAGACACAGCATCGCCATCCCAAGGAGAACGGATAAGAAACGTTTCACAAATTCACCCTCTTTATTTGGAATAACTCAATTATAGCATCTCTTTTATCAAATTCAATAGCTTTCAGAGATTGTTTGCACCTATGCCGCCAATCAATATTGAACGATATCCGCGTAATAAAGAAAATTTTTTCTAAATGTGAATAATTCCTATTGACAAATCAAAATGGATATGATATTATCCGGATGTAAACAATAATCATTCGCAAAAAGGAGGTGCCCAATGGAGCAGAAACGTTTCCGCAAAAGGGACGCGATTCTTTGCTGCGTCCGGTCAACGGATACCCATCCCTCGGCAGACTGGGTTTTCACTCAGCTCAAGCCTGAGATACCGGATATCTCCCTGGCCACGGTTTATCGCAACCTGTCGCTGTTCAAGCAGCAAGGGCTGATTGCCAGTCTTGGTACCGTCAGCGGAGTGGAACGGTTCGACGGCAATACCGATCCCCACGTCCACTTCATCTGCAACCGGTGCGACGCAATCATTGATTTGCCCCGGATGGGTGTGCCTCAGTCCTTGAGCAGCCAGGCGGCTGCCGAATCCGGCGGGCAGGTGGATATCTGCCAGCTGACCTTTACCGGCGTATGCCGGAATTGTTCCAAAAATCAAAATTAAAACACATATTATGGAGGAAAATGTTATGAAAAAGTTTGTATGTTCTGTTTGCGGTTATGTCCACACTGCCGAGGAGCTGGCTGCGGATTTCAAGTGCCCCGTTTGCAAGGTTCCCGCTTCCAAGTTCGTGGAGCAGAAGGGCGACATGAAGCTGGCTGCCGAGCATGAGTTCGGTATCTACGAGAAGACCGTCGCCAACAACGCCGACATCTCTGCCGAGGATAAGGCTTATATCCTTGAGCAGCTGAAGGCCAACTTCGAGGGCGAGTGCAGCGAGGTCGGTATGTACCTGTGCATGGCCCGTATCGCACACCGTGAGGGTTACCCCGAAATCGGTCTGTACTGGGAGAAGGCCGCTTACGAAGAGGCTGAGCATGCCGCCAAGTTTGCTGAGCTGCTGGGCAGCACTCTGGAGCCCAACATGACCGCTTCCACCAAGGCAAATCTGGCATGGCGTGTGGACTGCGAGTTCGGCGCCACTCAGGGCAAGATGGATCTGGCCATGTGCGCCAAGAAGAACGGTCTGGACGCCATCCACGACACCGTCCACGAGATGGCTCGTGACGAGGCTCGCCACGGCAAGGCTCTGAAGGGCCTGCTGGAGAGATATTTCAAGTAAGAATTCCGATATTAGGATAGGGATATGACCGGAGGTAAACTTGCGAGATAAACTGACTTATGACAAAAGTCGTCACTACGACATTATGTCAGATGGTAAAAAATCCAAAATCATGAATTATCGTTTTGTGACATTAACTACCGGAATTCCTTGCATTATCCTTAAAACCAAAATAATAAACAACTTCTCAACTGATTGGCACATCGAGCACACCCTTGAAATACCAACAGATGATGGTTTGTTAACTGTGGTCGGGAAAATCTGCTTGATTAAATCTTCTCCTGCGGTCAGTGAATTTCATTATGAAATCATTTCGCAATCCGTTACGGCAAGGCACTGAAGGGCCTGCTGGAGCGGTACTTCAACTAATGAAAAGTTGTTGATTCTCCAGAAAAATCCTAATTCTACAGCTAAAAGGCACACGGATTAACCGTGTGCCTTTTCAGTCTGTCAAAAAACTCTTTTTTGACAGACTGCAGAGGTCAAGAAAGGCCCAAAGACGAGCAAATCGAAGGCGTCGGCGTACAAAGGTACGGTAGTCCTTCGATTTGCGAAGTAAGTCAAACCCCTTGCGTAGCAAGCCTTTTCCTCATCTATGAATAAAGTATCAAAACGTAATCCAATAGCGTAAAGTCCCAAACCGTGAAATACCGGGTTTGACGGTTTGGGACTTTATTGACACACAGAAAAGGAACACGGATTAACCGTGTGCCTTTTCTGTGTTTGGTGGGGTAATTTCGTTTGCAATGCGCTGTTTTTATATCGGGGATTGCAAGTGGGATTTACTAAAAGCCAAGGTGTAGTTGCACTCCGAATCAGACCATGCTATAATAGCCTAAATTTTAACAATGCAACCCAAAGTTTACATATAGAAACAGCGAATTGGTAGTATGTTTTTGCTGAGTGTTCTATAATTTGAGCAACGCAGCGTTAGAAAACATAAGGAGATATGATTATGACACTTGGCGAAAAACTATCAAAATTGAGAAAAGAGTATAACTACACCCAAGAACAGCTTGCCGAGATTCTTGGTGTTTCCCGTCAATCAATCAGCAAATGGGAGTCAGACATTGCATATCCAGAAACCGAAAAATTAGTTAAAATTGGAAGACTATTTGATTGTTCGATGGATTATCTTCTAAATGAAGATGTTACCGAAAAGCAAGTCACACAACCAAGCCAAAAAGAAAGCATTTGGGATTCATTCAAAAGACTGTTTCGCGAACGAAAAAGCAAGAAGAAAGTGTTTGGTATGCCGCTTTACCATTTCGGCAAAAACGCACACGGATTTTTCGCGGTAGGATTGAAGGCACGCGGAGTGTTTTCTGTTGGTCTTATGTCACGAGGAATTGTATCCGTTGGTCTGCTTTCGCTTGGAGTAATATCCATTGGTATTTTGTCACTCGGCATGATTTCTGCAGGTGTGTTTTCTGCCGGACTACTTGCTGTTGGTTCTATTGCCCTCGGATTATTTGCGGCAGGTGCAATCAGCATTGGTCTTATATCCTTCGGCGCACTCTCTGTTGGTTGCTTCTCAACCGGAGCCCTTGCAATCGGTAAATATGCCGCCGTCGGCGACCAGTCCTACGGTATAATCGCAATCGGTAAATCGGTGGCAGAAGGCAGCGCTTACAGCCACATCGGAGATTTGACTACAGCAGATATACCAACTGTGATTGCATGGCTTGATGCAAATGTGCCGTCCTGGCTCAGTTGGGCATCAGAGATTTTTAAGTTTTTTATACAATAAATTGTAATCTGACGAAGATGTTTTCTTATGAAAAAGGTATTATGCATTTTGTTGTCCCTACTCCTGCTAATGGGGTGTATGGGTTGTGCTGTAGTTATCTCCCACCCTTCGGGAACTGCCGTGCGGATTTGCTATGACCGTGAGAATGTTTCCTTTGATTTGGAATTGTCACAAGAAGAAGCAAATGTTGTACTATCTGCTCTTAATGGGAAACGACGTGACCTGGATATGACCGTGACTGGAGCGGGTTGCGGTTTTGGACGGGAACAATCGTTTGTCATTGATGGCAGCACCTATTGCCTTGGTCAGGATGACTGCGGCGTAATCTGGGAAGAAGGAACAGAAAACTATTATGTGGTTTCCAACCAGGAAATGAAACAACTAAAAGAAATCTTTAAAGCGCATGGTGCAAAAATCATATAATTGCTGATCTTATCTCGGATATCCTTAATCTTTTGTGCTATCGAGTTGGTAACGGGAGATGAAGCGTATGTCCAGGACAGTGATGTGAAATTACTGTTAAATATTGTGATATTGAATTGACACACCCCGTAGATGTGCTATCATTTTGGTAGCGCATCTATTTTTGGAGGCGATGTTATGAAAAGAATGACCTTTCCCATATTTTCAAAAATAGCATTGGTTCTTTCGGCGGTATTGTTTGGCGGCTATCTCTTAATCAAATTTTTGGAGCTGCAAAACATTTACATCTATTTTTCAGGCGCAGGCGCCAAAGAAATCATACCCTTTCTCACAATACCGTGTGCTGCATTGCTGATTAGTGCCATCGCAGTTTTCTTATACCAAAACTGCAAACATAAAAATCTCAAAATTACCGTTGTCGCTCTGTCGGTTGTTCTTTCTGTTGGCGTTGTCTATTTTATGATACTCGCTTATGCCTTTTCCCCGGTCAATACATATTACGAGTATACATCGGATGACCGACAGCATACCATAGTCGTAAACGAGATGTCCTTCCTTTTGGGCGGATGGGGGGACATTTACGAGAAAACTTCTTTTTGTACCATGAAAAAAGTTGGAAAATACAACACTGATGATGGTTTTTGCCCGTTTACAAATGACGCGTTTTACTTTGTCTGGAATGATAACGATTTCGAACTGCACTACCATTACGGAAACTCCAGCGGGTATCGGGTGGTTGAAATGGAATACGCAAAATAACAACAGGCTCTGAAAGAGCTGCTCATATTTTGTATACTTAGCGCAAATTAATTATTCCATTATTGACAATTTTATTTATTATGCTAAAATGGCATTATAATCCAAATAAGGAGTGATTCATTATGTTTAACATGACTCAGGAAATCTATCGCGTACTCTCACAGGATTCCAACCTGAAGGTTTTCACCGACGAAACCGAATCTTCCAGCAACGTATGGTTGCAGTTCGGAATCAAAAACGGCGGCTCCTATCGGATTAAATTCATCAGCAGAGATGATGATAACGACGTGGCCGTTCGTGTGTTCGGAATCGTTTCTGTTGAAGAAGCACAGCAGGCAAAAGTCCTTCCTGTGATTAACGACCTCAACCAGAAATACCGTTTCTTCAAGTTTATTCTGGATGATGACGGCGATGTCAACGTGGAATATGATTATATGGTAAATTGCCCCGACCCCTCTGCCAGTGCAAGGGAATTGATTATCCGCATCGTCCGGATTATCGACGAGGCCTATCCCGAGTTGATGCGCGCACTCTGGGCATAAATCTCCCCGCCACAGCGCAGCCTATCCATAAACTTAAAAGGACAGAGCCGAGGCTCTGTCCTTTTTCGTCGTATCAGTACTTCCGTGACAGCATGGTTTCAGCCTCCTCACGGCTCAGCTCGCCGGAGTTGACCTTTGCCATTATCTGCACATCCTTGTCGTTGAGCTTGTAGCCCAGATAGAAGAAGGTGGAGATGATCATACCAATCACCGGCACCATGGCGTAGACAAACCACAGACCGTTGAGGGCGGTGGCGCTCTGGGTCACGCCCATGGCCGCCAGTTCCTCGAAACTCTCCGCCTCCACACTGACCCAGGAGAACAGTCCCAGCAGGAACAGCGCCAGCGCCGAGGATACGGCACCGGTGATTTTCACAGAGAAGGTCTGGATGGCGAAGGTGATGCCCTTGGCGCTGATGCCGGACTTGTACTGACCGTACTCGGCGCAGTCCGGCGTGAACATGAACGCCAGAATTCCCACAACACTCATGGGAATGGTGCGGATGCAGGTCATCACAAGGAAGAACACCCTGTTGCCGTAGCCGGCGAAGTAAATCACCAGACCCAGAAGGATGTTGACAATGTTGCACCAGAACAGGGTCTTGAATTTATCGAACCTCTTCAGAAGAGCGGGCATGGCCATGGCGGCGAATACGCCGGGGACCATGTTCAGGATGTTCAGCACTACGCTGTACAGAGAGTTGCCGAACAGGTAGAAAGAGGCGAACAAAAGCACCGCGTTGGAGGTTTTCAGGGCATCGGTAGCCATGTAGCCGCCGTAGTAGGTCAGCAGATACTTGTTTTTGCCCAAATAGCGGAGCATCTGGCTGGGTTTGAAGTCCTCCGGTTCATCTTCGGGGTGGTAGTTGCGCTCCTTGCAGTTGATGCACAGGGGAATCATGGTCAGAGCGCTGAAAATCGCCATGATTGCCACCGCCACCGTGGCGGACAGACCAACGGTCTCGCTGATCAGGACGGGCAAAACTACGCCGTAAATCAGCACACCGGCACCGGAAAACACCCGGTTCACCGACAGCAGGGTATTGCGCTCCCGCAAATCGTCGGTCATGGTGTTGAGCATGGCATAGGCAGGCACGTCGGTCAGGGTATACACCGTGTCCCACAGCACATAGGCAACGCCGAACCAAATCAGCTTGCCCAGCTCACCCAACCCCGACGGAATGGCAAACAGAACAATGGTCACCAGCGGAATCAGACAGGTGGCAATGCGCAGCCACGGCAGACTTTTCTGACCGCTTTTGAATTTGATTTTGTCGAAAATGAAGCCGAAAATCGGGTCGTTGACGGCATCCCAGATTTTCACAATCAACAGCACCATAGCCACCTTTTTCAGGTCCATGCCCTGCAAGGCCAGATAGGTGGATATGTACACGGCGGTCAGGTTGTAGTAGACGTTCTGACCGATGAAGTAGGTCCAGTAGCTGACGCGCTCTTTGAAGGTGGTCATTTTGGCTCCTCCCTTGTGTAGCGGCACATCTCGTAGGCGATGCCGTCCTCTGTACCGGACTGGAGAATCTCATCCAGTTTCCAGCATTTATCTTTGTCTAAATCAGGAAAAAAAGTGTCGGATTCGGGGGTACAGTGAACTTTTGTGACGTAGGCAGTGTGGCAGTAAGGCAGCAGCTGCTGATAGATGCTGCCGCCGCCGATAACCACGGCCCGTTCCGCCGTGGCGGCAAGCGCCACCGCTTCCTCGGGGCAATGGCAGAGGGTGAAACCGGGAATTTCCGCGGCGGAGCGGCTCAGCGCCACGTTGATCCGGTTGGGCAGGGGCTTCCGGTCAGGGAAGTCGGCAATGGTCCGCCGTCCCACAATCACCATGGCACCACGGGTCGTTTCCCGAAAGAATTTCCGGTCCGCCTTCAATGCCACCGGCTGGGTGCCGTTGCGTCCAATTCCCCAGTCGTCGTAAACCGCAACAATCAGTTCCATTGCGTTCACTCCTCAAATCGCCATAGGAATTTCAAAATCAAAGGGATGGTACTGATACCCCTCCATTTTGAAGGAATCCTTGGTAAAATCATAGAAATTCGTAATATTTTTGTCCATAATGAAGCTAGGCGCGGCAAAGCCTTCCCGCTCCAGCATGGCCTTCACCGCGGGAATGTGGCGGTCGTAGATATGGCAGTCGGCGATTACATGGACGAACTCGCCCACCTCCAGACCCGACACCTGCGCCATCATGTGGGTCAGCACCGCGTACTGGACCACGTTCCAGTTGTTGGCGGTGAGCATATCCTGGGACCGCTGGTTCAGGATGGCATTGAGCTTGTTGCCGGTGACGTTGAAGGTCATAGAGTAGGCGCAGGGGTACAGATTCATCTCGTGCAGATCCTCAAAATTATAGATGCTGGTGAGAATCCGGCGGGAGGCAGGATTGTGCTTCAGGTCGTAAAGCACCCGATCCACCTGATCCATATCACCTTCTTTATAATGATGCTTCAGTCCCAGCTGATAGCCGTAGGCCTTGCCGATGGTGCCGTCAGGACCGGCCCATTCGTCCCAGACGTGACTGCCCAAATCGCAAATCCGGTTAGACTTCTTCTGCCAGATCCACAGCAGTTCGTCGATGGCGGACTTCCAGTAGGTGCGACGCAGGGTCATAATGGGAAATTCCTCCGCCAGATTGTAGCGGTTCACCACGCCGAATTTTTTGATGGTGTGGGCAGGGGTGCCGTCGGCCCAGTGAGGACGGACCTCCAGTCCCTCGTCGGAAAAACCGTTTTCCAGAATATCCAGACATGTCTGGCGGTATAGCTCATCAGCTCTGCTCATATGGACGCCTCCAAAGGTTTTTTGCCATTATATCAATATGTACACAAAAATTCAACCTGCTTCCATAAATTCGCTCCGCTGTATTTTGGGCAGGGCGCATGGACTGTGGCAGTTTCATAGACCGTAAATCCTTTTTCCTGCCGACAAAAAGGGGTTGAATTTTCCAAATGCGTTTGATATAATGACAGGGCTTCCATGCAGGGTTCGTATATCGGTAATACAACGGCTTCCCAAGCCGTGAAGGCGGGTTCGATTCCCGTACCCTGCTCCAGATCAAAAAAGCACCCCTCTGGGGTGCTTTTTTTGTTTCCATCCTTCTTGAAGTAAATGGATTATGATTTTTTATTTCTTTTAACCGAAAAAGTCATAGACAAATGTTGTTTTTTCGTGTACAATGATACCATGCGTAAAACGCTAAAAAAACAGGAGGTAAAACTATGAGTACACACGCAATTTCCAAGCGCGTCCTCAGCCTGATGCTGGCCCTTGTGCTGGTGCTGGGGATGATTCCGGTGTTCGCGTCCGCCGCGGATACCATCACCATCTATGTTCAGCCCAACAGCAACTGGCTGACCGATGGTGCCCGTTTTGCCGCTTACTTCTTCGGTAACGGTGAGACCTGGGTAGACTGCGTTGATGCAGGCGATGGCCTGTACTCTGTGGAAGTTCCCGCTGGCTATCCCAGCGTGATTTTCTGCCGCATGAACCCCAATGCATCCGCTAACAACTGGACCAACAAGTGGAACCAGACCAAGGACCTGACCATCCCCACTGACAACAAGGTTGTCTATGTGGTTGACGGCTGGGACAAGGGCGCTGGCCAGTGGATTGAAAAGGGCGGCGAGGTCGAGGAAGTCGAAGTCGTCTACTATCTGCGTGGCGACATGAATGATTGGGGCACCAATTATCCCATGACCAAGAATGAGGACGGCACCTACTCCGTCACCATTTCTCTGGCTGCCGGCACCTATTCCTTCAAGGCTGCTGACGAGGGCTGGGGCGCCAACTGGGGCGAAGGCGGCGCTGGCGGTGCCAACATGAGCATCACCGTGGACGAGGATACCGATGTCACCTTCACGCTGGATACCGTTGCCGGTACCCTGACCCATGATTACGTTCCCACCTGCGTTCACGAGTGGGGCGAAATCGAGGTTGTGACTGCTGCTACCTGCACCGAGGCCGGTGAGGGTACCATCACCTGCACCCTGTGCGGCTTGAGCAAGACTGAGACCATCGCGGCTCTGGGCCACAGCTATTCTGATGGCGTCTGCTCTGTCTGCGGCGAGGCTAAGCCTGTTCTGGACTACTACCTGATTGGCTTCATCAACGGCGCCGACTACGGCTGCGAGGGCGACTACGAGAACATGGGCGAGTACAAGTTCGTCGATGGCACTCTGGTTGCTACCTTCACCGCTGACAGCTACGTGTTCATCAAGACCGAAGGCAATGCCAACTGGTACATGACCGCTGAGTACTGCACCGACACCACCGCTACCTTCATCGAGGGTGGCTCCAACAAGATGTTCGTTCCCGGCAGCGTGGAGCTGACCTTCACTCTGGTCGAGAACGCAGACGGCAGCCTGACTCTGAGCTACGAGATCACCGGCGAGGTCTGTGATCACGAGTTCCACAACACCGACGGCATCTGCATCGACTGCGGTGCAACCGTTGCCCACGACTACGTCGACGGCATCTGCGCCGGCTGTGGCGCCGAAGAGCCCGAGGTTGTTGCTCCCGACTACTATCTGGCTGGCGACTTCAACGGCTGGAACGCTGCTGACGAGGCCTACAAGCTGATGCAGCTGGGCGAAGTCTACTATATCGGCATTTCTCTGACTGCCGGTACTTATGAGTTCAAGATTACCGACGGCGACTGGGACAGCGGCAACGCATGGCCCAGCAGCAACTACGTGCTGGAAGTTCCCGTTGACAGCGAGAACATCTCCATCATGTTCTACCCCGACTCCGGTGAAATCGAAGTCTCCGGCGTCAACCAGCCCGTTGTCAACCCCGGCGAGGTCGTCCTGGGCGACAACACCGTGGGTCTGGGCAGCTACACCTTCACCGCAACTCAGGCCGGCACTCTGAACGTGGTTGTCACCGCTCTGTCCATCTACAACGAAGAGACTGGCGAGTGGGAGCCCGGCAACCCCGGCATGATGTTCGGCATGTCCTACACCCTGCTGGTCAACGGCCAGACCAACTTCATGCCTGAGTATCAGATTGAAGTTGCTGAGGGTGACGAGGTCACCATCGCTCTGGAGTGCCGTATGCTCAACCAGAGCCAGATTACCCTGAACCTGAGCTACGTTGTCGAGGAGCCTGTGGTTGACTACTATCTGGTTGGCTTCATCAACGGCGCCGACTACGGCTGCGAGGCCGACTACGAGAACCTGGGCGAGTACAAGTTCATCGACGGTACTCTGGTTGCCATGTTCTCCGCTGACAGCTATGTATTCGTCAAGACCGGCGACAACGCCAAGTGGTACCTGGCTGAGGAATACTGCACCGACGTTATCTGCAACCTCGTTGAGAACGCTCCCAACAAGATGTTCGTTCCCGGCGGCGTTGAGCTGACCTTCTCCCTGACCGAGAACGCAGACGGCAGCCTGACCCTGAGCTATGTGGAAGGCGAGGCCTGCGCCCACACTTCCCACAGCATCGACGGCATCTGCGACAACTGCGGCATGACCGTTGAGCACAGCTACGTCGACGGCATCTGCTCCGTCTGTGGCGCCGAAGAGCCCGAGGTTGTTGCTCCCGACTACTATCTGGCTGGCAGCTTCAACAACTGGAATGCCGCTGACGAGGCCTACAAGATGATGCAGCTGGGCGAAGTCTACTATATCAGCATTTCTCTGACTGCCGGTACTTATGAGTTCAAGATTACCGACGGCGACTGGGACAGCGGCAACGCATGGCCCAGCAGCAACTACGTGCTGGAAGTTCCTGTCGACAGCGAGAACATCTCCATCATGTTCTACCCCGACTCCGGAGAAATCGAAGTCTCCGGTGTCAACCAGCCTGTTGAGACTCCCGACGAGGTCGTTCTGGGCGACAACAACGTGGGTCTGGGCACCTACACCTTCACCGCTACCGAAGCCGGCACCCTGAACGTGGTTGTCACCGCTCTGTCCATCTACAACGAAGAGACCGGTGAGTGGGAAACCGCTAACCCCGGCATGATGTTCGGTATGACTTACACTCTGCTGGTCAACGGCCAGACCAACTTCATGCCTGAGTATCAGATTGAAGTTGCCGAGGGCGACGTCGTTACCATCGCTCTGGAGAGCCGTATGGGCAACCAGAGCCAGATTACCCTGAACCTGAGCTACGTTGTCGAGGAGCCTGTCGTAGTTCCCACCGTCACTCTGAAGTACCCCACTCTGGCCTTCAGAGATGAGATTCAGTACAACCTCTACTTCAACGTGGACAACATGACCGATGTTGTGGAGATGGGTCTGCTGACCTTCGCTGACCGCAACTACGAGGGCACCATCGATGATGCTC
>JAZSEN010000098.1:0-34435 GCA_045531675.1 Faecousia sp.
TTCAGCCGGTTTTGGACGGCATAGGCCACACCGCCGCCAGTGGGACAACGGGCATAGACCTGATGGATGGTGGGGTCGTCCAGCTCTCGCAGAGCGGCGAACAGTCCGGCTGACAGAGTATTCACATCCGCCTCCTGACCGTAGGACAGAGGGGCGCAGCCTTCGTAAAGGGGCAGCTCCTCCTCAAAGCACAGCACACGGTCACCTGGCTCAAAATGCCGGCGAATATACTGCGCCGCCTTTTCCCGACTGCCGGAAACGATGACCACCGGCTCCTGAGGGGCGTAGTGGCGGGATTTCATGCCTGGTGCCTTGACAACCTCGTCCTTATCGATTTGGGCGGTCACAGCCTTGTCCACCACCAGATCACCCAGAACCGCAATCAGCTCCTCGGGGCTGATGCCACCGGGACGGAGCAGACGGGGGCGTTCTTCGGTCAAATCCACGATGGTGGATTCCACACCCACACGGCAGGCACCGCCGTCCACAATCAGCTCAATTTTGCCATCGTGGTCGTGGAGAACGTGCTGTGCGGTGGTGGTGGAGGGTTTGCCAGAAATGTTGGCGCTGGGCGCGGCAACAGGGACTCCTGCCAGACGGATGATTTCTCTGGCAGCATCGTGGTCGGGACAGCGGAGTGCCACGGTGGACAGTCCACCGGTGGTACGCTTGGGCACACATTCCTTTGCCGGAAGCACCATGGTCAGAGGACCGGGCCAGAAGGCATCTGCCAGATCATAAGCCTTCTGGGGGATGTGGTGACAGAATAACTCAATTTGCTCCGGGCCGGAGATGTGGAGAATCAGGGGGTTGTCCTGAGGACGTCCCTTGGCTTCGAAAATCTTGGCAACGGCGTTTTCGTCCAGACCGTTGGCACCCAGTCCGTAGACGGTTTCCGTTGGAATGGCAACCAGACCGCCGTTCTTTATGATATCCGCCGCAATGCGGGCAGTATCCGCCTCATGGGCGTACAGGTATTTCGTTTCCATAAATACACCTCCTTGGTGGGATGAGAGCATAAAGGGTTGTTCATCATGCAGAGCAATCCTTTATGCCATCATCGCAAAAGGGAGCAGCTGCAAAGCAACTGCTCCCCGTTATGCGAAAATTACACGGTGGGCTGGTTGGCTGCCTCGATGATCTTGACGAACTTCTCGGGCACCAGAGAAGCGCCGCCAATCAGGCCGCCGTCGATGTCGGGCTGAGCCAGCAGCTCGTAGGCGTTCTTCTCGTTCATGGAACCACCGTACAGGATGGAGATGGCACGGGCGTTCTTGGAGCTGTACAGCTTGCGAACCACGGTGCGGATCATCTCGCAGACTTCCTCGGCCTGCTCGGGGGTAGCGGTCAGGCCGGTGCCGATGGCCCAGATGGGTTCGTAGGCGATGATGACCTTGCGGATCTTCTCCTCGGGAACGCCAGCCAGACCCAGCTTGATCTGCATGGTGATGTGCTCGGCAGTGATGCCGGCCTCACGCTGCTGCAGAGTCTCGCCGCAGCACATAATCGGAATCAGACCGGCATCCAGAGCGGCCAGAACCTTGGCATTGACATCAGCGTCGGTCTCGCCCATCTCACGGCGCTCGGAGTGGCCGATGATAACGTACTTACAGCCGGCATCCACCAGCATATTGGTAGCAATCTCGCCGGTGTAGGCACCGGAGGCGTTGGCGTTGCAGTTCTCAGCACCGATGCCCACGCGGGTCTCACGCATAGCGCGGACAGCGGCGGGGATGCAGACGGCGGGGACACACAGGGCAACGTCGCACCAGCGGCCCTTGGGCATGATGCTCTTGAAAGCAGTCATGAACTCCTTGGTCTCGCTGGGGGTCTTGTTCATCTTCCAGTTGCCGGCAATGACGGTCTTGCGGTATTTTCTGTTCATTGTAATGATTCTCCTTAATATATACATCAGATTTGATGTGGGTTTACATAGTTTTGTTATTGCGAGTCAGCGGACTGGCTCGCAATGACATTGGGTTCAATTACTTATCCTGCAGGCAGGCAATGCCGGGCAGCTCCAGACCCTCCAGGAACTCCAGAGAGGCGCCGCCGCCGGTGGAGATGTGGGTAATCTGGTTGGCGAAGCCCAGCTGCTCGCAGGCAGCAGCGCTGTCGCCGCCGCCGACGATGGTGGTAGCCTCGGAATCTGCCAGAGCCTGAGCCACAGCGATGGTACCGGCAGCCAGAGTGGGGTTCTCGAACACGCCCATGGGGCCGTTCCAGACCACGGTCTTGGCGTTCTTGGCAGCATCAGCGAACAGCTCGCGGGTCTTCTCACCGATATCCAGACCCTCCTTGCCATCGGGGATGGCATCGGCAGCAACAGTAGCCACCTCGATGGGGCCGTCGATGGGGTTGGGGAAGCCGTCAGCAATGACGGTGTCGATGGGCAGCAGCAGGTTGACGCCCTTGGCCTCAGCCTTGGCCATCATTTCCTTGCAGTAGTCAATCTTCTCGGAATCCAGCAGGGAGTTGCCCACGCTGTAACCCTTGGCAGCCAGGAAGGTGTAAGCCATACCGCCGCCGATAATCAGGGTGTCCACCTTCTCCAGCAGGTTGTTGATAACATTCAGCTTGTCGGAGACTTTGGCGCCGCCCAGAATGGCGACGAAGGGACGCTCGGGGTTGGCCAGAGCCTTGCCCATGATGGAAACTTCCTTCTCCACCAGATAGCCGCAGACGGCAGGCAGGTAGTCAGCCACACCGGCGGTGGAGGAGTGGGCGCGGTGAGCGGTGCCGAAGGCATCGTTGACGAACACATCAGCCAGCTCAGCCAGAGCCTTGCTCAGCTCGGGATCGTTCTTGGTCTCGCCCTTGATGTAACGGGTGTTCTCCAGCAGCATCACGTCGCCGTCCTTCAGAGCAGCGGCCTTGGCCTTGGAGTCCTCACCGGCAACATCGGAAGCCATGATGACCTCCTTGCCCAGCAGCTCGCTCAGGCGGTCGGCAACAATCTTCAGGCTCAGCTCGGGCTTCCACTCGCCCTTGGGCTTACCCATATGGGAGCAGAGAATAACTCTTGCGCCCTTTTCAATCAGATACTTGATGGTGGGCAGGGCAGCCACGATCCGCTTATCGGAGGTGATGACACCGCCCTTGGTGGGGACGTTGAAATCGCAGCGGCACAGCACGCGCTTGCCGGCTACTTCGATATCCTCGATGGACTTCTTGTTGTAGTTCATGGTTTTTCCTCCATTACCGGGGATTTATCCCCGCATTTTTCCAAAATCTTGCAAGTCCGGAAAATCCAGCTGCCGCAGCGCCTCGAAAACAGTAATCGCCACCGCGTTGCTCAGGTTCAGACTGCGTGCCTCCGCCCTCATGGGAATCCGCACACATTGGTCGTAATGGGCTTCTAGAAGCGATTCGGGCAGACCTTTGGTCTCCTTGCCGAACAGCAGGTAGCAGCCGTCCTGATAATCCGCGTCGGTGTAGGCTCGGGGGGCTTTGGTGGACAGGCACCACATCTGGGGAATCTCGTTTCTGGCGAAGAAATCGTCCAGGTTTTCGTAGACCCGTACATCCACAAGATGCCAGTAGTCCAGTCCGGCCCTTCGGACCGCCTTTTCCGAGATGTCGAAGCCAAGAGGCTTGACCAGATGCAGCACACTTCCGGTGGCAGCGCAGGTGCGGGCGATGTTGCCGCAGTTCTGGGGGATTTCAGGTTCCACCAGTACAATATTCAGCATCACCATCACCTCATACCTTCCGTGTCCGCTTGCCCACCTATTGTATGCCAAAGCTTCCATAAAATCAATCAAAAAAATTGGATTTTTACAACTTTTCAGAAAATTAACGAAAATTCAAAAGAGGAACTGTTAAATTTGTGAAAAATGCGGAATTGATTTCCGAAAAGCCACCCATTCCCCACAGAACAGGGGAGAATGGGTGGCGGAAAATAGGTAATTCGGTATCAAATAATCTAATGAAAAGCTCCGGTGGGGCACCGGAGCTTTGAGTATTTTCCTTATGGCTGTTCTATCAGATGCAACATTCCGTCGGCATGCTTCCACTGCTCCAGCAGAATCGAGAATGAATGATTCAGCGGTTGCAGGTTGGAAATGGAGCGGATTTGCGATGTGCCTTCCAGCCGGATTTCGTGAACATCTCCTTCAACGGAGTTCTGAACCGGAAATTTCTTACCGTCCAGAGAGAAGGAAAAACTGTCTCCCTTATGGTAAAGCTGATTCATCAGCGGGGACAAATCATATTCCAGCACAGGTTCACCGTTTTTGTAATGAATCAGTTTCAAATCCATCCAGTCCCAGCCATAGTTTACCGGTATCAGGATGGGGCGGCTCAACGTAATGTTTTCGTAGGTTGCCAGAATGTTCGTAATTTGAGCGGGAGAGATTCGGTCGGTGTGTGTGACCTGAATTTCCGGCATTGTTTTGTCAATAAGATTTGACATATTATGACCAGTCAGCTCGAAACGTTCGCTGGTGCCGTTGGAATAATGGATTTCTACCTCATAACGGTAGCCGTTTGCCGGCTCCAGTTCAAATGCGATGGTATGGGTCGCCCCGGAAATAGTGTAGCTTTTCTGGACAGAAACCGGTGTATCATTCAGAAATACGTTCAAATCAATGTTGAATATATTATTTATATTGTTGTTAAGTGTGCAGGAGAAAACCATGGTTACCATGGAATCGTGCGAGAACATCGAACCGGTGAGGTTCCAGGATTGAAACTGTTCATATTTTGTTTGACCGCAGACAAGACCGGATGCGGTGGGTAAGGAATAGACATAGTTTTCCAAATTCTTAAGGTCGGTGGCGTTGGTGTCAATCTGCGCCTTGTTTTCCATAAAAATCTGGAAAATATGCTCACTGCGTTTCTCCCAGTACGTCACAGATTCCTGCAGAACGGAAATCTGATTCAACAGCTCTTCGTTGGATTGGGACGAAGCGGCGGAGGAAGCCGTTTGCTGTCCGGACCGGTAAAATGCAGAGATAGACAGCACCAGACTGATTGCCATCATAATGGTGCAAATCGGCAAAAGCCAGACAAAGGGATTGCGGGGGTGTTCCGGCTCCGGTTCCATCGGGGAGGTCCGCTCCGGCGGGGGAGAGACAGGCTCCGGCGGAAGGAATACAAGGGGAATTTCAGCGGCTTCGGAATCCGTATCGTTCTGGTCAGGTTCAGTCCCCAAAAGCCAGCCGACACTGACATCAAACAGCTTGCTCATATCAATCAGTCTGTCTACCTCGGGAGTGGCGGCGTCAGATTCCCATTTTGAAATGGCCTGACGGGATACGCCCATTTTCTCGCCAAAGCTCTCCTGTGACAAGCTCAACATTCTTCTGCGTTGCGCGATGCGCTGTCCTAAAGTCTCACTCATGGTTGTATTCTTTCCTTTCGTATATGGTCTGTTCGCTAAACAATCATTTGGAACAATGTGCTGCATTTGTTCTAAGTATACGGCTATTTGAGAAATCCTGCAACCATCCTGTGGGTGGAATATCTGTCAACCGGTGGTTGCGGCGGTAAAAAATACCTTCAAATTTGATTTTGTTGTTGACAAGGGATTGGCTTACGGGGTATACTGATATCGTATATGGCAAATGCAAGGAAGAGAAGAGTACGTCGGGATAGCCGGTCAGAGAGCCCTGTTTTGGTGGGAAGGGGCACGGTCAAGACGGCGGAACATGGTCTTGGAGCAGGGGTGTCGATAAGTAGGCATCCACGGGCACGCCCGTTACAGCGTCATTGAGGCAGAGCATTCTGCGAATCAAGGTGGTACCGCGTCAATTTTGTCGCCCTTGGCTTTTCCAAGGGCGATTTTTCATTATCAGGAGGATGTTTTATGTGTAAAGGAAACTACTATATCACCACCCCCATCTACTATCCCTCGGCGAATCTGCATATCGGCCACGCCTACTGCACCGTTGCTACGGACACCATGGCCCGCTACAAGCGTCTGCAGGGCTACAACGTCAAGTTCCTCACCGGCACCGACGAGCACGGTCAGAAAATCGAGGACAAGGCAAAGGAAGCCGGCATTACCCCTCAGCAGTTTGTGGATAACATCGTGCTGGGCGAGAAGGGTGTGCTGGACCTGTGGAAGCTGATGAACATCAGCTACGACCGCTTCATCCGCACCTCTGACGATTACCACGTCGCCGCCATCCAGAAGATTTTTAAGCGGATGTATGAAAACGGCGATATTTATAAGGGTAAGTACACCGGTAAGTACTGCAAGCCCTGCGAGAGCTTCTGGACCGAGAGCCAGCTGGTGGACGGCAAATGCCCCGACTGTGGTCGTGAGGTGCAGGATGCGGAGGAAGAGGCCTACTTCTTCCGCCTGAGCAAGTACGCCGACCGGATTCAGGATTTGTTGGAGAACACCGATTTTCTGGAGCCTCGCAGCCGTGTCAATGAGATGGTCAACAACTTCATCAAGCCCGGTCTGGAGGATCTGTGCGTCAGCCGTACCAGCTTTACCTGGGGCGTGCCCGTGGACTTCGACGAGGGCCATGTGGTCTACGTCTGGATTGATGCCCTGTTCAACTACATGACCGCACTGGGCTTCGAGAATGACAAGTACAACGACGTTGATGAGTTCTGGCCTGCCGACGTGCATTTCGTGGGCAAGGAAATTGTCCGGTTCCATTCCATCATCTGGCCTGCCATGCTGATGAGTCTGGACCTACCCCTGCCCAAGAAGGTCTACGGTCACGGCTGGCTGAACTTCAACGGTGAGAAAATGTCCAAGTCCCGCGGTAATGTGGTGGACCCCTATATCCTGTCCCAGCGCTTCGGTGTGGATGCTCTGCGGTTCTTCCTGCTGCGGACCTTCCCCTTCGGTTCCGACGGCAACTTCACCAACGAGCTGCTGATTTCCACCATCAACACCGATTTGGCAAACACGCTGGGTAATCTGGTTTCCCGTACCGTTGCAATGAATCAGAAGTATTTTGACAGTGTGCTGGGTAACGGCGGCGAGGCTGCTGAGCTGGATGGAGAACTGAAGGCTCTGGCTGCGGATGTGGTTGCCAATTATGAAAAGCAGATGGAGCGCTTCCAGTTCTCCGTTGCGCTGAACGAGGTGTTCCGCCTGCTGGACCGCGCCAACAAGTATATCGACGAAACCACCCCTTGGATTCTGGCAAAGAGCGAGGAGACCAAGGCACGTCTGCTCACGGTGATGAAGAATCTGTGCGAGTGTATTCGTATCGCCGCCATTCTGGTCACGCCTATGATGCCCGACACCTCTAAGGCGATTCTGGATCAGCTGAACGTGGCGGAGGATAAGCGCAACTTTGATGCTCTGTGCTACTGCGCTGACGAAAACGCCGTGTGGAACACCACGGTGGGTGCGCCCCTGTTCCCCAGAATCGACATCGAGAAGGAACTGGCTGCCCTGGAGGAACTGAGCAAGCCTGCCAAGCCCACTCTGGAGATTGAGCCTTATTCTCAGGAGAATGTGGATTTCGACACCTTCTGCAAGAGCGACTTCCGCGCGGTGAAGGTCAAGGACTGCCAGAATGTGAAGAAGTCCGACAAGCTGCTCCAGTTCACGCTGGATGACGGCACCGGCACCGACCGACAGATTCTCTCCGGCATTGCAAAGTATTACAAGCCGGAGGAACTGATTGGCAAGACACTGGTGGCCATCGTGAATCTGCCCCCCCGCAAGATGATGGGTCGGGAGAGCTGCGGTATGCTGCTGTCCGCCGTCCACACCGAGGCGGGCGAGGAGAAGCTGAACCTGATTATGGTAGACGATGCCATTCCTGCCGGCGCGAAACTGTGCTGATTTACAACAAAAGGGGCTGCGGCAATTGCCGCATCCCCTTTATTGCGTTTATGTGTAACAATCAGCAGCCGTCGCTGAGCATGATTTCCAGAATGGTGCGGTCGGTTTCCCGCATACCCTCACGGGCAAGGCGTCCTACGTTGGTAACAGTACGGTCCACACCTTTGGTGACGATACCGTCACCACCGTAAAACTGCTGGTTTTCCAGATACATATCGTAACCCAGAATGCCGGCATCTACCGCGGCGGCAATTTTGGCAGCACAGGAGGGCTTGGCACCGTCACAGATGGTGCCGGAGAGAATGGCGATGCCATTGACCACGGTGTGCGCAACGGCGTGTTCCCGACCGCCCCGCAGATAGGCGATGCCTGCGCCGGCACCGCAACCGGCGCTGATAGCGCCGCAGTAGGCGGATAGCCTGCCAATACCGGTCTTTTGATGGATGGTTACCAGATCGCTGACCACCACGGCACGAATCAGCGCTTCTTCGGAGGCGTTCATGTCCCGCGCCACCACCACGACCGGAACACAGGCGGTAATGCCCTGATTGCCGGAACCGGAGAGAATAATCACCGGCTTTTCACAGCCGCTCATACGAGCGTCGGAGCCGGCGGCAGCATAGGCGCAGGCCCGCTTTTCCAGAGATTTTCCCTGCTGACGCAGGATAACCGATCCGATGTTGGCGCCCCAGTCGCCTGCCAGTCCGGCTTCGGCGATGGCCATGTTGTATTCAATCTGCCGTCCCACGCAGTGACGTACGTCCTCCACATCCAATGTGTCGGCGAACTCTACGATGCGTTGGATGCTCAGGCAGGACTTGTCCGTCAGGTTGTCCTCGGAGGATTCCTCCACCGGCAGATCCAGCAAAACCTGCTCGTTTTTCCGCAGATAGACCAGATTGGTGTGATGGTTTACAATCCGCACCTCAGCGGTGTCGCCGCCCTTGTGGAGAATCAGGTGGATGTCGAAAACCAGCTCTGCGGTTGAGGGTCGGATATCCACCACAACGTCGCTCATGAACCGGCGCAGCCGGATGCGCTCCTCGTCGCTGACGTTGCTGATGACCTCCAGCTCCTTCTCTGCCTTGCCTGCCGCCACGCCGGCGCAGACAGCGGCGGCAATGCCGCGCAGACCGCCGGTATTGGGTACGACCACACTTTTGACGTTCTTGATGATATTGCCGCTGACCTCCACCTCAATCCGTTCCGGCAGAGTCCCCAGAAGCTGTGCGGCTCTGGCACCGGCGTAGGCCAGTGCGATTGGCTCTGTGCAGCCCATGGCAGGGCGAAGTTCTTCCTCCAGTATGGCGACAAACTGGCGATAAATGGCATCTGTCCGTTCCATAGCCAGCCTCCTTTTCCCATCTTTTCCACATATTATAGCATGATTTTTTCGGAAACGCAACAGCGGCTTGACAGCTATCTTCAGGGTGGCTATAATCGAAATATTCTGTTTTGGAGGTAGCCGTTATGAAGAAAACCACCCCTCGCCTTGTGCTGTGCGCAATACTGATTGCTTTGCTGCTGACGCTGATTTGGGGTAATTCCTGCCTGAATGGCGAAACCTCCGGCGAGCTCAGCGGCTGGGTAGGGGAATTGATAGGGAGAATTCTGCCATTTTTGTCCCCGGATTCCCAATATGGTCATCTGATTTTACGAAAGCTGGGGCATTTTTCAGAGTTTGCAGCGCTGGGGCTTTGTTTGGGATGGCTGTTTGGCATGCTGATGCAGAGAAAAAAACTTGCGCTGATACTGCCGCTGGCGGGTGGAATCGTGGCTGCGGCCATTGATGAAACCATTCAGGTTTTTATCCCGGGACGTTACAGCAGTATTGTGGATGTGGGAATCGATACCTGCGGAGTTCTTGCGGGTCTGGCTGCTTTGTATCTGCTGTGCTTTTTACTGCAAAAGCTTCGACGTGAATAAAGGAAGAGGACATCCGCTCATCACTTTGCCGCCCATAATGCAGCATGACCGTCAAAAAATATACGCCTCCCTTTTTTGGAAGAAAGGGGAGGCGATTTATATGTCATAGCTATCTATAATCATACTGATACACTTCTTTTGCGTTTCCGATAGTTTTCGGTATCCGTCAATAATACGACATTCGTCGTGGTTCAACTCGTAGGGATGGGTCACTTCAATCTTACGGCGCAAATCCGTATGCCCAATCAAGTAATCCACAGAGGTGTTGAAATAATCAGCAATTTGAATCAGCGTTTCGATGTCTGGCTCGATGTTGTGATTCTCATATTTGTTTATAGATTGCTGGCTGACGCCGATAAAATCCGCAAGCTGTTTCTGGGGAATTCCTGCTTCTTCACGAAGCTTTTTCAGGTTTTCAAGCATAGCACACAACCTCCTGCGTATATGTTAACAACCATTGTGCGTTATGTGAAACACTTAAATTTAGTTATTGCAAACAACCGCAAGTTGTGATACACTACAACTAGAGGTGGAATAAATCGGAAAAGATTATATCCTCCAAAATACAGAAAGGACGATAACCATGAAAAAGACCATTTATGCGATTTTGGCGTTGTGTCTGCTATTTGCGTTGTCTGCTTGCCAGAAACCCTGCGAGCATATCTACACCGAAGAAATCACCACAGAGGCAAGTTGTACTCAAGTCGGTACTAAGACCTTCACCTGTTCCCAGTGCGGTGACAGCTATACTGAGGAAATTGCTATGCTTGCGCATAGTTTCGGTAAGGCAACTGTTACGAAAAAGGCCACTTGTATTGAAGTAGGTGAAAAGGCTGCTACTTGCACGGTATGCGGCAAAACAGAAATCACAGAAACCATTCCTGTGGCTTCGCATAAGTATAAATCGAAAGTTACTACCGCCGCAACTTGCACAGTTGAAGGTGTGAAAACGTTCACTTGTTCCGTCTGTGATGATAGTTACACAAAAACAATCCCCGCGACTAACAAGCATAGCTATACAAGCAATGTCATCCAGAATCCCACTTACACCCAAAAGGGTAAAACAGAATACACCTGCTCAGATTGCGGTGACACTTATACCGAATCCAGCCCAAAATTAAGCGCAGCTACAATTATTGATGCAGCTTCCACCGGAAGTAAATATATATCCACCGCTCTTGATTATATGAATGATGCGCTAAAAAATTATAAAGCGGGCAACCACACAAAAGGCAGAAACAATACCAGCAACATGCTGGTTACTACCGGGCTGGCCATCAACAGCTTCAGAGAGGCCTATAACCAGTGTGGTAATTCCAACGATATCAAGGAGGCGAAAGCCCTACTTTCCCAAATAATAAAGCGACTTGAGTATGTGCAAAAATATAGTTCCATTAGCAATAGCAATTATGTAAACATTATTTTGGACATTTATAATGCTGGTGTATACCAGGATGTGCTGGAATATGAAAAGCAACTCGTCAGTATTTTTGAGGGCTTCTAATCCTTTGGTTCACTTTTGTTAAAAAGCTTCGGAGAAAGTGGCATTATTCTGTCCTCTTTTTGCCGCTATTTCATCATATAGATTAACGTTTTGAAATTAGCACAAATCTGTACTGCCAACTGATTATAGAAAACGCCACGGGTTACCCCCGTGGCGTTTTTGTAGGATTAGCTTGCGAAGTAGGCCTTTGCGTAGTAACCGTAGGCCGCGGTGGCACCACCGAGAGGGGTTCCGTTGGCGGCGATGGTCTTGCAGTACGCCCCTAGACTGTAAGCGATAACATTGGTGGTGTAGACGGTGCCGCCGGAGGTGTAGATTGCGGCGATGTAAATGGTTTCATCAATCTGTCTGGCGGCGATGCCTTCCACAGTAGCGCTGTAGATGCCGTTGGTCGAGGTCATATTTACAGAACCGCTGGCGTTGGAGGTTGTCAGTCTGCCGGCTTTGCTGTAAGCATCGGCAGTCCAGTAGTAGAAGGTGATGCCGTCGGAAGGCGTATACTTGGGGGTGAAGTAGTAGTTGATGGAGAAGGCACCCTCAAAGCTGACAGCGGGGTTGATTTTGCTGTAACCGCCGTTGGAAACGAACGCGGCTGCTTTGGAGGCGGATGCGTTCACCACTTCCTGAACCATGGAAGAATCGTAATCCTGTACCAGAGCCTTCTGCTCGGCAGTCAGGTTTACGTTCATCAGAGAACCGGTTTTGTAGTTGAAATAGGTCTGGGCAGCCGCACCGTAATTCAGCATGGCTACCACCAGCGATTTTGCTTTGGCGGAGGAGCTGCTGTTGTTGAGAACAGAATTGGCATAGGCGACAGCATGGTAACCGGCGATGCCGGAGTAGACATAGCTGCCGTCGGTCAGCTTGGCGTAGACCTTGAAGTATACCGTGTCGCCCAGCTGTCTGGCAGGGATGCCGTTGGAACGGACGGTGTAACTGCCGTTGGCATTGGCAACATAGCCCGGAACGGTTTCGATGGCATTGGCAATGGTGCCGCTGGTGTTGCGGTAGGCGTAAAGTGCCAGACCCATTTCCTCAACGCTGGTAATGTTATCGGCGGTAAAGTAGATATTATATTGAATTTCGTCACGGAAGGACAGCGTGGGGTAGCTCAGGGTCAGGGTAGGGGTAACCACCGCGTTGTCCCATCGGGCATAGACGGTGATATCCGTATCAAAGGTGGAGGTGGATGAAACCGGATTGCCGGTGCCCTCTGCATTGAGATACCAGCCGACAAACTCATAGCCGTATCTCTGGGGAATGTGTAGCTCGCCCACCGGCTGGCCAATCAAAACTGTCCGGCTGGCAATGGGACTGAAACCGCCGTTGCCGTCAAAGGTGATGGTGTAGTAGGTTGTGGATACGGTGAAGTAGCTGTAATCGCCGTCGGTGTGGAGATAGTCCGAGCCGTCCTCTGTCTGGCAATCGCTGTTGCAGGACTGGAGCTTGCAACGATACTGACCCAGCGGCAATACCTTGGACATACCGCTGGCGGCGTAGGGAATCTGCTCGTACAGCTCCCACGCACCCTGGGCATTGGCGGTTTCCAGAATCAGATTGTAGTGAGTGGTCCGGTCGGTGGCGTTCCATTCGAAGAAGATGGCCTCGCCGTCGCCGTAGTTGGTGTTCAGGCTCAGCAAAGCGGGTTTTTCCGGCTGCTGGCAGGTGACGCAGCTGCTGCTGACGTTGGTGACGGAGGTGTCTGTGGTGATTTCTCCGCACACACTGCATTCGTAGCTTGCGTAATGGGGATGGCTGGATTCGTAGGTAACGCCGCCGTTTCTGTCGCAGGTATGTACAGCGTCCTGGTATTCCGGTACGCCGAAGTACAGGCTGGAAATGGCTCTGCTGCGGACGTATACGCCGAAACCGTCGGCACTGCCGTCGTTGTTGGTATTGCCTTCGACGGTGGTCACATAGGAACCGTTAACGGAAACCACCAATCCCACATGGGACCAACTTCTGGTGTAGAACAAATCGCCCTTCTTGGGGGTGTAGTTGTAGCCCTTGAAGTAGGAATCGTTATCGCTGCTGGAGGCCAGCGTGGAAGAACCGGAGTAGAAATTCAGGTTGAAATAACTGTAGCTGTGTCCGGCGGCAGTGGATCGCTTCAGAATGGAGGAGGGGACGTTTGCCTGCTCGGCGCACCAGGAAACGAAGGTGGCGCACCAGTGGGCATAGCTGCCGCCGACGGGCATACCGCTGCTGACATGGTTATGATACCAGTAATTGTATTCGGTGTAGTTGTTGTAGCTGGCGTCATAGGCACCGCTGTAGTCACCTGTGTAGCTGCCTTCCCGGTAGCCCACCTGTGACAGCGCAACGTTGATGATATCGTCACGCTGATTGCCGGTCAGGGTCACATCGCACAAGGCATCATAGTAAGAACTGGATGCGTACGCAGAGGATACAGTATAGGTAGGCGTCAATGCTTTGACGCGCGGTGCTACGGCAGGCAGCATGGCCAGACACAGGCAAAGCGCCAGTGTCAGACTGAGGATTCGACGTAGTACGGTTGTCATTGTTTTTCCTCCGTGGTATATTGATAGGTGTTATTCATTATAGACAAAGGAACAACCTATGTCAAGGAATTCTGTTGTCTTTTTGCATAAAAATAAGGTTAGCAGGGAGAAAAAACTGTGCGGTTTTGTAAGAAACAGCGAAATCACCGTGTGTAGTGGACGGTCATGCCCTCCGGTGGAACCGGTATCAGTGATAAATGTATTTATGGATAACCAATTCATACGGCGTTATTTGACATTTCAGCAGGATTTGATATAATATTGCCAAAGGAAGGAGGATGTGTCATGAAGATGTATGAAATTGTTGCGAAATACCTGAACGGTTGCTCCGGTGCTGCCTATCCCCAGACCTTCTTTGAAGAGGCGGAGCTGGCAAACACCGATGACTTCGTGCGGATGAAGCACGGCAAGGACTTTGATAAGTTCGTCAAGGAAATCCTCCCCGACGGACGTATCATCTACACCTTCCAAAGCACCGTCTGCTATATTTACGAATTTACGGAAATTTAGCTTGATTTCTTGCATCCGGTGTGCTATACTCTCACGGAATGTAATAAATAGCTTATATATGTTCATGATTGGATGAACGTTTCTACAAACTACCGTAATAGTTTTGCTATAAGTCCATGGGGCGCAGGCAACTGTTACGGTGTTTTTACGTCCGGAATCGGGAGGTATCATGAACAATCAGGGAATCAAAATGCTGGGCGAAGAGAAAATGTCAAAGCTGCTGCTGAAATTCTCCATTCCCTGCGTCATGGGTCTGCTGATTAGCGCCTTGTACAACATCGTCGACCAGATATTTATCGGAAACATCGAGCTGGGCTATCTGGGCAATGCCGCCACCGGCGTATCCTTTCCGGTAATCTGCATTGCCAACGCCTTTGCGTGGTGCATTGGTGACGGCGCCGCATCCTATCTGAGCCTTTGATGCGCCTGTTTGGCGCATCAAACCAGACCGTGGATATGACGGTGGAGTATTTCCGCATTATCGCCGCCTTTTTTCTACTATCTGCTGCAGTGGCCATCCTCTGCCTGACAGTCTCTTTTTTTCGGAAAACAAAAAGCAAAGTGAAACCGAATAGTAAATAATTGTTTGTTGCGATGCGATTTTACACCGCTAAACGATGTTTTATTTTGCTGCTTGCATATTTCTGCCGGATAAAGTAGTATAGAACAGAATATGAATAAATGAACGAAAGGAAATTCTATGTCAAAGCGATTACAACCCGGTGAAAACAAAATGGGCGTTATGCCCGTTGGTAAACTGCTGCTGAATATGGCGCTTCCCATGATTATCGCCATGGTGGTGCAGGCGCTGTACAATGTGGTGGACAGCTACTTTGTTTCCCGTATTTCCGACGATGAAGTCATCAAGGAAAGCGCCATTGCCGCCATGTCGCTGGCATTTGCGGTGCAGAATATCCTGATTGGCACCGCTGCCGGTATTGGTGTGGGTGTCAACGCCCTGCTGAGTAAATCTCTGGGGGAGGGCAATCAGGACCGTGCCAACCGTACTGCCGGCAACGGTATCGTGCTGGCTGTGATTGCTACGGCGGTGTTTATGCTGTTCGGCGCCTTCGGCTCAAAAAGCTATTTTACCCTGATGTCCGACAAGGAACTGACGGTGGACTTCGGCACGCAATATATTTCCATCTGCTGTCTGGCATCTTTGGGCATTTTCATCGAGGTGCTGTGTGAGCGACTGTTGCAGGCATCCGGTCGCACCTTCTATTCCATGATTACCCAGACCACCGGCGCGGTCATCAACATCATTCTCGATCCTTGCCTGATTTTTGGCTTGGGACCCTTTCCGGAATGGGGCATTGCCGGTGCCGCCATCGCTACCGTCATCGGACAATGGATTGCCGCTCTGCTGGCCCTGTTCTTCAATATTAAATTCAACCCCGATGTCCGGTTCTCCCTGAGCTGCCTGAAACCCCGTAAGGACATCATCGCTCCCATCCTGATTGTGGGTATCCCCTCCATCATCATGACCAGCATCGGTTCTATCATGAATATCGGCATCAACAAAATTCTTGCCGGATTCACTCAGTATGGTGAGGTCCCCATCAATGTATTCGGCATCTATTTCAAGCTTCAGAGCTTTTTCTTTATGCCATTGTTTGGACTGAACAATGCCACCATTTCCATTGTTGCCTACAATTATGGCGCGCGAAAGGCGGAGCGAATTACAAGGACACTGAAAATTGCCTGTGTCAGCGCCCTTGCCTTCATGCTTTTGGGCGTGGCGGCGTTCCAGTTGATTCCGGAGGTGCTGCTGGGCATCTTCGATAAGTCGGAGACTTTCCTGACTCTGGGCTCCAGTGCGTTGCGGATTATCAGCCTGTGTTTCCCCTTTGCGGCAGTGTGTATCGCATTGGGCGCCAGTTTTCAGGCGCTGGGCAATGGCATATATTCCACCATCGTGTCGCTGTGCCGGCAGATGCTTGTACTGTTGCCGGCGGCGTACCTGCTGAGTCTGAGCGGCAACGTGAACATGGTCTGGTGGGCGTTTCCTATCGCCGAATTTATGAGCCTTGCGACTACGGTTTTCCTGTTCATCCGTATTTATCGCAAGAAAATCAAACCCATTCAGTAAATCGGGAGGGGCATCGCCCCTCCTGTTTTTTAGTAAATTATTATTTTCTGCGCAAAAAATAATGCTTGACAAATGTGTCAGGATGTGCTAACATGTGCAGGTAATGAAGAAGGCTGAACATCCGCCTCACCGTCAGCACCAGCGACACGGTTAATATTCCACCGTTCCTCATGGGGAATTTGTGTGAGTATGCGGATGCTTTGGCATCCGTTTTTTGTTGTTATGGAGGTGCTTACCATCGCTAAGTTAGATCATCAGCTCAACGATGAAATTCGTGACAAGGAGATTCGCCTGATTGGTGCCGACGGTGCCCAGCTGGGTATCATGTCTGCCGCCGAGGCCAACGATTTGGCCGACGAGCAGGGCCTGGATTTGGTGAAGATTTCTCCCAATGCAGTCCCCCCTGTCTGCAAGATTATGGACTACTCCAAGTTCTGCTTCGACCAGAAGAAGCGGGAGAAGGAGGCCAAGAAGAATCAGCGGGTGGTGGAAATCAAGGAGATTCGCATGAGTCCCAGCATTGACACCAACGACTTCAATACCAAGGTTAAGGCCGCCCTGAAGTTTCTGGGCGACGGCAACCGTGTCAAGGTCAGCGTCCGCTTCCGCGGTCGTGAGATGGCACACACCAACCTTGGCGAGAAGCTGCTGATGGATTTCGCCGAGGCTTGCTCTGAGATTGCCAACATGGAGAAGAATCCCAAGCTGGAAGGTCGCTTTATGGCGATGTTTTTAACACCCAAGAATAGCAAGTAAAACCACACTAAAGATACGGAAGGAGAACCTACTATGCCCAAGCTTAAGACCCATAGCGGTGCAAAGAAGAGATTCAACCTGACCAAGACTGGTAAGGTCAAGAGAGCCCACGCTTACAAGAGCCACATCCTCACCAAGAAGACCACCAAGCGGACCCGCCATCTGCGTTCCACCGCTTATGCTGATGTCACCAATGTGGATGCCATCAAGAAGATGATTCCTTACAAATAAGGCAGAATAGGAGGATACAGAAATGGCAAGAGTTAAAGGCGCAATGATGACGCGCAAGAGAAGAAATGCTACCCTGAAGCTGGCCAAGGGCTACTGGGGTTCCAAGTCCAAGCACTTTAAGATGGCCAAGCAGCAGGTCATGAAGTCCGGTAACTACGCTTTCACCGGCCGTAAGCTGAAGAAGCGTGATTTCCGCCGCCTGTGGATCACCCGTATCAGCGCTGCTGTCGCTCCCTACGGCATGAACTACTCCACCTTCATGAACGGTATCAAGAAGGCTGGCATCGAGCTGAACCGCAAGAGCCTGTCCGAGATGGCCATTCAGGATGCCGGCGCTTTCGCCGCCATCGTTGAGAAGGCTAAGGCTGCTCTGAACTAATGATTCATAAAAAATCCCTGTCGAAAGGCAGGGATTTTTGTTATGCCGAAATCAGAGGGAAGGGGATTGATTATTTTGCGATTCACTTCAGTGGGCGGATACGTTTCCGCTGTTGAGGCCCTCGCAGGCATCGTCCAGCGGTAACCACTGCAGAACCTTTTGCAGCTGTTCGTTCCAGAAGTTCCAGTTGTGTTTTCCGTCCGTTTCCTGATAGGTCAGGTCTATGCCGCTTTCCAGTAAATAATCCCGCAGGAGACGGTTGGGAATCAGCAGACGGTCCTGCAGTCCGCAGGACATATAGATTTTCGGAACGGGTCCATTGCGCTGCATCAGCTGCTCCAGCGCAACACGGGGATTCTTGTTGGTCCGGCTGGCCTCTGGAAGGTCACCGAAAACCCTGTCCTCATCCATCAGGCAGCGGTCAGGATAATCAAAAGGCACCTCGAAAATGTGAGCGGCGCAGGACAGCGTTGCGATACAGCTGAATGTTTCGGCGTAGACAAGACCGTTGCGCAGGGCACCAAAACCGCCCATGGACAGTCCGCCGATGAAGGTATCCTCCCGTTTGCGGGACAGGGGGAACATTTTTCGGGTGATTTGCACCAGTTCACGACCGATGAAATCGCCGTAATCGTTGTTGGGCGTGGGTTGATCGATATAGAAGGAATTGTCGCCGGAGGGCATGACCACCGCCAGATTTCGAGCCTCGGCCCATTGCAGAATCCGGGTGTTGGTGACCCAGTCGGTGTAGTTGCCCAGCAACCCGTGGAGCAGGTACAATGTCTTAAAGGGATTGGGCGGTGTGTCGTCGGAAATCTGACCGAAGTCTTTGTCCACAGGGAGGATTACCTGAATGGGAACGGTGCGTTTCAGCGCGGAGGAGAAGAAATTTACCTGAATCAGTGCCATAAAACCAAGCCCTTTCTTGACAATTAGATAGTCAAAGTATACCATTGGAGTATTGCTTACGCAAGGTTTTTTATGGAGGTGAGGTCCGTGGAATTGAAAACCGTTGCCAATCGGGACGGACGGCTGTCGTCCTTCCTGCTGGGGGAATTGAAAATGTCCACCGGACTGATGAACCGGCTCAAATGGGGCGATGCCATTCGGGTCAACGGAAAGCCGGAGCATACGGATTATCCAGTTAAGACCGGCGATACCATCACCGTCCGGCTGGATGAGCCGTTGCCGGATTATCTGCCGGAGGAGGGGAGACTGGACATTCTTTATGAGGATGACCACATTCTGGTGGTGGACAAGCCTGCCGGAATACTGATTCACCCCTCCCGTTCCCAGAATAGCGGCACGCTGGCGAATCTGGTGCTGGGGCACTACCGCAAAACCGGACAGACCAGCGCCTTTCATCCGGTGACCCGGCTGGATCGGGATACCTACGGTATTGTGCTGGTGGCGAAAAACTCCCATATCCACACGTTGCTGCAGGGGACGCAGATCCGTAAGACCTATCATGCGCTGGTGCTTGGCGGACCGGTCACGGATAGCGGTCGAATCGATGCGCCCATTGCCCGCCGTGAGCTGCCCAGTCTGCTGCGGTATATCTCGCCGGAGGGAAAGCCTTCGGTGACGGAATATCGGGTGCTGGAACGAGGGGAGTTATGTAAACTGGAGCTTCATCCCGTCACCGGCAGAACCCATCAGCTGCGACTCCATTGCGTCCATGCGGGCTTTCCCATTCTGGGAGATCCCCAGTATAATTCTGAGGAATCCTTGAAGATTTCTTTGGAAAACGGATTGAAACATCAGCTTTTATGCACTAAAAGTCTGGAATTTGTTCATCCTGTAACAGAACGTCCATTGCACCTGAAAAGCGCAATGGACGCGTCTGTTGAGTTTGGAAAATAGTATTTATGCCTGCTCCACTGCCTTTTGGAGGGCGTGGGCGAGGGGGAGCATTTGCTCCGGTGTCAGTTTTTGCACTTTTCGGTCGTAGGTCAGCAAACCATTGGTTTCGTCCTCTACATCGGACACCTGCGTGTAGATGGCGGCGCACAGTCCCTGCTTCGCGGCAGGGATGACCTGTTCCCAATACAGTTTTTCCACCGCTGCGGCATAGCTGTCCAAATCTTCGAATTTTCCGTAGCCGTAGGTCTTTTCGGTGTTGAAGGCGTGACCGGCCACCTTGCAGGAATAGCCACCGAATTCCGACAGCACCAGCGGCTTTTGTCCTGCCTTCAGCCGGATGGGCTTGAAATAGACATGGCGGCTGTCCACGTCCGTCTCCTTCCGGCGGAACCAGCCGGAGGTGGAATCAATCCAACGGGTGTCGTCCATGGCCTTCAGGTGATGGTAAACGTTGTCGCTGTCAAACTGTCCCCAGCCCTCGTTGAAAATCGTCCAGTACAGGATACAGGGGTGGTTGCGCAGCTGATTCACTGTGGCTTCCATGCCCCGCAGAAACTGCGAGCGGGTGGCAGGGTCGGCGTGCATATTGCGGTCGTTGAGGGTCTGCACGCCCACCGTGGGCAAGGCGGTATCGCGGAGAAAATCGTAGTCGCCATTGTTGACCATGTCCTGGAATACCACCATACCCAGCCGGTCGCACTGGTAGTAGAATTCTTCCGGCTCTACCTTGATGTGCTTGCGCAGGGTATTGAACCCCAGATTTTTCATGGCAAGGATGTCGTTTACATAACATTCCGGCGAAGCGGGGGTAAACAGTCCGTCGGACCAGTAGCCCTGATCCAGCAGTCCGTGGAAAAAGTAGGGCTTTCCGTTCAGGCACAGCCGCTGACAGCCACTTACTTCCTTGATTTCCAGCGTCCGCAGAGCGAAATAGCTTTCAACTCTATCCTCTCCGGCGGTCAGGGAAAACTCGTACAAATAGGGGTCCTCCGGACTCCAGAAACGAGGATTTTCCGGTGTGATGGTTGCTTTTCCGCCGGTGAGAGGGAATTCGCCCAGCCCTGAAACCATGACAGTACCATCCATGGGCGGTTCTGTGGAAATGGTTATCGATGCCCCCCGGTTTTCAATGTTCAGCTTGCGGATATAGTTCTCCGGCACTCGCTCCAGCCACACGGTCTGCCAGATGCCGGACACCGGCGTGTACCACATTCCGCCCCGTTTCAGGGTCTGCTTGCCGTAGGGCATGGTCCGGTCCCGTAAATTGTCCCGGCAGAGGATAACGATTTCATTGTTCGGTTGCAGCGCATCCGTGATGTCAAAGGTCATGGCTTCGTAGCCACCGGAATGGGTACCAACCTGCATGCCGTTGATCCGGCAGGTCAGATGCTGGTCTGCCGCACCGATGTGAAGCAGAACCCGACCGGTGCCTTCCGGAGCGGGGAAGCGCCGGCGGTAGCGCAGGGCGCAGTTTTCGTGAAAATGCGCGCCGATACCCGACAGAGAACTCTCGGGACAGAAGGGGACAAGGATTTTCCGGTCGTAGCCGCCCTTGCAAACGGCAAAGTCCCATAGACCGTTGAGGTTGACATAACTTTCTCTGCGCAGTTGTGGACGGGGATAAACAGTCCACGGCGTGCCGCTGAGTTGCTCCCCTTCAGGGGTGTGGAGTGTTTCAAAAGTCATGGCGCTGCCTCCTTTCATCTTTCCTGTATTATACCTGTTTTTGCCTGAATGGTCAACAGATTCCTGCACTTGACATCGATAGAAATATGGAGTAACATATGGGATGGAAGGAGGGTCAGTGATGGCTTACCTGTACGTTATCCTGTCGCGTACTACCACCGGCGCGGCGAGGTTGATTCGTACCTGCACCGGCAGCTACTACAATCATGTGTCCATGTCTTTGCAAAAAGATTTGTCAGATATCGTGTCTTTCGCTCGTATTTCCATTGATACACCTTTGTATGCCGGCTTCATTGCCGAGCCTGCGGAACGATTCCTTTGCGATGGGGAATCCATTCCTATTCGAGTGTTCCGCGTGGAGATTTCCCATGAGAAGGCAGCACGGCTGAAGGAGTTTTTCTCCGGAGCCGGTCAACATGACGATGGACTGCTATATAATCATTTTGGCGCGCTGATGACCATGTTTCATCTTCGCTGGCCCATTCCGGGGGCATACACCTGCCTGAGTTTTGCTTCTGCGGTGCTGGGGAAATCCTACCGGTCGATTCAAGCTCTGGAGAAGGATTTGGCACCTTTCGAGGTCTACCGTGGACCGTTGGAGGATATGCAGCCCGACACCGGTGACCGGTCCGATCCATATTTTGTTCCCAGGGGAAGGCTCCGCGGTACCAGAGATTCCATTGTCCAAATGGGACGGTTGCTGTGGCGCTCCACCCATCTACGTAAATTTGATGATCCCGTGATGAAATTGCAATAAAACAGGACTGCACAGGCAGTCCTGTTTTTTGTACAGCATCGCAGCGGATTTGTGCTGAGGCTTGATTGAAATTGGAACAAAACTTTTCCGGTTCCGGTATTTCTTTTTCCGCAGTTTTCCGATATAATAAATTCATCGAAGGAGGAATTACCATGAGAAAAAATTTTGGCGCCAAGACCATGTGTTATCCCATGCCGGTTTATATCATCGGCACCTACAACGCCGACGGCACGCCCAATGCCATGAATGCGGCCTGGGGCGGCATCAGCGAGGAAGCGGAGATTTCCATTTGCGTGGACAGCAGTCACAAAACCGCGGAGAATCTGGTGGCAAGAAGGGCGTTTACCGTGTCTATGGCAACCGCGCAATATGTCACCGCCTGCGACTATGTGGGTCTGGTTTCTGGCAACAAGGAGCCAGATAAGTTTTCCAAGGCCGGTTTCCACGCCACCAAATCCGGATTTGTGGACGCGCCGCTGATTGACGAGCTGCCGATGGCTCTGGAATGTCAGCTGATTTCCTATGACCCGGAAACCTGCCGTCTGGTGGGCAAAATCGTCAACGTATCCGCTGACGAGTCGGTTCTGGGGGAGAACGGCAAGGTGGATGTTGCCAAACTCCGTCCTATCACCTATGATTCCATGAATCACACCTATCTGGTTCTTGGCGAGCGGGTGGGAAATGCCTTCAGCGACGGTCTGAAGCTGAAATAACAGCGAAAAAGAGGGACGTTTCGTCCCTCTTTTATCCGTTCCGCTTTCAGGAATCCAGTTCCGGCATGAAGCTGGGCATCAGCTGCAGCTTGAACAGATTCATTTTATGTTTCCGGTCAATCAGTTCCTTCTTGCTCTGATCGGCGATATAGCCGGTGCGAATATACACATCCAGCTCTGCGTAGGTGAAGCCCAGATTTTCTTCGTCGGTTTTGCCGCACAGTCCGTCGATGGGGGTCTTGTCCACCAGCACAGGGGGCAGTCCCAGCGCGTAGCCGATTTCTTTGACCTCGGTGACGGTCAGGTTGGACATGGGGGAGAAATCGCCTGCCGCATCGCCGTAGCGGGTGGAGTAACCTACCCAGTCCTCAGACAGGTTGCAGGTGTTGGCCACTCTGCCGTTGCAGCTTTGAGATACGGCGTACAGGGTTGCCATCCGGATGCGGGGAGGCAGATTCTGGGTGGACTGGCTGGACATCTCCAGTTCTGCCGGCATACTTCCCAGCAGGGCATCCACCGTGGCTTTGATGTTGATTTCGTAGTGGCGGATTCCCAGATGATTCACCAGAAGCTGCGCCATGTCGATATCATGCTGGGTACCCTGCGGCATCAGCACGCCAATGACCCGATCCCTGCCCAGAGCTTCTACGCACAGGGCAGCGACGATGGAGCTGTCCTTACCGCCGGAAATGCCAACAACCGCATTGCAGCCCTTGCCGTTTTCCTCAAAAAAATTACGAATCCACTCTACGCACTGCTGCTTTACCTTTTCTGCATTGAACATATGCTTACCTCCTGTTATTCGATGACGTCAATCTGGCACATTTTCATGGTGGTCAGCGCTGCCTGATGGCTTTCAGGGGTCACACCGGCGCAGCAACGGGCATCTACGCTAACCGCTGCATCGGGGAACATGGCCTTAATAATCAGGGCATTGGACACCACACAGATATCGGTGCAAAGTCCCACCAGCTCTACCTGCTCTAGTTGCTCCTCATTCCAGTTGGGCCAGCCGAAGTTGGGCTTGTCGATGATTTTGCAGCCCTCCACATAAAGCCCGTCGGCAATCTGCCAGCCGGCAGTATTGTGGATGCAATGGGGTACAGGGAGCTTGCGCCCCTCGGGGGTATCCAGATAGTTTTCACCATGGGTGTCACGGGTAAAGATGACCGCATCGCCGTTTTCGATATACTGCCGGATTTTCTCCTGTACCTTCGGAACGATTGCCACCGCCTCCGCTGTACCCAGCGCCATGCTGATGAAATCGTTCTGCATATCCACTACAATCAACGTCTTTTTCATGTCCCGTTCTCCTTTCGGATGCATTTCTGTTATTTTAGCATAGTATGCTCCGCTTTGCAAGGGACAAGGGATGTGGTTGACATTTTCAATGGATGATACTATAATGTAGCGGATTTATTAGGAGAAAGGAAGCGTTTTATGAAGAAAATGTTTGCGATGGTGCTGGTGATTCTGATTCTGACCGGGTGCGGAGCAGACAAAGAACCGCCGGTAACAACGGCTGCAACCCTAACCACCGCCCCGGACAAACCGGATACGCCGGAGCCGGTCAAGTCCGCTGACACGGAGATTCTGTCCTGCCGCTTCAAGGACCGGATTCTGCCTGTGGACCATGAGGTTGCTGTGGGGTTATTCCCCGGTGAGGAAGGAAAGGTATTCATCGATTTAATCCTGCAGGTTCGCAATACCGGTGAAGTCGCTCTGGGGAAGGATGATTTTTCTGCTTATTTCAGTTATGGTGGAAAACGGTACGAAATGCAGTTCGAGGTGGAGGAAAATGCCGGTAACTTCGCCAATGAGGACAAAACGATTCAACCCGGTGCCTTGCGAACGGTACATCTGTTTTATACCGTGGACGCGAAGGCTGCCGATACAGCTATGACCGTCCACTATACCATTCCGGGCGAAGCCAATCAGATTACTGTGGATGACTATGCGCCACCGGTGCTGGAGGATAAGACTGAGCTCAAGATTGGCACGGTTATTACCCGTGAGGGAGACTATGCCTTTGAAGTACTGGACTGCATGGTGTCTGAGAGCCTGCGTGCCACCGGCTACGGTGCGCAAAAATACTATATTTCCGGCAGCGACGTGATTGCGCTGATTCTGAAGGTGCGAAACGAAGGTGACGCGCCCCTGGAGCTGCTGGAGAGCTACCTGATGGCAGGGGAAATGCCGGAGTTCGCTCAGATTTATCTGGAAAGCGAGGATCACATGGAGCTGATTGAGCCGGAGGAGGACTACACCCTCAACGTCGGAGAGGAGCAGATTATCCACCTTTGGGTCGCGGTGCCGGAGGACACGCCCACCGAAGGGATGGCGATGCGGCTCAATGTGCAGTGCGACAGCTTCTACTGCTACCCCATCGGATAAAAAAAGAACCCTCGACCGTGACGGTCGGGGCTGCGCACAAAAAAGAAATGACCCTTGACGATTCAGCTCACCACTCTGAATGTCAAGGGTCATTTCTGTGAACTCTTGATATCTAACATCATTGGTTACCTCACTTTCTTAGGATGACGCGCCTTTCCGGTGATGAATTGCTTCCGTGACAATTCTAAAGTTTGAATAATGGAGGATTTATGTAATCGGAATATTGGAAAGACGGTCGCTTGCAGGTGCAACTTTCAAGTTTGTTATTGAACTAGATCATTGGAATCACCTCTTTTGTATCTATAAGATAACATAGGATTTTTAGTTTTTCAAGATGGAATATTAGCTAAAATACACAAATGATATTTATGCAACATGAAGAAATATAGTTACTTTAACGGAAAATGCTTGACGGAATACAGTAGCTGTGCTATACTGAATATGTTGGGCGGTCTAAAACCGCCTTGTTTTTTTGTGTCACGAAGCCGGTGCAAATGATTGGGTACTGTTTTTTGAAATAGTAAGGCGTGCCGCAATTTGCGGCACGCCTTGATTGTGATTACTGCAGACCCTGCTCGTAAGCCTCAATCATCTTCTTGACCATCTGGCCGCCGACGGAGCCGGCCTCACGGGAGGTCAGGTGACCGTTGTAACCGTTGGTCAGGTTGACACCGACCTCGGAAGCGGCCTGCATCTTGAACTTGTCCATTGCCTCGCGGGCCTGGGGAATGTTGATCTGGTTGTTGCTCTTCATATCGTTTCTCTCCTTTTGCTTTCTTCGGAACATTCCTGCCTTCCGAAGAAAGCATTTTCTGTTCCGTAACCATAGTTTGACCAGAGTCGAAAAAGGTATGAATGGAGAGTGGCGGAAAGTGTGGCAAAGGCTGCCAAAGAATTTGCGGTACTCTGTGATGCTCGCTTTGTCTGAAGCAGGATCAATAGGCCCGACAGGTGTTGCGCGGTTTGGTGATACGGGTCGGCAGTTGAAAAAAGACGGCTGTAATTTGCATCCGTCATGATTCTTGATAAAGATCTGCCCGCGTCTTCTGAAACGAAATGGGGGAAATCCTTCAAAAAAGAAGTTTGAGAATATATACTCGCTGTTGCGGTATAAACAAAACAGCCGCTACCATGACGTTAACTGCTGATTTCTGATGTTTTTTGGTTGTTTCCTGAGTTATTTGACAAGAGATGGTAAAAAACGAAGTGGCGTTTTTGTACAAAATGTTAAATGTTCATTGACATTTTATCGCGAATTGCGTAGAATAATATAGAATATATTTCCATACTAAATTGCGGCAGTATGGAGCGCGCAGGCGGAAAGAGCATCGGCGGCGTTGGTATAACCATACGGTATACGAAAGAGGTAGCACGGATGGAACACATATCTGTAAAAAAGAAAACAGACAGGATGATCATCTCTCATAAAATTGAGAAAACAGAGCAGATCAACACGATGGTTCTGGATATGCTGAACAAGCGGGAGATCCAGGGACTGCTTCCTGTTCAGATCCGGAATTCTGTGTTCGGCAAAAAGCTTCGGTGCACAGTCCAGAATTTCAGAGATATTAATACCTGGCTGAAAAGCGGGGTGGAATTTGACGCGTTTGCGGAGATGATTCTCCAGATCATCACGATTTTGCAGAAATGTGAGTCCCAGGGTATTCCCAGTGGCAGTCTGGAGCTGAATGGCGACTTTGTTTTTTTCGATTACAGCAGCCATAAAGTGTGCATGATTTGGTGGCCTGTGATTTCTCTGTCTGTTAATGCCAGAGTATCCTCCTTTTTCCTGGATTTGGGTGCGGTGTATGTCAGCAAGCGGAAGGATCAGGACTTCCGCTGGGACTATCTGAAATTCTTCGATAACAGAGACAAATTCGACCTTGTCATTTTCAAGGGCTATGTAGAGTCTGTTCTGAAGCGATGGAAAAATGGCCTGCGCGACGAGAGAGATGGCGGGAAACTGGGGATCCCGGATAGTCTTGAAACCCGTTCCGCGCGGGATGCCTCACTGCTGTGGGTATCCACAGGCCTCAGAATTGACATCGAAAAGTATCCGTTCAGTATTGGCAGACTTCCGGAGTATTGCAACTATGCGATTCCGGGGAATCAGTTCATCAGCAAAAAGCATATAACGGTTCTGCTGCGCAACGGCAGACACTATATCAAGGATAATGGCTCCGCAAACGGAACCTATTTGAACGGTGAAAAGATTCCGCCTAATGTGGAATGTAAATTATCTGCGGGAGATTGTATTCGTATTGGAAATGACGACTTTGTTTTCCACGAAGTCGTCGGCTAAACAGATAAATGGAGAATGGTTATGAATTTCGTATTAACGATCTATACGGAGCGTATCTATCATGAGGTGTTCCTGCCGGAACTGGACAATGCAGACTATGATCTGTTGCTCCGGGGTGGCGAGTTTTCTCTGCGGGATGATCTGCTGCTCCCCATGGAGGTTATTGAGGGACAGTGGAAGTTTAAGGAAATGGATTCCTGCCGTATTTTGTGCGAGGGACAGAACTATACGGGCCAGAGCCTTCGTTCCGGCCAGATCCTCCATGTTCGGACGAAACAGGGAGATGCCATGGTGATTATGGTATGGGAGAAGCCTGAATATATCACCGCATATCCCAAATATGAGTTGATCGGTGCAAAAACCATCCGCATTGGACGGGAGGCGGATAACGATGTGGCCTGTAAGTCGCTACATATTGTTTCCGGCTATCATGCGCAGATCGTGTTTCGAAACGGCAGTGCCTATATTAAGGATTCCAGTCTGAATGGCACCTATTTGGGAAGCCATCGCATCTCCGGGCAGAAGGAACTGCGTTTTGGTGACGTAATCAACATTTTCGGTCTGACGATCATTTATTTGGGAGATGTTCTGGCGATCAACAGCCTGGCAGAGGATACGGTTGTGAATGCCCAGTGTCTGCGCAGAATCAACGATGTGGGCAAGAATCCTCCGGAGCTGGATGATGTGACTCCATCCCAGTCCGAGACGATCGTCCATATTGCACCGCGAACGATTCCCAAGATCCACGAGGGAACGGAGAAGATCGAAAATATTCCGTCCAAAAAAGAGATGGATCAGAAGCCGGCATGGATGTCGGTGCTGCCCTCGCTGACGATGGTGCTTCCGATGATGCTGGGATTTCTCTTAATGGGAAATGGTATGGGTTCAGGTATCATTATTTCTGCCGGCTCAGCACTGGTTGGCGTTACCTGGGCAATCATCAATCTGCGATATACCCGGAAGACGCAGCGTGAGCAGGAGATGCTCCGTCAGCGAAAGTACGGCGAGTACCTGATGCAGTGTGCAGACAGAATCCGTAAAAAGTTTGAACATAACCGCGCGGCGAGACTGGAAATGTATCCCGCTGCGGATACCTGCGTCAATTATACAGAACGGTCCCGGGAGTTGTGGGCAAGAACCAAGGAGCATTCTGACTTCCTGTATACCCGTGTCGGCCTGGGCAGTATGCCGTTCCAGGTGAATATCACGGCCCCGAGACGAGAGTTCTCTTTGACCGAGGACGAACTGGCGGAGCGTCCGGAGAAATTGGCCAGAAGCTACCAGGTGATGGAGCATGTTCCCATCTGTGTGGACCTGGAAAAGTACAGTGTGACGGGTATTGTCAGCGGCGATCAGAACAAGAGGCTGAATCTGATGCGGCTGCTGGTGACCCAGATTGCAAGCAATCACTGTTACACCGATGTGAAGCTGGTTTTCCTGTATGACAGAAACGGCAGAAGCGCAGCGGAATGGGATTTTGCAAAATGGTTGCCCCATGTCTGGAACAGCGACCGTTCCATGCGGTATATCGGTTCTACAAAGAATGAGATCAACGATGTGTTGTATGCGATTCTGCAGCAGATTCGGACTCGTGCGGAACAGGCGGGCAGTGCTTCCAGAAAGCAGAAACGGTGCATTCCCCATTATGTCTTGATTGCGGAGTCCCCTGAACTGCTGGAGGATCAACCGATCTGTAAATTCCTGTTTGAAGAAGAACAGAGCGGCCTGGGAATTACTACGGTTCTGATGGCTTCGCGGTACACACAACTGCCCAGCAGCTGCCGCCTTGTGATAGCAGATGGAATAGAATTCTCCGGAATCTATGGCGTGGGAGAAGAAGATCGGTTTGAACAACCGATCGATTATGATTTCATCTCTTCGGAACAGCTGTATGCCATGGCGAAGCGGATGACCGGTTTGCGGGTCAAGGAACTGGAGAGCGGCAGCAGTATTCCCAACTCGCTGACCTTCTTTGAAATGATGCAGATCCAGAAGCTGGATGAGCTTCAGGTCATGGAGCGCTGGCGCAAAAACAGAACCTACGAATCTATGCGGGCTATGGTGGGTTATAAGGCAGGCAATGTACCGTGCTATTTGGACATCTATGAAAAGGCCCATGGCCCCCACGGTCTGGTTGCCGGTACTACCGGTTCCGGTAAGAGTGAAACCCTGCAGACCTATATCATTTCTTTGGCATGCAGTTTCAGCCCTCAGGATGTGGGATTCTTTATTATTGACTTTAAGGGCGGCGGTATGGCAAATCTCTTTACCAACCTGCCCCACATGATGGGACAGATCTCCAATCTGTCCGGCAATCAGGTTCGCCGCGCAATGGTGTCGATCAAAAGTGAAAATGCCAGAAGAATGCGGCTGTTCACAGAGCACGGCGTGAACAAAATCGATGATTACGTCAAGCTCTACAAGAACCAGGAAGCAACCGAACCGCTGCCCCATCTGTTGATCGTGATCGACGAATTCGCGGAGCTGAAGCGGGAAGAGCCTGAGTTTATGAAGGAACTGATCAGTGTTGCGCAGGTTGGTCGAAGCCTGGGCGTGCATTTGATCCTGGCAACCCAGAAGCCCAGCGGTACTGTGGATGATAACATCTGGAGTAACTCCAAATTTAAGCTTTGTCTTCGTGTCGCGGATAAGCAGGACAGTAATGATATGCTGCACAAACCGGATGCGGCATATTTGACAAGAGCTGGCCGCTGCTTCCTGCAGGTGGGCAATGATGAAATCTTTGAATTGTTCCAGTCGGGATGGAGCGGCGCGGAATATGATCCGGATGGAGAATCCGGACAGAACGGTGTAGTGGTCCTGGATCTGCAGGGCCGAAAAGCGGTTGTTGGCAACCGCGCAAAAAGCCGCCGGAAACTCCAGTCTGAGCAGAAATGGATGCAGGAAATTGCGCACTTGACCAAGCTGGCAAAGCAGGAAGCATCGCCGGGAGAATCCCGGTCCGAAACGGCACGCAAGATTATCTCCAAGATCAATCAGGTTGAAGAACGGTACCCGGAAAATGCATTCAATATCAAACGTATTGAAGATGTGCTGATGCTCTGGCCGAATCATCTGGAGGATACCGGGAAAATTGCTGAGTATCTGACTGACCGATTCCGTGCGACGGGAAAAAAACCGCCGCAGCCCAGGGAACAGACCCAGTTGGGCGCAGTGGTGGACTATCTGGCGGAAATCGCGAGAAAGCACGGCCTCCAGAACCAGCAGAAACTGTGGATGCCTGTCCTGCCTGACGCCATTTATCTGGATAAGCTGGAGGGCTTCGATACTACCGCCTTGCAGACCGGAACATGGAAGAAGACCGGCGACAGCTATCAGCTGTCTGCCTATCTGGGTATGGTGGATGCACCGGAGATCCAGCGGCAATTCCCGTTGGTTCTGGATTTTGCAAAGAATGGACACCTGGCGGTAACAGGCGGTGTGACCAGCGGCAAGAGTACGCTGATGCAGACCCTGTTCTATTCGCTGCTGTCTCAGTATTCCCCTGACGCGCTGAATCTCTATCTGATTGACTACAGCAGTCAGATGCTGTCTCCCTTTGAGAAAGCGCCCCATGTTGGCGGTGTGGTACTGGAAGGTGAGGATGACAAACTCAATAAGCTGTTTGGCTTGTTGTCCACCATTCTGAAGGAAAGAAAACAGAAGGTCAGAGGCGGCAGTTTCAGCCAGTATATTCAGACCCATGGACAGGTCCTTCCGGCGATCATCGTTGGTCTGGATGGCTATGCCAATTTCCGGGAGAAAACGGATAACCGTTTTGAAGCCAATATCATGGAATTGCTCCGTGACGCGGAGGGCTATGGTATATACATGGTGATCTCCTGCGGCGGATATGGCGGTATCGAACTTCAGTCGAAACTGGCAGACAAAATCCGACAGGGTATTTGTTTGGAAATGGGCGACAAATTCAAATATGCGGAAGTGCTGCACACTTCCCGTTTTGATGTGCTCCCGGAAGCCAATACCAAGGGTCGCGGTTTGGTCCTGGTAGATGACAATGTGCTGGAATACCAGACGGCCTTGGCAGTGGAAGCAGAGAACGATTATATGCGCGCTGAAAAGATCGAGGCTCTTTGCCAGAGATTCAGTGAGAACTGGACAGGGAAGCGGGCCAGACGGATTCCGGAGATTCCCAAGAAGCCCACGTGGGAGCTGTTCAAGCAGTCGGATGACTATGCATCGGCAATTGGCCATACAGGACAGCTGCCGGTGGCATACCGACAGGAGGATGCGTCCGCCTACTGTATCGATTTGTCCCGTACATTCTGTTATCTGATTCTGGGGCAGGAGCAGTCCGGAAAGTCTGTGTTCCTGCGTAATGCAGCCTGTGCAGCAGCGGAAAAGGGCGGAAAACTCTATCTGATCGACCGGGAGGGCCAGTCGGAAAAGGTTACTGTTCAGATGACCGGCGCGACCAGTGTGTCGACGGATAAGGAACTGTTTGCCATGGTCAAGGAGCTAATCCTGCTGACCAATGAACGGGGCGCCTACCGGAAGGAACTGCAGCAAAAGGGGCTGGAGGATGAGGATATTTTTGAAGCCATGCAGAAATATCCCCCTGTATTCTACTTCATAGCGGATATGGAGTACTTTATGAAGAAGCTATATCAGAATCTGGAAGGAATCGGTCAGCTTAGCGCATGGATCGAAACAATTCTGGCAAAGGGAAAGAATCTGAATGTGTTCTTCATCGGTGCTGCCAATATCCAGCAGACGGCCATCCTGAATACCATGCAGGCCTATCAGTCTTTTGTCCGGGAACGTAAGGGTGTTCTGGTGGGTGGTTGCCTGAATAAACAAACGGTATTTTCTTATCAGAATATTCGCAGTTACAACGAGCAGGGCAGACCGCTTCGTGTGGGGCAGGGTTATGCCGTTAACAGCCTGGATCCCCAGGAAGTGGAAAATATCGTCATTCCCCAGAATAAGGGGGTACCGATGGCGTGATCAGGATTGTGTTGTTCAGTGAAAGCCTCGAAGAGATCGGGTGCATACGCAAGTTACTGAGCGTATATTCCATGCAGCACAGCTGGGCGGATTGTAAGATCGAGGTGATCTCCAGCAGAAACCAGCTACCGGAAACGGTTTCGGAGATAGATATCCTGATTGCGGATGCTTCACACATAGAGGCGGTGGAGTGGATGAAGAAAGTCAAGAATCTGCATCCTCCGGTGCTGATTTTTCCGATTGCCGGTCCGGATGTCCCTCCAACCAGCTATGTGCGTCCAGAGATCATGCCCTGCGGCCTGTTCTGGCGGCCGGTCAGTCCGCAAACCGCAGCTTCTGTGGTGGAGCAGATCATGGCATCGATACATGACCAGATCATTCCGCCGTCGCAAAACAGTTATCGCCTGATCGGAAAGCAGAAGACCCAGGATATTCCCTTCTCTATGATTCTGTATTTTGAAGCCAGGGTTAAAAAAATCGCACTGCGAATGCAGGCGGAGGAACTGAGTTTCAATGGCACATTGAGTCAACTGGAGCAGGAACTTCCGCCGGAGTTTATTCGGTGCCATAAGAGCTTTTTGGTCAATCGCAGACATATTGTATCGGTAGACCGGTCCAATTCCAGCCTTATCCTGGATAATCGTATGGAATTGCCGATCTCTCGCAGTTATAAAAAGGCGTTTTGGGAGGTGTTTCAGAATGGAGATTGAGCGCAGCATGATTTTAAGCATTCCGGAACTCCGCCTTGGCCTGAATGTGCTGGGGTGCACCCAATGGGATGATTTGCCGCTGCTGGATACAGGTGATGCGGTGGAGCAAAGAATGTTAAATGCGTTTTTGCAGCTGATTCAGAAGGGGTGTTTTTGTCCGCAGGGTGATAAATATGTACCGGACCGGGACTTTAGTCAGATGATTCGTGGAATCGGTCGGGCTGAGCGGGTGCATTATCTGTATGCCGGGGAATATGTTGTGGCATTCCTTTACGAAAAAGGTCAGATTATTTCGGTTGTATCCCCGGACTGGGGAAAAAGAGAACAGTGTCGGATTTCTGTGTTTGTGGATGTGCCGTTGGCAGAGATACAGATGCAGTTTTCGGTGCTGGCGGGGGAGACGATCCAGACTAATCTGAAGGAATACAGCAAGCCTCAAGCAGACAACGGAACGTACAATCTGCATGAACTGTCCTTCTTTATGGGCGATTATCTGGACTGGGAGGAAGCGTAATGATTCTGGTGGAAGTGTATTTTAAGGAATTGAATCAGCTTTACGATGTACAGCTGGATGAATCTATTCCCATCGGGAGCCTGATGGATAGCCTGGTGGAGCTGATCGCCCAAAAGGAACATCTGAAAATCTCCCAAAATCCCGGGCTTTTTATACTGTGTGATCTAGCCGATCAGCGGATCCTGCACCCGTCGACAACACTTGCGGAGAACGGAATTTGCTCGGGTCATCGTTTGTTTTTGTTATAAAATGCAGTTTGTCCCATTTGAAGTGCATCTTATCCGATTTGCACACAAACTCAAAATTCTATGTTACAATGCTGGTGTAATCAAGAGGGGGGAAACAGATGATAAAAATTGATACCGACCGCATGGAAGATGCATATGCAAGATTTTGCGTAATTCAGAACAGAATTGCACAGATCGAAGATGAAGTGGTCCGTGCAAGAGCTCGGCTGCGAAGCTGCATGGAAGACGGCGGTGCGGTTACGGATGCAATGATGTTTTCCCTGAATATGCAGGCAAAGTCAATTGGCAAAAGGAAAGAATCGGCGGCAGAACTGGCGAGGGTTTTGGGCTCCGTCACGGAGCAATACCGGAAATGTGAAACGGATGCAAAACCGTTGCCGCTTGGATTTGTGTCAGTGATAAAGAGTCGGAATATTATCAAACCGGTGCCGCCGGCCCGACCGGATTTTGTTAAGCCAGCGATTGCACTGGAAACAATCGTTCAATATATCAGCCCGCTGATCACGACAGGAGAGGATACTGTATGAAGTTTGAAGTGAATACCTCATCGCTGAGTTACACGATTCAGAAGATGAACGAAGAACTGAGCAACATCACC
>JAZSEN010000114.1:0-7925 GCA_045531675.1 Faecousia sp.
CGAAGACCCCGAGTTACACCGTTAATCCTGCAGAAGCTACGGACAAAGCCGTTTCGTTTAAGTCTGACAACACCGCTGTTGCCACTGTAAACGAAACAACCGGTGAGGTTACCGGCGTAAAGGAAGGCACGGCAACCATCACCATCACCACGGCAGACGGCAACTTCACCGACACCTGCGTGGTAACCGTTGCGTGCTCCCACGCAAACAAAACTCCCGTTGCGGAGAAGACTTCCGACTGTAAAAACAAGGGTTGGGATGCTTACGCAAAGTGTGACGATTGCGGTCAGCTCTTCAAGGCTGACGGTACCACCGAAATTGCGGAGATCCCCTTTCGTGAGCTCTCCAGCGAGCACACCGGAGGAACAGCAACCTGTACTGCACAGGCTGTTTGTACCGTGTGTAGTCAGCCTTACGGTGCTCTTGCTGCTCACAGCTATACTTCTACTGATAAGAAAACGGAAGCGCTGAAATCCGAGGGCAACTGCAATGAATATGCTGTTTACTACTATTCCTGCTCCGCTTGCGGTAAAGTAGAGAACAACGACAACCATACCTTCAACGGCGATAAGGATGCAAATACTCACGTTGGAGGCACTCACATCGAAGGAAACTCCGAGCCCGACCACAAGAATCAGGTTGCAGGATCTACAGGCGCAACGATTTGTGATGGCTGTGGAACAACATTGAATCCCGCTACACCGATCGCTCCCGGTGCTCATACTCCTGCCGGCGTGTGGTCTACCGACGGACAGTACCACTGGAAAGAGTGCTCCGTTGTTGGTTGCGGTATCGTAATCGATGGCTCCAAGGCTGAACACACTTCTACCGGTGCCAACGTTGCTACCTGTCAGAAGGCAGCAGTCTGCTACGTTTGCGGCGTATCCTACGGTACCGTTGCAGATCACGACTGGAACACTTCTTCTTGGGAAAAGGATGCAACCGGTCACTGGCATAAGTGTAACACAGCAGGCTGTACCGAGAAGAACGCCTTCGCAGCACATACTCCCGATCATCAGGGCGGCGCTACCGAAGAGTATGCCATCAAGTGTACCATCTGTCAGTTTGAGATCGAAGCTCAGCTCGGTCACACCCACGTATTTGATCAGGAAGTAGTTGCAGATCGGTACCTTGCAAGCAAGGCAAACTGCACCGATCCTGCCAAGTACTACAAGTCCTGTAAGTGCGGTGAAAAGGGTACCGAACCCTTTACTTCCGGCGAAGCTCTCGGTCATACCGAAGGCACCGAATGGGAGAAGGATGCAACCGGTCACTGGCACATCTGTACTGTCGCAGGCTGTGGCGTTGTGATCGACAGCAGCAAGGCAGCTCATACTCCCGACCGTGATGCCGCAACTGAGACCGATCCGATCAAGTGCTCTGTCTGCGGCTTCGAGATCGCTCCTGCTCTTGGACATACCCACGCACACGGTACCGATTGGAAGTCCGACGAGAACAACCATTGGAACGAATGTGCTTGCGGAGACAAGGCCAACACAGCATCTCACAAGGACGAAAACACCGACGGCAAGTGCGACGTATGTGAGTACAACGTAGGTCTTCCTGCCGATCCCGACAACCCTCAGACCGGCGACAACAGCATGATGTATCTCTGGATCATCCTGCTCTGCGTCAGCGGCTTGGGTGTTATCGCAACTACCGTACTCGGTAAGAAAAGATTTGTGAAATAACAAAATCGATCTATAAGGTATGTGGGCGGTGACGGCATCGTCCGTCACCGTTCATATACCAAGGAAGTGGCTATGCAGCCGGTATAGCCCTTTCTCCAAAGCGACAAATAGCGATATTTGTCGTTTTGGAGAGAGCAAATACTCTCTATAATCTCACAGCAAACACAGGTAGAGGTGTTCTAATTAGTGCAAAAATATCTCCCAAAGGAGGAAAGAAAAGATGAAACAAAAAGTTTCGAAGCGAATTTTAAGTATGCTATTGGCTGTGGTGATGATCATAGGATTTGTTCCCACCTTCAATTTGACTGTACTTGCGGAAGCAGTTGAGGCGGATACCTTGGCGGGCAAGACTGTCATCACAAAGGTGGATCTTACCATTGATATGCCCACCAAATACCACGATCAGATGCGCGGCTACGATGCCGGTGACGAAACGAAAGTGGTCAATTTGTATAATAGTCCGTTGTATACAAACAACGACAAACCTAAGGATGTTTACCAAAACGGTAAGCTACTTACCTACGAAAAACTCGAGGCAGGCGTTCCCGCTGAAATGTACATTCAACTGAATGCCAAAAAAGGAGACACCACCTATGCCTTTGACCCCGAACATCCGGAGAATGTGGAAATCTGGGTCAATGGCGTAAAAAGAGATGATGCCTATATCTACATTTATCCCGGTAACCAGTGGGAATATGTGGATGTGGTGCTTCCTTTTGCCGTGGAGGAATATACCGGTTCAACCGTGAATGTCACCTTTGATACCGAAGGACTTGCAGACGTACCGTCCCAGAAGGTTAAGAATGGTGGCTATGCGGAAAAACCCGAAGACCCTGTATGCGACGGTAAGATTTTTGACGGTTGGTATACAGATGCCGAGAGAACGAAACCCTTTGATTTTTACAATACTTCCATCGACAGTGCTATTACCCTCTATGCGAAATGGAAACAGAACGTTACCAAGATCGATCTTTTACTGACGGATAACATGGATAATCCGAGGGAGGATTTTCTTAACGATGCTATGACCGGACGTGAAGCCCGCAAAGCATTGAAGCTCAGTTACGTTCATGGTCAAGGTTATTATGTATCGGATGCTTATGATCTTTACCAGCTCGGCCTTGAAGTCGACCAAAGCGACGAGCTGCTGGAAGCAGGACTCAGTTATCATTTGAAAATTCAAATCTATTCCGAAGCCAGTAATAATATCTTTTTTGATCTCGATAAGCTGAATGATATAGAGTTTTGGGTCAACGGTCAGCGAAGAACGGATGTCGTGATCGAAAAAGCATTTGACAACTCCCATATTAAGATCCAAGTTCCCGTGAACGTGGTGACTACTATACGTACTTACGATGAGGTAATCAATGGCGACGGATATACCCGATACGTCAGCGACTGGAAAGGATTGAGAGATGTTTTCACCAATCTCAACCAAGAAGCCGTTGAGCGATTCGGCAAGCTGCGTGTAAAGCTCACAAAGGATCTTTATACCGAAGAGGTGTATATAGTTGAGAATCACTTTGCAAAAATGGAAATTCCCGCAGGACTGGACGTGGTGTTCGACTTTGGCACCCATACCATCGGCGGCGATATTGAAATTCAAAGGGGTGACTTCCCTCACCATTACTATTATCCCAATGATTTCCTTCTGTTCTATCTGGGCAAGGATTCTACTTTGACCTTCGAGGCAGAGGAATCCGGCGGCATCAGACTGAATGCCCTTCAGGGCGGCGATGACACCTTCGCTGCTGTTCGCGTTATGAGCGATTATCCCCGTGCCGGACGAGGCGCATCCTATCCTGCCACGTTCATAGTCAACGGTGGTAGCTATATCCTTACCTGCAACGCCGATTCCTGCGTTGACAGCGGTACGCTGGGACACAGCGGGCGATACCGTGAGACCCTCTACCGCGGCACCGTAATTGCCGACCACGTGAACGTGGAGATCAACGATGGCGTGTTTGAAGTCAGAACTGACAATAAGGGAAATTCCGGTCGTGAGCTGACCGCATTCGGCACGGTCATCAGCAAGGAAAGCCTGCATTTGGATAAGGCTCCCGAAGGTGAGTATTATCCTTACGTGGAAACGGGTCGCACCGTTATAAACGGCGGCACCTTCCGAGCAGTGGGCGGCGGCTACGCCATTCACCATTTCAGCTTTGCAGATATCGTTATCAACAGCAAGTTGGACGTACCCTTTGAAGAGCTTTCCATTGAGGAAAGACAACTTCTGTCCGCACAGGAAAATGATTACTATCATATCAACTATCCCATCATTCGTGGCGGTAATTTTATCGGCGGATTGGGCTTTACCGGCTTTACGTATACCTATTCCAACGGTAACGGTATGCTGAACAGCTGTCCTGCTTCGGATATGCTTGGCGAAGACTGTATAGGCATTTATCGATCGGGTGACACCGAGCGCAGGGATATTCTCGACTTGACTTGGAAGGATCTTCACGATAATGAACATCTTATCGTGTATTCCAAGACAATGATAACGGATATGACCATTACACCCAACGGTGGATGGGATGCTACGAAGAACAAGGCAACAAAACCCTATGAGGTTCAGGAAGGGGACGAAGTCACCTTCAAGGTAAACTACTCCTTTATAGGTCAAGGCGAATATTCCGGTGTTGTTACATGGACCGTGGATCCTGCCGATCCCGGTTATGAGTCCTACTCAAAATCCGGTGATAGCATCACAGTAAGCTTTGCCGAAAAGGCGCACCTCAACGGCATCACCTTGAAGGCCAGAATCTTGGTCAATACCGCCTACGGACAGGTAATAAAGACCGTAGAGCTTCCCGTAGAGGTACAACGAAAGGTCAACATCCTGACTTATACGCCGGGTCTTACCTACGACGGCCCTGAATACGTGATGGATGGTGAGGGCTTCTACTTCTATATCAAGGAAAAAACCTGCTACGAGCTGAACCCGTATACCCTTGTTGTTGAAGTAGACGGCAAGGAGGTAAAGCCTGTTGGCGACGGACGTTACATTGTAAACAACGTCAAGTGGAAAGCAGGTAGTAATATTCAAATCAATGCCACAGCCGAATCCCGTGGCTATTCAAAATTCACCTTCGTTGTACCCATGCCCGGTGTTGCGAATAAGATCCAAAAGGTATATGAGGGCGAAATGCTGACACTTCCCACATTGGGTGAGGTTGGTTTCAAGCCTCCTCAGGGGGTAGTTTTCGGAGGTTGGGTCATCCCGGGTCACGGCGTATATCAGCCGGGTGAGACTGTTAAGGTGACGACCACAAAAGAAATCACCGTAACCGCAACGTTTGAGGGTGTGTATCACGTAATTATGGAGGGTGGAGCGAAAGCCTATTCCGACGAGGCACATGCCAAATCCATTTCCGCTGCAAAGGAAAATGATTATATCTACATTGTCGCTCCCGAAGTTGAGGGAAAGCAGTTCTATATGTGGGACTATGAGCTGACAAGTGACACTTACAGAAGACCTTATTTCGGTGACGTCACAAGTCCCGAAACCGACGTTATGATGCCCGACAGCGGTATAATCCTAACACCTCTTTATACCACCGCCGTAACCGAGGTAAATATCTACGGCGTGGTTCGGCCTGTGGCCGGTGAGAAATTCGTGTCCGTGTATGATGAAAACTACAACCCCACTGATGGAATCCGGGAAAGCGATAAGCTTAGCTTTGGCAGCTCCAAGTGGTATCATATGGTGGACGGAGAAGCGGTCAGCATTACCTACAGCAACGATGTGATCTTTGAGGCGGGGCATACCTACCGCTACGAGGTCAATCTGAACGTCCCGATGACAAATGAAGGGATTTACGACTTCCCCCTGGATTTGAAGGATTTCACCGTCAATATCGAGGGCGTTCCTGCAAGCGCCTATACGCTGACCACGGAGTTCACCAACAAATGGCGGGATTATCTGAAGGTGATTGTGGAGTTCACCATCCCTGACGATGCGGGCGTGAGCCTCAGCGGTACGGTCACCAGCTTCGGTGATGATACGGAGGATGTTCTGATTGAGCTGATTCCGGAGGGTATGACCGAAACGACCTACTACACCGTCCTTACCGGCAATACGGCAACCTACATCCTTACCAATGTAGCCCCCGGCAGCTACACCGTGAAGGTGAGCAAGGCGAATCATGTTACCCGCACCTATGCGTTGGTCGTAGGTAACGGCACCGCGACCCTCGACGCAAAGATCTGCCTCAAGGGCGACACCACCGGCGACGGCAAGGTGAACATGAAGGACTGGAGCCGCCTGTACGATCACATCAGCGAAACCAATCCTCTGGAGGATTACAACCTGCTCTGCGCCGACGTCACCGGCGACGGCAAGGTCAATATGAAAGACTGGAGCCGTCTGTACGACCATATCAGCGAAACCAATCCTCTGTGGTAACAGAATACTCCCCCCTCACACCGAGGGGGGAGACTATCATTATTTGCCCCCAAAGGAGGAAACGTAATGAAACGAATTTTATGTGCGATTCTTACCCTTGTCATGCTGGTCGGACTGCTGCCCACAGCGGTTATGGCGAGAACCATCATTCCGGTGAAAGTAGACGGCGGAATGAATTTACGGACGGACCAGACCGGAAAACTGCTTTGGAATCCGGTTACCGGCGCAACGGGTTATCGCATTGACGTCTATAAACACCCCGGCAACTCGCTTTTGACAACTGACAGCGTGGGCGCTGAGGCTTCGTCCTATGGATTGTACGACAAACTGGATGAACAGGAGTTTGACAACGGAGACTACCGAATTGAATTGCATGTTTCCGGCGCCAACCCCCAGTATACCTCCAGCCAACTGATTATTTATTACGACAGTCCGTACGATAGATTGCTCTCTCCGGCAAATCCTCGCTGGAACGGCAACACCGCCGAATGGGATGCCGTGACCAATGCCACCCATTATAACGTTTACTTGCGCAATACCACCACAGGCACGTTGAGCGTGAGATACAACATCGCGGGAACCTCTATTGATCTTTCGGACCTTTCCCCAAAAGACGGATGGTTTTTCGAGGTTGTTGCATTTGCTGACGGTTATCGGTACAGCAAAGGCAGCGAAAGCCCCCGTAAAGGCGGCGGCTCCAGAACCATCGTTCCTGTCAAGGAAGCCGGTACAATGAACCTTCAGCTTTTGGCAAACGGAACGCTGCTTTGGGATAAATTCGATGATGCAACAAGCTATACCGTTGATATTTGTCAGCATCCCGGCAGCCATGTGTACAAAAGCATCCATGTAGATAAAAGTAACCAATACTGTGCATTGATTGACGAGATGGATGCGGAGCTGTACGACAGCGGAACCTACCGGCTCGAAGTGTCTGCAAACGGAAGCAGCGCCAATCACCCCTATCAGAGCATGCTTTTCTATTACGACAGCCCCTACCGCAAATTGGCAGCTCCGGCCAATCCGCACTGGAACGGCCTGTTCGCGTCCTGGGAGGCCGTACCCGGTGCTGAGTATTACAACGTTTATGTGCGCGACACCACCACCGGCGCTTTGAATGTAAAAAGCCATGTAAAAGAAACCTTCGTTGCCCTTACGGATCTTTCCCCCCAACCCGGATGGTATTTTGAGGTCATCGCCTATGGCACCGGCTATCGCTACAGCACAATCAGCGAAAGCCCCCGAAAAGGGTTTATCATTGGCACAGATTCCTATAACGCCTCCATGGATGAGTTTTACAGCGGCGGTACGGTCAAGCTGGAAACGGAAGCAGGAACGTCTGATTTTTCTTATGTCGGAGAATCCTTTGAAGTATCCGCCGGATCTGAGGTAGCCGTAACTGCGCGGCCCGATGACGGCTATGAATTTGTGGAATGGCGAATCGGCAGTGAGACGGGAGAACGTTATTCCACCGCCAAAAGCATAGGATTCTATGCCGATGAAAGCCTGCATCTGATTGCGGTATTCCACAAAAGCTTCCCCGCAGGCACAGGCACTATCAGCAATCCTGTCATTTGCAACAGCTATGAGGAACTGAAATACGCGCTGGAGCATCCCACGGTTCAGGGCATCGTGGTCAACAGCTTTGAAAACTCTCCTTATCAAACCTTCTACACTCTGCAAAAGGAGAAGGATTTTAAGAAGGGTCGCTGCGCCATTACGATTCCTGCCAATTCAACGAAATATCTGACCATCAATGCCGATATCAATATCCGCGTGCCCTATGTGGATTATCTGCTCTACAGCTTCATCGATAACCGGGGCAG
>JAZSEN010000079.1:0-30506 GCA_045531675.1 Faecousia sp.
CTACGCAAGCATTATCTTTTTCGCCACAGTGTAAAATTCCGTGAAGGGAAGCCTGACTGGGGTGATTTGTGTCTGGGCGGTGGGTTCCGCACCAAGGGAATGCCCTTTATAGACTTCTCTGAAGAACGCAAAACCTTGATACAATCCCTCTATCCCCATGCCGAGTACCGTGAAGCAAAACGGATGTATGACCCAATCGGGTTAAAGAAATAATGCCGAAAGCTATTTTTTGGCGCAGTGCAAATTTGCATCCTCATTTTTGGAGGTAACTATGAAACGTATATTCTTAATTGTATTAGACTCCTTTGGAATCGGGGCGATGCCGGATTCGGAGAGCTTTGGTGATGTGGGCGTCAATACCCTGCGCTCCTGCACGACTTCTGAATATCTGAACATTCCCAACCTCATTGCCGCCGGACTTGGCAACATTGAGGGCGTGGAGTGTCTGCCCAAGACCGATGCTCCCACCGGGGCCTATGCCCGTCTTTCCGAGAAGTCCATGGGTAAGGACACCACCATCGGTCACTGGGAGATTGCCGGCGTGGTTTCGGACTATCCCCTGCCCACCTATCCGGAGGGCTTCCCGGAGGAGGTTCTGGAGCCTTTCCGTGCCGCCACCGGTCGCGGCATTCTTGCCAACGCCCCCTGGTCCGGCACCGAGGTTATCAACGAATTCGGTGACGAGCACGTTCGCACCGGCGATTTGATTGTCTACACCTCCGCCGATTCCGTATTCCAGATTGCCGCCCACGAGGAGGTTGTGCCTCTGGAGCAGCTGTACGAATACTGCCGCATCGCCCGTCAGATTCTCAAGGGCAAGCATGGCTGCGGTCGGGTCATCGCCCGTCCCTTCGTTGGCACCTCCGGTGCCTACAAGCGGACCTCCAACCGCCACGACTACTCTCTGGAGCCGCCGGCCACCACCCTGCTGGATGCCATCAAAGCTTCCGGCAAGGCCTCCATTGCCGTGGGTAAGATTTTCGACATCTTCGCCGGCATCGGCACCACCGAGCATGTCTACAACAAGAGCAACGCCGACGGCTTGGACCACACCATGGACTACGCCAAGCAGGATTTTGAGGGTCTGTGCTTCGTCAATCTGGTGGACTTCGATATGCTCTTCGGTCATCGCCGGGACATCGACGGCTACGCCAAGGCCCTGACGGAGTTCGACGCATGGCTGCCGGAGTTTATGGCGCAGCTGGGCGACGAGGATTTGGTGATGATTACCGCCGACCACGGTTGCGATCCCGGCTACGCTGCCACCACCGACCACACCCGTGAGTATGTGCCGCTGCTGGTGCTGGGCAAGCAGGTCAAGCCCGTGAATCTGGGTACCAGAACCTCCTTTGCCGACATTGCCGCCACCGTGGCGCAGCTGCTGGATGTGCAGCTGGACACTCCCGGCGAAAGCTTTGCCGGGGACATTCTGAAAGCATGAACCTGATATTGCTGGCGGTGCTGGTCACCGGACTGGTGGGGCTGCGCTTCCGAAAGGACGGCAGCCACCTTTCTCCGGAGCAGACCGGCACCGTCAATGGCTTTTTTGTGCTGCTGGTCTTTCTGCGCCACACCGTGGATTACATGGACTTTGGAGCATGGGACAGCATCTTTGTGTTTGTGAACAAGCGGCTGGATCAGTTGATTGTTGCGCCGTTTCTGTTCTATTCCGGCTACGGTGTTTGCTGCTCCATCCAGAAGAAGGGGCAGCGCTACGTTGCCCAGCTGCCCAAAAACCGTTTTTTGAAGGTATGGCTGCATTTCGCTCTGGCGGTACTGCTGTATCACGCGCTGTCGATAGTCATGGACAAAGATTATGCGCCGCTGCGCATCGCCCTGTCTTACACCGGCTGGGACTCTATCGGCAACAGCAACTGGTACATCTTTGCCACCCTGTTTATGTACCTTGCCACATGGCTGTCCTTCACGGTATTCCGCAAAAACCGTCATCTGGCGGCAGCCACCCTGACTGCGCTGGCGGTGGGCTACATACTGGTCATGCGGCAGTGGAAGGGGCTCTGGTGGTACGACACAGCGCTGGTGTATCCGGCAGGCGTGCTGTATGGCCTGTATGGCGCTCATTTTGAAAAGTGGCTCCGCAAGCCCCTGCGCCCCTTGGCGCTGTTGGGGATGGGGGGCTGCTTTGCGGTGTGCTACCTGCTCCGGCAGGGGCTTGTGTGGCGGGAGCTGATGGCAGTTGCCTTCGCTCTGACCATCGTGCTGGGCACCATGCTGTTCAAGGTGGGCAACCCTATCCTGAAATTCCTCGGAAAATATACCTTTGAAATCTACATTTTGCAGCGGCTGCCCATGATGCTTTTGCAGGGGCGGTTTTCCAACCAGTACGTCTATCTGGGCGTATCCTTCGCCGCCACCCTCCTCATTGCCGTGGCGTTCAAGACCATGCTGGATTGGCTGGATGGACTGATTTTTCGTAAAGGAGATAAAAAATGAGCAACCAAACTCTGGTGGAGCAGGCCCGTGAGGCCATGTCCCACGCCTATGCGCCCTACTCCGGTTTCCATGTGGGCGCGGCGCTGCTGTGCGCCGACGGCTCCGTGTACACCGGCTGCAACATTGAAAACGCCTCCTACGGCGCCACCAACTGCGCCGAGCGCACCGCCTTCTTCAAAGCGGTCTACGACGGTCACCGGAAATTCACCGCCATCGCCCTGTGCGGCGGTCTGGGCGGACAGATTCGGGACTTCTGCATGCCCTGCGGCGTGTGCCGTCAGGTGATGCGGGAATTCTGCGGTGACGATTTCCAAATCTGTGTCCTCGGCCCTGAGGATGTGGTCCAGACCTACACTCTGGGGCAGCTCCTGCCCGGCAGCTTCGACGCCAACAGTCTGGTCTGATATATTCACAAATCCTTAACCACATCCTTCAGGCATTGTTAAGGATATTGTGATACTCTTACAGCATCCGATATCCCCAAAGGAGAGATTACCATGAGCGAATACAACGATATCTACCAGCCGGAACAGGTGGACCCCCCCCTTATCCCCTGTCCGCCGCCCCCGAAACCCAAAAAGAAACGGACGGGGTTGCTGATTACCGTTGTGGCACTATGCTTTTCCCTGCTGGGAAGCGCGCTGGGCGCAGGAATCGTCCTGCTGCTGGACAGAGAAAACACCACCATCAGCAACGGCAGGCAAGAACCCACCCCCAATGAGGACAAAGGTCCTGCAGATTTCAAAGGACCAAACGACAATTTTTCCACCATGCTGGAGGGTAAGCGGGAAAGCTCCGTGATTGACATATACAAAATCGACACCTCAAAGCTGCTGACTGCCGCGGAGGTCTATGCCGCCAACGTGAACTCCACCGTGGGCATCACCACCTCCATCACCACCAACTACTGGGGCTTCCAATCCACCTCCGCCGCCTCCGGTTCCGGCTTCATCATCACCGATGACGGCTACATTCTGACCAATCACCACGTTGTCGAAGGTTCTGACAGCATCACCGTCACCCTCTACAACGGCGACGACTACGATGCCGAGCTGATCGGCTACGACGAAAACAACGACATCGCCGTACTCAAAATCGAGGCCGAAGGACTGGTACCCGTGGTGTTGGGCGACTCCGACAACCTGAATGTAGGCGACAGTGTAATTGCCATCGGCAACCCTCTGGGTGAGCTGACCTTCTCCCTGACCGCCGGCACCATCAGCGCCAAAGACCGGGAAATCACCTTCTCCAACGGCGTGACCATGGACCTGCTCCAGACCGACTGCGCCATCAATTCCGGTAACTCCGGCGGCGCCCTGTTCAATATGTACGGCGAGGTCATCGGCGTGACCAATGCCAAGTATTCCGGCGATTCCAACAACGGCACCTCCATCGACAACATCGGCTTCGCCATTCCCCTCAACAGCATCCGCAATATCATCCAGAGCATCATCGAGAAGGGCTACGTCTCAAAGCCCTATCTGGGTATCTCCGTGATTGACGTGGGCGAGGAATATGAAATTTACGGCCTGCCCGTCGGTGCGGCAATTCAGACGATTACCAAAAACGGTCCTGCCGAAAGTGCCGGTTTGAAAGTCGGCGATATCATCACGAAAATTGGCTCCACAACCATCACCTGCGGTGCGGATCTGGTGGACATCGTGGCGGCCAGTCAGCCCGGTGACAAGCTGACGCTGACGATTTACCGTTCCGGCAAAACTCTGGAACTCTCCGTTGAAGTGGGCGAACAGATTCTGTCCACCCCGAAAGGCAGATAACCCCTGAATATCCTCAAAAGTCAGGACCACCGGTCAAACCGGTGGTCCTGTTTTTGTCCAATGCGGAAAACCGCTCCCACACCCCTTCGCTTTGTGCTTCAGGATATTCAAATATTTGGTCAAACTGATGAAAAAACTTCAAAAAAAAGTTAAATTCCTCTTGATTTTTGTGCGATATTCCTTTATAATAAGGCTGAATTATTTTCAGGAGGCGGCTAAGGTGGGAGAAGTGATTGCGGTCCTGTCCGGCAAGGGCGGTACAGGCAAAACATCCATATGCGCCGCCGTCGCCACCGCGCTGTCGGAGGAGGGCAATCGTGTCCTTTGCATCGACTGCGACGTGGGTCTGCGGAATCTGGACATCTCTCTGGGACTGGCTTCCCAGCCGGTGCTATCCTTTCTGGATATCTGTCAGGGCAGCTACGCCCTTTCCGCCCTGATGCCCCATCCCCGATTCCCGAATCTTTACTTTCTCACCGCGCCCATGAACCGCTCCATCGACGATATCGATGCCGATGACTTTTCTGAGCTGGTCATGTCCGCCCGTAAGATTTATGATTTTGTGCTGCTGGATGCCCCCGCCGGTCTGGATACCGGCTTCCGGCTAGCCGCAACCAAGGCGGATCGTGTCCTTCTAATCACTGGCCCGGACCCCGGCTCCATTCGGGACGCCGGTCACACCGCTTCCCTGCTGGAGCTGATGGGCAAGGTTAACAATCGCCTGATTGTGAATCGGATTTCCCCCCGTCTGGCAGCTACCATGGATTTGACCATCGACGATGTGATGGACGATACCGGTCTGCCCCTGATTGGCGTTGTACCGGAGGATCACAACGTTGTGCTGGCTGCCGCCTTCGGGCAGGCTCTGCTGGAATATTCCAAAAAATCTGCCGCTGCTGCCTGCCGCCGTATTGCCAAGCGTATTCAGGGTATGCCGGTGAAAATCAATCTGTAAATTCATCCTAAGAGGAGTGACGATATGAATATCGCGTTTTTGGCTCATGACAAGAAAAAAGAACTGATGGTGCAGTTCTGCACTGCCTACAAGAGCGTGCTGATGAAACACGACCTGTTCGCCACTGCCACCACCGGTCGGCTGATTGCGGACAATACGGGTCTGCCCATCACCCTGCTGCTCAGCCATAAGCAGGGCGGTCACCAGCAGATTAACGCCCGCATCTCCTACAATGAGATTGATCTGGTGCTTCTGTTCACCGACCCCAACACCACCGATGCCTGGGATGACAGCCAGATGGTTGAAACCATCCGCCATTGTGATCGACACAACGTGCCCATCGCCACCAATCTGGGCTCTGCGGAAATGCTGATTATGGGCCTGCAGCGGGGCGATCTGGACTGGCGTGAAATGGTCCGCAGCAAACCCAAGTTTTAATCATTCGGATATAAGATACGAGATATAAGATATAAGATAAGCAGCACGTAACAATATCTTATATCTTCTATCTTATATCTTATATCTTTTTTGTTGAGAGGAATATACTTATGCAAATCATTCGTCCCCGGACGTTGTCCGGATTTATGGAACTGCTGCCCGGCAAGCAAATCCAATTTGAGCGCATGGCGCAGATCCTTCGTGACACCTACGCCTCCTACGGCTTCGCCCCTCTGGACACCCCCATCATCGAGGATGCCCAGATTCTGCTGGCCAAGGGCGGCGGCGAAACCGAAAAGCAAATCTACCGCTTCACCAAGGGCGACAGCGATTTGGCGCTGCGCTTTGATCTGACGGTGCCGCTGGCCAAGTATGTGGCGCTGCACTGCAACGACCTGGCCTTCCCCTTCCGCCGCTTCCAAATCAGCAAGGTCTACCGCGGCGAGCGGGCGCAGCGCGGTCGCTTCCGTGAGTTCTATCAGGCGGATATCGACATCATCGGCGACGGCAAGCTGGATATCCTTAACGAGGCGGAAATCCCCGCCATCATTTACAAGGTGTTCCGCGGCTTCGGTCTGACCCGTTTCCAGATTCGTGTGAACAACCGGAAGATTCTCAACGGCTTCTACGCCATGAACGGTCTTTCCGAAAAGTCCGGCGACATTATGCGCACCGTGGACAAGCTGGACAAAATCGGTGCTGAAAAGGTTCGCCTCATTCTGATGGATGACTGCGGTCTGACTGCAGAGCAGAGCGACGAGATTCTGAAGTTTATCGCCATCCGTGGCACCAATGCTCAGGTCATCGCGGCGCTGGAGGGTTACTGCGGACGCAACGAGATTTTCGACGCAGGTCTGGAGGAGCTGAAGGCGGTGGCGCTGAATCTGGCTGCCTTCGGCGTGCCGGAGGAGAATTTTGCCGTGGATCTGACCATCGCCAGAGGTCTGGACTACTACACCGGCACCGTCTACGAAACCACCCTGCTGGATCATCCGGAGATTGGCTCTGTCTGCTCCGGCGGCCGGTATGACGACCTTGCCGGCTACTATACCGAGCGGAAGCTGCCCGGCGTGGGCATTTCCATCGGTCTGACCCGTCTGTTCTACGTTCTGGACGAGCAGGGTCTGCTGAATCCGGAGCTGCCTTCCGCCCCTGCGGATGCGCTGGTGCTGCCCATGGGCGGCGATCCGGCTCCTGCCATTGCGCTGGCAGAGCAGCTGCGCAGCGCAGGTCTGCGCGTCCAGCTCTACGGCGAGCAGAAGAAATTCAAGCAGAAGATGGCCTACGCCGACAAGCTGGGTGTTCCCTTTGCGGTACTGCTGGGCGAGGACGAAATCGCCGCCGGAAAGTGTTCCGTGAAGAACATGGTCACCGGTGAGCAGATTACCGTCACCCCTGACGAAGCTGCCACCCACATCAAAGCTACCCTGTCCGCCAACAACGGTCCCGTGATTCTGGAGAAGTAAATCATGGAAGAAAAATTCATTGCCGCGTGGATGGCCAATCGGGAGAAAGCTGCCCGCATGGGCGTCCGGCTTCGCCCCATGGAGCCGGCGGATGCCATGAAAACCGCAAAACGCGCCCTGTCCGGTCACCGGACCAGCGACGGCTTTTCCATTCTGGCAGACAAGTGCCATCTGGAGCTGAGCCTTGAGGCGCTGGTGGTAGACAAGCGTTTTACCGCCCTGTTCACCGACGAGGAAGCCAACACCGCTCTGATTCGGCTGCTGTCCGCCGGATACCGTTTCTAAATAATTCAACCGGAGTTGCATCCAGCGATGCAACTCCGGTTTCTTTCGCCCCCTCGGGCGAAAGGAGGCGATCAAAAATGATCGTTACACAAACTGTCAACGTCCATCTGGACAAACAAAACGCCACAACCGTCGAAACCGTCCAAAGCGACTCCGGTCGTGGCATCCGCTTCCGGCTGTTCACCAACGGAGAACCGCTGGAACTGAAGAAAAACATCACCGGCTTCATTCGTTACAGCATCTGCCATGAGGGGGAATACTACACCAGCTGCTACGACACCCTGCCTGACGGCTCCGCCGCCGTTCTCAATCTGGGCTCGCAAATCATCGTGTACCTGATTCCCGAGATCTTCAGCATCGCGGGCGTGGGTGAGCTGCAGGTGTGTCTGGTGAACATGGGCGAGGTCACCACCACCATGTCCGTGCTGCTGCGCGTCCAGCGAAATCTGTCCATGGAGGGCATGACCCCCGCTGTGCGGACGGACCTGACCCGCTTCATTCAGGATCAGGTATTTCGCCAGATTGCCGAATCCTCGGAGCAGGACCATCGGCTGGATGACCTGCATCATCGGGAGTCTGTAAGCTTTACCGCCGGCTCTCTGAACAGCGGCGACGGTACTGAGGTGGAGTCCACCACCCGTATCCGCTCCGGCTTTATCCGCCACGGCGGACGGGAAATCACCGTCACCCTTTCCGATGGACTGAAAGCCCGTTGCGTCTTCTACGACGGGAGCAAAAACTACGCCGGTCAGTCGTCCTTTTTCGAAAAATCCTTCACCATCCACAACCCCAACGCCTACGTCCGCGTCGTGGTGGGTTATGCCAACGACCGGACGGTGGGCGACATCGCAGCACTGGCAGGTCAGGCGGGAATCTTCTACTTCAGCAAAGGCTTCGACGGCTTTCGGGGTAATATCAAGGCGCTGGGTTACAGCTCCTTCGCCCAGTGCGGCGCACAGGGCTACTACCAGTTCGCCGGTGCGGATGTGGCATCCATCAGCGATGCGCCGCCCATCACCGCAGGCGGAATTCTGGAGGTCCACCCCCACGGCGGCACCAATTCGATTTTCCAGACCATCCGCACCAACGACCACCAAATCTGGTTCCGCCGGGGCAGCCACCCCTTCCGCCGGTTGGTGCCTCAGCAGGAGCGGCTGAAATGGTATGCTCTGGGCGATGGCATCACTCAGGGCTATTACAGCGATGAAAGCGGTCTGGGTCTGGATCCGGACAAGAGCTGGGCTGCTGTGGCCGCCGCCGAAAACGGATGGAGTCTGACCAATCTGGCAGTTGGCGGCTCCGGCTACCTCCACGCCGCCAACGCAGGGGATGGGCAAAACGCCCGTGACCATGTGGATACCATCGATTTTTCCGGTGTGGAACTGATAACCTTGTCCTTTGGTGTCAACGATTGGAAGAACAACTGCCCGCTGGGCAGTATGTCCGATGATGTATCCGCCGGCGGCACTCTGTACAGCAATATGCGCTACTGCATCGAGAAGATTCTGGCGGATCAGCCTTGTGCCAAGGTGGTGGTGCTTTCTCCCATTAACTGCAGCGCCTACGGCACAAAGGATGGCAACTGGGGAGCCGGCTACGGCTTCGCCGCCGGTACCTTGGAGGCTATCTGTCAGGCCCAGCAGGAAATCTGCGCCTACTACGGCATCAAGTTCGTGGACCTGCTTCATAATTCCGCAGTGAACCGACTCAACGCCCCCGACCTGCTGTCCGACGGCATCCACCCCAGCCCTGCCTGCCACCGCCTTCTTGGCATCGAGCTGGCACGAAAGCTTATGTAAAACAAAACCGTCCCCCTCGATGTTCGAGGGGAACGGGCAATTCATCAAATCCAATCATTGGTACATTTAGTAGCAGTAGTTCCGGTTTCTATTAATGCATCGCTGGTTGTGATGATATCCTCGCAATCGAAGGTGACGACCTCCATTTCGGCGGATTGGTACTGTTCTTTCATGGTATTTACCTCCGTTTGTTGTTTTTTATGGGAAATATTCCCTTTAATCTAGTTTACCATATTGTTTTTTTAATGTCAATCCAGTAAAAGCAAACAAACTTTCGTTTAATTTCAAAGAGATTTGACGCAACTGTTTGTTGCAGATGCACAAATGACCTTGTCCGGGAACAGCTTCCGCATGGGTGAAGCTACACGTTTTGTGAAGGTGCTAAACAGTTCGTGCGAATCATATCAAAATCATTTCAGGAGGATTTGATTATGACTACAAGTTACTATACCAGTCTTAATGCTGCCATCGGAGCTGTGAATGACGGTTCCGCCGCTTCCGCAGTCGAAGGCGTCCAGCAGGAAGGCGACAAGGTAAAGGTGTATACCACCGACCGGCAGGAAACAAAGGTGGTGCTTCTGGACGATGTGTCTGAAAGCGGTAAAATCACCGTCATCAAGGATATCGACCTGGTACTCAACAATCACACGCTGACCTTCACGACTGTGGGTGCGTATCTCGAATTTGCGGCGAGTACCAACTGCGTAATTCATGGTGGCGGCGGTACCATTATTAAAAATCTGGAAACCACCGGAACCGAAAATGCTCTGCTGGTGGACACCACCGGCAACAGTCTTCGTGTCAAGGGTGGTACGTATATCGTTGACTGCTGTACCGATGGTGTGGATTTAGCTTTCCGTGCAAGCGAATTCTGTGACATTTTGGAAATCGACAATTGCACCATCAAAGCCAACAACACCAGCATGGGCGCAAGATGTATCCAGACAGCGGCAAAACATTGCTTTGTGCGCAACTCCGAATGTGAGGTCAATGCCGGCAATACCGCAAAGTGCATCATTTGCAAAGAATCGACGAAGGTAGAGAAATCTGTAATGACCGCATACTCTACAAATGGAACCGCTACTTCGTTTCATGTGTTGGCAGGCACTGCTTCCGTAGACGAGAGTATCATCCATGCCGTTGCGGACCTGTGCAGTTCCTACTCGGTTTCTGTCGCTGAGGGTACTGTGACGTTCCAGAACAGCTCCATTTTTGCAAAAGCATATACTTCAAATGCTTATGCCGGGTATATTGCAGACGGTACTGTGACGTTCAATGACTGTAACCTTCATGCGGATACTTACTGCACCCACGCACGGGGAATCGAACTTCTGAAGGGCACACTAAATATGTTAGATTCGTCTATCACGGTTACGGGACACGAAGGGGAAAACACTAACTCCACTGGTATCCTTGCCTATTCCGGTACCACCATGAACATCAAGGACACCGCAATCCTTGCTGATTCCACAAACAATTGCAACAATTCCGGAAACAACAGCGTTGGTATTCATAATTTTGGAACGGCATATTTGGAAAATGTTACGGTGCACGGAAACCACAGTGGTTTTTCTAATTCTGCCGGTGCAAAGCTTTACATCTCCGGCGGCACCTATTCCGGCTACTGCCATGGGGGTATCTACTTTGCTCACGGCGTCGAAGGCGAAGCCTTCGTGAACGATGCCCTTATCAAGGGCGGACACTATTATGGTGTTTTCGACTACACCGATGTAGACACAAAGAACATCAAGTATTCCGCCTTCTATATTGGTGGCGGTTTTGATGAAAATAACTCCAATGTGACCGCTTATCTGGACGGCTGTACCATCGACGCATCCGAATGCAACACCACTATGGTCATGCGTGGCTCCTACAACGAGCAGAACAACACCTTGAATATCAGCAACTGTGTATTCACAGATCCTACCAAATGGATCCGCATTGACAACGCCACCCACAAGCTGAATCTGGGTGTAGGTATCAATATTGATGATCTGTACTTCAAAAACGGTTACTTCGACGGAACCAGCGCGAACTATGTGTCCTCCGGCGTGGCAACTGCCACCAAGGCGCTGTACCGGAAGCTTCCCTGAACGGTTCCCTATCTGTTGACGCTATAAAATGAAGCAAACCGTCTCCGATTTTCAGGAGACGGTTTGTTATTAATTATACCCACGCATCACCGGTAGGGCTCTCAGTCGGGCACTTACTATTGAGGGTGGTCGTTGCTTCATCGCTGGTATTAATGATATCTTCCGTAACGAAGGTGACGACCTCCATCTCGGCGAATTGGTACTGTTCTTTCATGATTTTACCTCCGTTTGTTATGTTTTAGGGAATTGTTCCCTTTTATTCAGTTTAGCATACGATTATTTCTCTGTCAATCCATTAAAAGTAAACAAACTTTCGTGTTATTTCAACGGGATTTGACACACCTGTTTGTGGCAGATGTACATATTCCATAAGGACATGCTGTGCCGATAAATTATCGTTTCGCATATTGGAATATAGAAAAAGACCGGTCGTTCGACCGGTCTTTTTTATTAGATTCTGGCAACGCCGGTGGCGCGGGCAGCTTCGGCAACAGCCTTGGCAACCGCAGGACCCACTCGGGGATCGAAGGCAGCAGGAATGATATAGTCCTCATTCAGCTCCTCGTCGGAAATCAAGCCGGCAATCGCCATAGCGGCGGCCATCTTCATCTCCTCGTTGATATCGCTGGCACGGACATCAAAGGTGCCGCGGAAAATGCCGGGGAACGCCAGCACATTATTGACCTGATTGGGATAGTCGGAGCGACCGGTGGAAATCACACGGGCGCCACCCGCCTTGGCATCCTCGGGGAAAATCTCAGGGGTGGGGTTGGCGCAGGCAAAGACGATGGCATCCTTGTTCATGGTCTTGACCATGTCGGTGGTCAGGGTGCCGGGAGCGGACACACCGATGAACACATCAGCGCCCACAATCACATCCGCCAGAGTGCCGGAGACCTTGTCCAGATTGGTGACCTGAGCCATCTCTTCCTTAATCCAGTTCAGCTTCTCACGTCCGGCGTAGATGGCACCGGTACGGTCGGTCATGATGACGTTCTTGAAGCCGGCGGACAGCAGCAGACGGACAATGGAAATGGCAGCGGCACCGGCGCCAGAGGTGACGATTTTCACGTCCTCCTTCTTCTTGCCCACAACCTTCAGAGCGTTGATCAGACCTGCCAGAGTGACAATAGCGGTTCCGTGCTGATCGTCGTGGAAAATCGGAATGTCGCACTTTTCCTTCAGCTTCCGCTCGATTTCAAAGCAGCGGGGTGCGGAGATGTCCTCCAGATTCACGCCGCCGAAGGAGCCGGAAATCATATAAATGGTGTTCACGATTTCGTCCACGTCCTTGGACTTAACGCACAGGGGGAAGGCATCCACATCACCGAAGGCCTTGAACAGAACGCACTTGCCCTCCATAACCGGCATGCCGGCCTCAGGGCCAATATCGCCCAGACCCAGAACGGCAGTGCCGTCGGTGACCACGGCGCAGATGTTGTGACGGCGGGTCAGGTCATAGGACTTCTGCACGTCCTTCTGGATTTCCAGACAGGGCTGTGCAACACCGGGAGTGTAGGCCAGAGAAAGATCTTCCTTGGTGGCAACAGGCACGGTGGCAACAACCTCAATCTTGCCCTTCCACTCATTATGCAAACGCAGAGACTCTTTTGCGTAATCCATGATTGGTATTCTCCTTTATATATAATGTAGAAAACGTGGTACAGGGAGGGTCAAAGCCCTCCCTTATCATGCTATTAATATTCGACCTGATCGATAACGCTTCTGAGCTTCTCAGCGGAAATGCGCATCTTCTCCATCTCTTCCTCGGTGAGGGGATTGAGAATCTTGCCGCGGACACCGCTGCGGTCAACCAGCGCCAGAGTGGACAGGCACACATCGCTGACACCGTACTCGCCGTGCATCATGGTGGACACACTCAGGGCAGTACCGGCGTCGGAGTAGATGCACTTGCAGATGTGGCACACGGACATGGCAACGGCGTAGAAGGTAGCACCCTTGTTCTCGATAATCTGGGCGCCGGACTTCTTGACGAACTCCTCAATCTCGGCGTAGTCCTTGTTCCATTTAATCTTGTCCATGTCAGGAGAGTGCTCACGGTAGGAGTCCACATGGTTGTTGGCGATGTGGGCCAAAGACCAGGGCACGAACTGGCTGTCGCCATGCTCGCCGTAGACGTGGGCATGGACGTTCTTGGGGCTGATGTGGAACCGCTTTGCCAGAGTGGACTGCAGACGGCTGGTGTCCAGAATGGTACCGGAGCCGATGATCTGATTCTCGGGGATGCCGGAAACCTTGTGGAACACATAGGTCAGAACGTCAACGGGGTTGGACACGATGACGTAGATGGAGTTGGGTGCGTACTGGACCACGTTGGCGGCCACATCCTTCAGGATGTTGACGTTGACCTGAGCCAGATCCAGACGGGTCATGCCGGGCTTGCGGGCCATGCCGCAGGTGATGATGACGATATCAGAGCCCTCGCAGTCGGCGTACTCACCGGCACGGACCACAGCAGGGGAACAGAAGGGTGCGCCCTGATAGATATCCAGAGCCTCGCCCAGAGCCTTTTTCTTGTTTACGTCCACCAGAACGATTTCGGAAGCCACGCCCTGAATCATCAGGTCGTTGGCGATGGTTGCGCCGACACTGCCGGCACCGATAACACTAATCTTGCTCATAAAAAATCCTCCAAAATGGTAGTTGCACAAACAAGTAAAATATACCACTTTTTCACCCCGGTGTCAACGAACACGCAGGGAGCAAAGTTCTCAAAAAATTTACACATAATTATAATTATTTATTCCATTTTCCCCAATCGGATGATATACTGAAATCACCAGACCATTCGAAAGGAGCATCCCTATGAACGGAAAGAGTAAATGCAAAATCCTCAAAGACATTCGCAAGCAGATTGCGGATGAGAACGACATTGCCTTCGTCACCTCGGAGTGCAAGTATCAGGGCGACTGCACCGGCACCTGCCCCAAGTGTGAGGCGGAGCTGTTCTTTCTGGAACAGGAGCTGGAAAAACGCCGCAAAACAGGTCAAAAAATCGCACTTGCAGGCATTGCAGCAGCAGCCTTGGTTGGTCTGGCGTGCTGTGCGGCAGAAAATCTCAATCAGGATGCAGATGAACTGGCAGGCGCTCCTCCAGCTACAACAGCGTCCGGTCCAGATTATGAAATTCTGGGTTATTTATCATCGGATGATTTAGATTAAAAGGAGTTACGCGATGAACGGAAAGAGTAAATGCAAGATTCTCAAAGGCATTCGCAAGCAGATTGCGGATGAGAACGACATTGCCTTCGTCACCTCGGAGTGCAAGTATCAGGGCGACTGCACCGGCACCTGCCCCAAGTGTGAGGCGGAGCTGCAATATCTGGAGAGCGAACTGCGCAAACGTCAGAACGCCGGCAAGGCAATTGCTGTTGCAGGCATCGCCGCCACCATGCTGGTTGCCGCCACTGCCTGCGGCCCGACCTCTCAGCCCTTGAATGGTGATGTTCCCTATCAGGATACTTCCTCCACCGCACCCAGCGTCTCCGATAAGGCGGATATGGGTGAAATCGAAAAGCCCACCGATATTGAACTGGAAGGTGACATCGTCATCCCCCCCGATGATGATTTGTTTGATGACGAGGTAGGCGGCGTTCCTCCCGTTGAGAGCGAACCGGATGACAATCCCTTTTCCGAAAAGGAACCAATCATCGACGACGGCGACTGGGGCGCGCTGCACTGATGAGCGCGCCGGTCGTTACCTTTGCCCGTCACCGCCTTACAGTGGACGGCGAAGGCATCACCACACTGGTCTGCTTTCACGGCTGTCCGCTGCGGTGCAAATACTGCCTGAACCCCTTTTCCTTCGCCTCCGATACCAAGCGGACAGACATGACGCCGCAAATGCTGTTTGATAAGGTCAGAATCGATGATTTGTACTTCCTCGCCACCGGTGGCGGTGTGACCTTCGGCGGCGGTGAGCCTCTGCTTTACCCTGATTTTTTGCAGGAATTCCGTAATTTATGCGGTCAGCGGTGGCGTTTGTGCGCCGAAACCTCTCTGAATGTTCCATGGGAGAATGTGGCACAGGCGGCGGATTGCATGGACGAATTCATCATCGACTGCAAGGACACCAATCCGGAAATCTATCGCCGCTACACAGGGCAGGACAACGCCCGGATGCTGGAGAATCTGCAAAAGCTGGTGGCGCTGGTGGGAACAGAACGGATACTGCTCCGCCTGCCCCTGATTCCGGAATACAATACAGAGATCGACCGGCAGGCAAGTCAGAGCCGTCTGGAAGCCATGGGCATCACCCGCTTTGACCGTTTTTCCTACCTGACCCCAACAATTCAGAAATAACCTGGTTTTATTGTTGAAAAGTATCATCCAAACTGCAAATCACCCCCGGTCCACGGACCGGGGGTGATAAATTATCCTTCCACAGCCATCAGCTTGTCGATTCGGCGCTGGTGACGGGGTTCGCCGGAGAAGGGAGTCTCCAGCCAGGTGTCGGCAATCTGCAGCGCCAGCATGGGACCTACCACACCGGCTCCAATGGCCATCATATTGGTGTCGTTGTGTTCACGGGTCAGACGGGCGGTCATCAAATCGCTGAGCAGCGCGCAGCGGATGCCTTTGACCTTGTTGGCGGTGATGGATACACCAATGCCGGTGGTGCAAAGGACGATGCCCTTCTCACATTCGCCGCTGGCCACAGCACGGGCAGCAGCCTCCGCGAATTCGGGATAGTCGCAGGAATCGGCGGTGTAGGTACCGCAGTCCTTGACCTCGTAACCCTTTTTCAACAGGTGGGCGACCATGGCATTTTTCAAATCCAATGCGCCGTGGTCACAGCCGATGGAAATTTTCATATCTTTCTCCTCCTATATCACATAGCCACCGTTGACACTAAGAACGTGTCCGGTGATAAATTCCGCGTCTGCAAGGTAGACCATGGATTTTGCCACATCCATGGGCGTGCCGTTGCGCCCGATGGGAGATTCCCGGGCCATTTCGTCCAGAATTGCAGGCTCCACGTTGGCGCACATATCCGTCAAAATCACGCCGGGGGCAACGCAGTTGACCCGAATTCCGGCGGGACCCAGTTCCTTGGCGAGGGCTTTGGTCAGAGCAATCACCGCGCCCTTGGTGGCGGAATAAGCCACCTCGCAGGATGCGCCTACCTGACCCCACATGGAGGAAACGGTGATGATGCAACCCTGTTGCTTTTTCAGAAAACCGCTCATGGCGGCGTTGACGCAGTGGTAGATGCCTTTTACATTGACATCGAAAATCCTGTCCCACTCCGGTTCTGCCATCATACTCATCAGACCGCTGTGGCAGATGCCGGCGTTGCAAATCAGGATGTCAATATCGCCGATGCTCCGGAAAGCGGCTTTAATGGCTTCGCCGTCGGAAACGTCGCAGCAGATGCCGGTGGCACCGGTGCGGGCGGAAACCTCCGCGGCGGCGGCGTGGTTCTTTTCATAGAGGAAATACACAGTATCACCCCGCTGGGCGAACAGCGCTACCGCCGCTGCTCCGATACCGCGGGATCCGCCGGTAATCAGTACGGTTGACATAACATCCCCCAATCCACAAATGCTCATTCAAATTATCGTTTAACTGACTAAAAACAATCAACGTTTTTGTAGGGGAGGGTCTTGACCCTCCCACTATGTTGCAATTATTCAGCTGTAATAACTGTGCGAAACGGTGTGTTTTCGAATAAATCGCAACATTCCAGATTGATGTTATGTGTGAGGGAGGGTCAAGAGCCTCCCCTACAATGGGGTGTTCCTTAGTAAGCCAAACAATCAAGTTCCGCACAAAAATATCTGCGAAAAACAGGGGCTGCGGTGGCAGCCCCTGAATATTATCTTCTTCTGCTCTTGGTGCGGTGGTCGGAATACTGCCGGATGCCGGAAATCTTGCTGTCCGACTCGGACATAAACGCCTTCAGCTTCTCCTCGAAAAGCTGATCCGCAGTCTTGGGTGCAGGGGGCTGAACAGGTGCCTGACGGGCAGGACGGTTCTGGGGCTGACTACCGGACCGGAATTCACGGCGAGGTGCGTCAGTGCGCTGGGGCTTCGGCTCCAGACGCTTGATGGACAGGTTGATTTTGCCGTTTTCGTTGCCGATGACCACGACTTTAACGTCCTGCCCCTCGGTCAGATGCTGGCGGATATCGCTGACGTAGGTATTCGCCACCTCAGAGATATGTATCATACCGGTTTTGTTTTCGGGCAGAGCCACAAACGCGCCAAAATTGGTGATTGACTTGACTTTGCCCTCTAAAACGGCTCCAACGGTTAACTCCATATTATACTTCGCTTCCTTCGTGTGATTCATTCGGTTTCCACAATGACGGTATCGGGGTCGTAGAGACCCAGCTCGTCGCCGGCAATTTCCACAATGCCGTTCTGAGAGCCCAGCCGGTCGATTTTACCCTGAACGTCGTCTCGCTCCTGCTCCTGTTTGAAGGCGGCGGCTCTTGCCAGATCCAGACGGGCCTTTTCGCTTTCCATGACGGAGTGGATTGCAATCAGCGCCACGGTGCAAAGGACAATCGTAATCAGCAGAACCACTTTGGTCAAGAGCTTGCCGTGGCGAAAAACGATCTTGATTTTCGGTTTTTTTGCGGTCATGACGACTTCCTCCTTCTGGACGGTGATGCAGACGAATTCTCCATCCTATTGTAACCCATTTTTTCGTATATGCAAACACTTTTTTTAGTATTTTTAAGAAAAACTGTAAAATTTTTTGGAACGGGAGTAAAATCAAGGCAATTATCCTGAAAACGGTTCCCCATAACAGACGGAAAACGGGTCGCAGAAGCCGTCCGGCGGTGATTTCCCAGAGTACCGCCCCCACCGCCAGGGCCAGAGTGATGCCCGGGCGGATGTCTCCGCGGCAGATTGCAAAGCTGAGAACCAGCCATGCGTAGAAAACGGCAACAAGGAATATGGTATCCGGCAGGAGGCTGTGTCGGCGGCGGAGGGGACGCAGAAAACCGTAAAGCAATCCCAGTCCGGCACCCAGAACCAATCCCCACCCGAACCGAATCGCCTGCTCTGTTACAGTCATCCGAACAGCCGGCGCATCATACCGCCGGACCGCTTAGGCTCTTCGTAGACCATGGCGGTGACGGTGCCGTCCAGTTCCACCCGCCCTCCTTCCGGTGAGAGGGTTCGAATTTTCAGCCCCCGTCCGTGAATCACCAGAGTCCCCAGGCCGGTTTTCACCGCCACGGCGTCCTCTTCCACGCTGAGGACCTCTGTGGCACCGCTGATGCTCAGGCTTTTTCGATTTTTCAGGGTCAGGCTGTGGGGCATCTGTTCCTCGGTCATGTCCATCCCTCCGTTCTGGGATAGACTATGTTCCGGCTCCGTCAGATATGACCGGAAATCTCCGGTTCAAATCCACAGGTCCTTGAATCCCCGCCACCGTACCGCTGTCTGTGTACTGCCACATTTGCACCGCATAGGGGAAGTCCAGCTCCGACTCGTACTGTGCCAGCCAGAAGGGGTATTGGGGTATCTTTTCTAAATCCAGCAGGGTTCGGCTCAGCTCACGGTTGAAATAAACCATAGGCTGATAGTCCCCCAGCGATGTACAAAATGCGTCCACGCAGGCAAGGAGCGTTTCGCCGTCCACACTGCCGGTGCGGGCCTCGGCGGTGACATACTCCCAGTCGTAGGCAAGGGGCAGGTCCAGCGCCATGCCATCCAGCACCTGAAGAGCCAGCTCCGCTTCTTCTCTGGCTTCCTGCGGCGTCACCGCCTGAGAGAAAAAGTAGGCACCCACCTGCAATCCGGCGGCCTTCGCGCCCTCCAGATTCCGTCGGGCGTATTCATCCGCATGGAGGGAGCCGGTTTCATAGCCCCGATAGCCCAATCGAATCATGGCAAACTCCACGCCGGATTCCGCCACTGCCTGCCAGTCAATCTGCCCCTGATGAGCGGATACGTCGATGCCGAACACCGGCTCTGCCGGCTTCGGTTCCGGTCTGGAAAAATGCTTCAGTCCCAACGCCATCAGAATCAGTGCCGCCACAATTAAAATCAGCGCCGCCAACGTCCGCAGAAGTAGCTCCTTTTCTGCTTTTTTCTTCCTTTTCGCCATGAAACCCACCGCCTTTGCTCCAGTATATCACAAAAGTCCTCGCAAAGAAAGAGAGTGCGAAAAAATATTAATCTTCCTCTTGCATACAGGCATACATTCTATTATAATATATGGGATAAAAAATCTGTGAGGTTGAAATCATGAACAAGCTGTTCAGCCTGCTGCGACGCAAGGCTTCCCACACACCCCCCTCAACCAACTACAACGTGACCATCAAGCTCCACTACAAGCGCGCCGACGGCGATTACACCGGTTGGAACGCATGGATGTGGACCCTCGCCATCGGCGGTAAGGGGTATCCCCTGACTGTGGAAAACGGCGAAATGATCGCAACACTGGTGGTAGATGGTCGCTACACCACTTCGGTCAGCTTCATTCTGCGTAAGGGCGAATGGAAGGAACAGGAGTTTGGCGAGCGGAAAATCGATATTGCCACCATCACCTCCGGCACCGTCCACTACTACGCCACCTCCGGCAAGGTGGAGGGTCGTGTGGAAACCGGCGCCGATGTGACCAGAGGAAACAAGGTGGTTTGCGCCGAGCTGAATTATGATACCGGCTTTGTTCATGTCCGTACCGCCGTGCCGGTTAGCGGCGAGCTGAAAAAGAGTCTGCGGCTGGTGGACAGCACCGGTCGGGATGGCGCAATCACCGCCACCTCCATTACTGCCGGCGGCGACGGCTATGCCATGATGCCCAACAAACCCCTGCCCCTGACCACCCTTTACCGCTACATGGTCCGTCTGGACGGTGTGGATTATCCCATCCGGTCCACCGGCGTTTATGCCTCCAAGCGGTTCAATAAAGAATTCACCTACACCGGAAAGGATCTGGGCGCCACATGGAGCCCCAAGTCCACCACCTTCAAGGTCTGGGCGCCCACCGCTGAGGATGTGAAGGTGGCTCTGTACCGCACCGGTAACGCATCCCGTCTGGATCGCAGCGGCACGGTGGAGATGACCCGTGGGGAAAAGGGCGTCTGGTCCGTCACCATCCGTGGCAACCTCCACGGCACCTATTATACCTATCTGGTCCATGTGGACGGCGAAATCAACGAGGCTGTGGACCCCTATGCCCGCACCGCCGGTGTCAACGGCAAGCGGGGCATGGTGCTGGATCTGGCATCCACCAATCCTGCTGGCTGGGATGCGGACCGCAACCCCAATCCCATCAAATCCTACACCGATGCGGTGCTTTACGAGCTGCATGTCCGTGACGCCACCATCGATCCGGATTCCGGCGTGGAGCCGGCTTACCGGGGCAAGTTCATGGGTCTTGCCCAGTCCGGCACCCGTTCCTCCACCGGAAAGCCCACAGGTCTGGACTATATCAAGAGCCTCGGCATCACCCACCTGCACCTGCTGCCCATTTACGACTACGGCTCCGTGGATGAGGCTCATCCCGAGATTCCTCAGTTCAACTGGGGCTACGATCCGGTCAACTACAATCTGCCCGAGGGCTCCTACTCCACGGATGCCGCCAACGGCGCGGTCCGTGTCCGTGAGCTGAAGCAGATGATTAAGGCGCTCCATGATTCCGGAATCAGCGTGGTCATGGACGTGGTTTATAACCATGTTTTCGAGGCAGGCACATTCTGCTTTAACCAGATTGTCCCCGGCTACTTCTCCCGTTCCAATGCCGACGGCAGTTGGTCCAACGGCTCCGGCTGCGGCAACGATACCGCCTCCGAGCGTCCCATGGTTCGCAAGTTCATTGTGGACTCCATCGTGTACTGGAACAAGGAGTACCACATCGACGGCTTCCGCTTTGACCTTGTGGGTCTGCTGGACACCACCACCATCAACGCGCTGGTGGATGCGGTCCACGAAAATCAGCCGGATGCCATTTTCTACGGCGAGGGCTGGACCCTGAACACCGCCGTGGAGCCGGGCAATCACATGGCTACCCAGCCCAATGCCCACCGAACTCCGGAATTTGCTTATTTCAGCGATGATATCCGCAATCTGCTGGCCGGCGAGAACGGTCGCACTGTGGGTTTCGTATCCGGTCTGACCGGCAAGGAGGACCCCTTGTTCCATTGCTTCACCGGCGATGTGTGGTGGTGTCCCAACCCCTCCCAGACCGTCAACTACGTGTCCTGCCACGATAACTACACCCTCATGGATAAGCTGTGCCTGAGCCGGAAGGATGCCTCCCGTGCCGACCTGATCCGGATGAACAAGCTGGCGGCGGCGATTTATATGACTTCTCAGGGCATCCCCTTCATCCACGCCGGCGAGGAATACCTTCGGGAGAAAAAGGCGGAGGACGGACATCGGGTGGAAAACAGCTACAATTCTCCCGATTTTGTCAACATGATTCGCTGGAACTGGCTGGACGAGGCGGACCGCGCCGACACCGTGGAATACTACAAGGGTCTGATTGCCCTGCGCAAGGCCCATGGCGCTCTGCGGTTTGCCACCAAGAAGGATGTGACCTCTCATGTCTGCTACCGCTGGATTACCAACGAGCTGGTGCTGTTCGACATCAAGGGCAACGATGTGGAGGGCGAGCCCAGCGAGGATATCGTGGTGATTTTCAACGCCACCACCAAGGTCAAGCCGCTGGATTTGTACGCCCATGATGTGATTCGGGGCGAATGGAAGGTGCTGGTCAACGCCGAAAAAGCAGGCGTTACCCCCATCACCACCGTCACCGACGGCAAGCTGGAGCTGCCGCCCATCTCCGCCATGGTTCTGGTAAAGTAAAATAAAAAACACATCGTCCATGTGACGATGTGTTTTTTTAGACTAAAAAGTGTTATCGTGGGGTAAATTATCGTTTACACCGATTCCTCATCGGTGTCACGGGGACCATAGTCCAGCTCTGTGCGGTAGGCCCGGTCCAGCTTGCGGGCGCGGAAATAGCCCCGAATCAGCCGTCCCAGTCCGCCCCAGAAATGTCCGTTGACCAGATACACCACATCCTCCGTCATGGCACGGCTGATTTTGCCGCCGGTCATCTGCGCCAGAGAACGAATGGGCATATTCAAAATAAACAGCTCCGTCAGATCCGGCTCCGTGGTCCGCTTTTCCAGCTTTTTCGTCAGATAGCGGTATAGCCAGCGGGCGACACCGGTTTTGGCGTCCTTGAACCGGCAGATAGGATCGTTCAGCTCCAGTTCCTCAGACCATTGATTCTTCGGCACCGGATGACCCAGCAGGGTAACAAACTCCCATTCCGGCACATCGGTGACGGTGCCGGCGGCGTAGCTGGGCAGATAGCCGGCAGGAATGGGGGCATCGGTGCCAATCAGTCGCAGGGTTGCGGACAGACGGATGTCCGTTACGCTGGCACCCACCTCAATGGTGTAGTGGGAGGTTTCCATCTCCCAGCGGTTGGTTTCCGTATTGAAGTAGCGGAAGGTCTTGTCATCCAGCTCGATGGTGACAAGGCGGCTTTCGCCTGCCTTAAGAAATACCTTTTGGAAACCCTTCAGCTCCCGTCTGGGGCGAAACAGCTTTCCGGTTTTGGAGCCGATGTAAATCTGCGCCACCTCCGCACCGTCGCAGTTGCCGGTGTTGGTCAGAGTGAAGGTGACCTTGCGGCGGTCCGCCTGAAGGTCGGAGTAGGTAAATCGGGTGTAGCTCAAGCCGTGACCGAAGGGGTAACGCACCGCCACATCCGCAGTCTGGTAGTAGCGGTAGCCCACATACACGCCCTCCCGATATTCGGCGGTGGGACCCACGGCGGGATAGTACCGATGGCAGGGCGTGTCCTCCAGCCGTTGGGGCCAGCTTTCCGCCAGCTTGCCGGAGGGACAGATTTTGCCGGTGAGGACGTCCGCCATGGCTCCGGCACCGGCCTGACCGCCCAGATAACCGTGGATGACCGCCCGATGCCCCTGTGGCACTTCGAAGGGCGCGCCGCCGGAGAGTACCAGCACCGTATTGGGATTGGCACGGGAGATTTCCTGAATCAGCTCCAGCTGAGCATCGGGGATGGACAGATGCTGCCGGTCCTGTCCCTCGCACTCGGACATCTCATCCAAGCCCACGCAAAGCAGTACCACCTCTGCGGTTTTGGCAATGTTCAGCGCCTCACGAACCATGGGGCGCTCCAAAGGCTTACTCCGGCGGTAACCCTGCGCGAAGGAAATAGTCAAATCCGTTTCTTTCAGAGCATCCAGCAGGTTGTCGACTCTGGTGGGATTGACCAGCGAGGAGCCGGCGCCCTGATACCGGGGCGTCTGGGCGAAGTCGCCGATGACCGCCACGTTGGTTTTGGGCGCAATGGGGAGGATGCCGTCGTTTTCCAGCAACACGATGGACTGGGCAGCGCACTTCCGCGCCAACGCATGGTGGTCTTGGAATTCGCTTTGGGGAATGTTCTGGGCATCCAGCACCACAGGAAGCAGCTCCCGCAGCCGGTTGTCCAGATTTTTCTCTGTGATTTTGCCGGACTTCACCGCGTCATAGACCGTGCGGGCGTTGTCCAGTCCGGGAGCGGGCATATTCAGGGCAGAACCGGCGGCGATGCCGGCGGCAGGGTCGTTGCAAGCACCCCAGTCCGACACCACAAAACCCTCAAAGCCCCAGTCCTGCCGGAGAATCTCCTGCAAAAGATGAGGATTTTCGTTGCCGTAGGTGCCGTTGATTTTGTTGTAGCTGGACATGATGGCTTTGGGCTTGCCTTCCTTGACGGCAATCTCAAAGCCGGTGAGGTAAATCTCACGCAGGGTCCGCTCGTCCACCACGGAATCGCTGCACATCCGGATCTGCTCCTGAGAGTTGGCAGCGAAATGCTTGGGGCAGGCAGCAACACCGTTGCTCTGAATGCCCCGAATGTAGCCTGCCGCCATTTTGCCGGCGAGGTAGGGATCCTCGGAGAAGTATTCAAAATTACGACCGCAGAGGGGACTGCGCTTGATGTTCAGTCCCGGTCCAAGCACCACATGGACGCCTTGCGCGGCGGCTTCCTCGCCCAGCGCCTGCCCCAGCTCCTGACCGAGAGCGGGATCCCAGCTGTTTGCCATGGTGGCGGCGGTGGGGAAACAGGTGGCAGGCAAGGATTTATTCAGACCCAAATGGTCCGCCGGACCTGCCTGCTTGCGCAAGCCGTGGGGCCCGTCCGCCAGAAACATATCCGGCAGCAGCATCCGGCTGAGCCGGCAGGTAGTCCAGTTGGTAGCACCTTGCAGGAGAATGGTTTTCTCCTCAAGGGTCATTTTTTTGATGTATTCTTCAACAGTCATAGCATGCCGCCTTTCTGTATTGGCAGTAAGATTGTACTAATAAGAAAACGGGGACGGTGGGGGTACCGTCCCCGTTGGGGTTATCAGCCCAGAATGTCCTCCATGTCGTACAGACCAATCGCCTTGCCCACCATGAAACGGGCGGCGGCAACAGCGCCGTCAGCCAGCATGGCACGGGAGCCGGACTCGTGCTTCAGAGTCAGGGACTGGTTGCCGGTATGGATGTGAACCTCGTGGATGCCGACCACGTTGCCCAGACGCAGGGCGTGGATGCCCACTTCGTCCTTGGTACGCTTGCCCTCACCGGCACGGCCGCAGTTGGCAACGGCGTTGGGGCGGGCAGCCTTCACCGCGTTGAACAGCATCAGGGCGGTGCCGCTGGGGGCATCCACCTTGCGGGTGTGATGGGTTTCCACGATTTCGATGTCCGCATCGGGGAAAAAGGCGGCGGCCTGCTTCACCAGACGGCACAGCACGGCAATGCCCATGCTCACATTTCCGGCGTAGAATACGGGGATTTCCCTGGATGCGGCGTAAATCAGGGACTTTTCTTCCTCAGTGTGACCGGTGGTGCCAACCACCACGGCGGTGTTTGTCTGCTTGCCGTAGGCCAGAACATCGGCGATGGCGCTGTGATGGGAGAAGTCGATGATTACATCCGCCTCCACCACGCCCAGCTCCTCGAAGGTCTTGGGAACGCCGTTTTCGCCGTCGATGCTGACGCGACCCACGCAGTCCTCACCCAGAATCTGGTCAATCAGCCTACCCATGGCGCCGTTGGCGCCGCACAGAATTGCTCTCATAATTACATACCTTACTTTCTATTATTGTTATACCTTGAACCGGTTACAGTATTCGTACAGGGGAATCAGCCCGTCGAAGAATTCCGCCACCCGCTGACTCAGTTGGGGCCCGAACAGCTCAGGGCCGATGGGCTCCTCCCGGACACAGCCGATTTGCCGTTTCCATGCGAAGTAGGGGGCAAGACGGGGATCGTCGGTGATTTTTGGGCGCTTGTACAGCTCCGCCGTCACACTCTGACCGGTGCGTTTTTCGGTGTTCGCCATGAGCTTGAGGAAGGTGTCGGGGTCGGCAGAAATCCGCTGACGGAATTCCTCCAGCGTAGCGGTACGGGGTTGCCACCAAAAAAAGCCGTAGTGGGCGCAGTCCGGATTCAGCTCAAAATACAGGCAGGGATTCTCCGCCCACCACGCCACATCCTGCCGGATGCAGATCCACAGGCTCTCCTTGTAGGGAACAGGGTGGTGCAGTCGGGCATCCCGATAAATCCGGCTGACCTTCAATATATTGCCGGGGCGGTCCAGAAAGGGCTGGAACAATTCGCCACCCAGCGCCTTCATAGGCTCATAGAGGGTGTCCACATATTGTTTTTTGTGTTCCATGAACCAGTCACGGTTGTTGTTCATGCGGATTCCCCAGAGGAAATCAATGGTTTCCGGAGAAAAGCCGGTAAACATCAGCTCGCCCTCCTTTCAATCTTTATGCCTTGTTTTCCAGATAATCCGGTAGCGGTGTTTTTCCTTGAAGGGGTTATCGGGGGCGTCCAGAACGTAACGCTCGCAGACATTGATTACGGTGGTGTCCAGATAGGTCCGCTCCCGCTGAAACCGACCAAAGCCGTCGGTGCTGTAACGGGGATGGACATGTCCGTGAATCAGGAATTTGGGGCGGTACAGCTCCATCAGCTCCCGGAAACACTCAAAACCCTGATGGGCAGGATCCTCGGCGTCACCGATGCCCTTGGGGGGTGCGTGGGTCACAACGATGTCCACGCCACCCAACCGTTTGATTTTGTGGTGCAGCTTTGCCACCCGGCGTGCCATTTGATGGTCGGTGTACTGGTGCTCGCCGGGGTGGTAGCGCAGACAGCCGCCCAGTCCAAGAATCCGCAGACCGTTGTACACCACCAGGTGGTCGTCGATACAGTCGCAGCCCTCCGGAGGATCCTCCTTGTAGGAGGTGTCGTGGTTGCCGTGGACGTACAGCACCGGACAGTGGGCCATGGTCACCAGAAAAGACAGATACTCCGCCTTCAGGTCTCCGCAGGCGAGAATCAGCTCATATTCGTCCAGCCTGCCGGGAACATAGCTGTCCCACAGGGCGGCACATTCTTCGTCGGATACGGCAAGTATTTTCACGGATTTGTCTCCTTTTCGGCGGGAATCTCATCTCTGTATACGCCCAGCTCCCGGACCATGGCACGGGAAACGGGCAGGATTTGGTCGAAGGAAGGAATCTGGCCGTCCACATTATCGCAGAGCCAGTCCATATGCAAAATCTCATCGGGGGTCAGGGTGCGGCTGCCGTCGTTGCGGAGCTGACCGTCCTGACTGCGGATGGCACGGAAAAAGGGATCCACAGTGCCGGTCTGCAAGCCTTTGCGCAGCAGCTGCGCCAGCATCCGGACGCCCTCGGGCAGCTTGTCGGAAAGCTGCACATCCACCACGCCGCTGTCCATGCCCCACCAGTAGTTGACCGCCCGGTTCTTGTCACGGGAGCTTTCCCACGCACCGGACATGATGGAGCGAATCACGTTTTCGTAGAATTTGCCCCACATCCACACCGGCGAACCCAGCGGATACAGACTGCCATACTCGTCCACCTGATAGGTGCCGTAGGTGCAGAAATCCAGATAATTCTGGCTTGGCACCTCCCGATTGGAGATCACACGAATGCCGTCGCTGAGGAAGTCCGCCACCGGCGTACCGGGCAGGCAGGACCAACGCAGCTTCACTCTGGCACGGGGATTGGTCAGCTGAGCGCCAAGGGCAAAGGCGTTGATAGACGCAGGCTCTCCGAAAATGGGGTAGCCGGCGATATAGCCGATTTCGTTGCCGTCTGCCATGGCACCGGCGATGGCACCGGTGATGAATTTTCCCTCGTACAGGCGGCTGTAATAGGTGCGTATGCTGGAATAGGGGATGTCCACGGAGCAGTTAAGAAAACGGACCTTTGGATTTTTCACCGCGGCTTTCAGAGTGTCCCGTCCCATTTGGGGAGTGGTGGTGAAAACCACCTGGGCGCCGTTTTCGATGGCATCGTCGATGACGGACTGAGTGTCCTCCACATTAAAATAATTCTGGGTGGTCACCGCATCGCCCATGACCTGCTCCAGATATTGCCGGCCCTCATCGTGGGCGCGGATCCAGCCGCTGCGCTCTACATCCAGCTGGTGGATGAACGCCACGTTCAGCCGCTCCGGACCGGCAGGGATGATTTTGCCCAGAATACCACCCTTTGCCTTTGGGGTGGAAGTCTCCACCTTCACCGGCTCCGGCTGGGACAGGGAGGTTAAATCGTCCCAGATGGCGGACAGGGTCTTTTTCAGCTCCTCGTTGGAAAGCCTGCCCAGATCACGGAAGGGGTAGACCTGCAGCCAAAGCAGCAGCGCCTCCTCCGGACGCAGGGTAAGGAGTTTGCCGTTCAGGGCATCGTAGGCTTCACGGAAGTATTGGAAGTAGGCGGTGAAGGTCAGCCGTTCCCGCTCACTCCAGTCCTCACCGGGCTCCTTGCCCAGCGCCGACAAAAGCCGCTGATAGTCACCGGGACGGCGATACTGAATGCTGTACAGTCCGGCAGTTTTATAGAAATCCAGAAATTCGTAGTAAGCACGAATCCGGGGGGAATCATCGTTTTTGGGCAGGATACGGATGACGTTGGCAGGAATTCGGGTGGCACCGAAGTGCTTCAGCACACTGACCCGTTTGTTGCCCTCCTGAATGTAAAATTCGCCTAAGTATTCGTAGCACTCCACAGGGTCACGGATGCCCTCGTCGGAGAGGTTGGCCACGCAAAGGGTCACCCATTTGCCAGCGAATTCGCTGTTTTCGTCCAGTAGAGGCAAAAATCCGGCGGTAAATGCCCAGATTCGTCCGCCGCTGCGGACACCCACGATTTGATCCACCGGAATCTCCACCAACCCCACCCGTTGGGTGGTTTCGGCGGACAGATCCGGCAAAATCTGGTCCAGCACCTTGGGATAAGGCTCCAGTCCGGCGCTGACCAGCTCTTTGTATTCTCGTTGCCCTGCCCGAAGAGCGCGGGCATATTCGTCAAATGCTTCGGCTCTGTTCACACAAGCCCTCCTTATGATAAAAGCGGTGCGAATCCATATATCTCAGCAATGATATCATACCCAATTTCCGAGGATTTTGCAACATAAATTGTAGACGGAATCAACTTTGCGGTTTGTACATTCTGCACATTGGCGAAAACGGGAAAACAGGCACCGATGGTGCCTGTTTCGAATCGGCAATCAGCCAAGTGCCACGTCCAGCATCATCATCAGGGTGAAGCCGGTGGCAAAGAAAATCGTGCCGATATTGGAATGTTCGCCCTCGGACATTTCAGGAATCAGCTCCTCCACCACCACATACAGCATGGCACCGGCGGAAAAACTCAACAGGTAGGGCAGAATCGGCACCATAAGCTCCGCCAGAAGAATGGTCAGAATCGCGCCGATGGGCTCGATAATGCCGGACAGCACGCCATAGCCAAAGGCCTTGCCCCGCTTCATGCCGCCGGACTTCAGGGGCATGGAGATGATGGCGCCCTCAGGCAGATTCTGCAGAGCGATGCCCAGCGACAGCGCCAGTGCCGCCGCGGCGGAGATGCTCTCGTTGCCGGTGAGCCAGCCTGCCACCACCACACCCACGGCCATACCCTCGGGCAGATTGTGCAGCGCCACCGCTAGCACCATCATGGTGGACTTGCCCAGGCTGGAGGGAGCGCCTTCAGGCTGCTGGCTGTTGATATGCAGGTGGGGAATCAAATGGTCCAGCAAAAGCAGAAACAGAAAGCCTGCCCACACACCGATAAACGCTGGCAGAAATGCCAGCTTGCCCATATGCTCCGACTGGTCCATGGCGGGAATAATCAGACTCCAGATGGATGCCGCCACCATAACGCCGCTGGCAAAGCCAGTGAGACTGCGCTGCAGGGTGCGGTTCATTTTGTCCTTCATGAAAAACACGCCGCCTGCGCCCAGAACCGTACCCAGAAAGGGCAGCGCAATGGTGCTGATGATTTGTATATCCATAGAAACGCCTCCATATTGATTAGGGGTTATATTTTTGACGTAATCATATTATGTATTTTACAATATTTCCGTGAAATTGTCACTTTATTTTTTTGCCGGTCTTGTGTATAATAAGGAAAACCAAAGCAGAGGAGAATGACTATGACCATCACCAGCGATATCAAGTACATCGGTGTCAACGACCATAAAGTGGACCTGTTCGAGGGGCAGTATGTGGTGCCCAACGGCATGGCTTACAATTCCTACGCCATTATGGACGAAAAAATCGCCATTATGGACACGGTGGACAAGAATTTCACCCACCAGTGGCTGGACAACATCCGCACCACTCTGGGCGGACGCAAGCCGGACTACCTGATTGTTCAGCACATGGAGCCGGACCACTCCGCCAACATCGACAACTTCCTGAAGCTGTATCCCGATGCGGTGGTGGTTACCTCCGCCAAGGCCTTTGCCATGATGAAGAACTTCTTCGGGGATGACTATTCCAGTCGCCGGATTGTGGTAGGCGAGGGGGATACCCTGTCCCTTGGCAAGCACACCCTGACCTTCGTCACCGCGCCCATGGTTCACTGGCCCGAGGTCATCGTGACCTACGATTCCTACGACAAGGTGCTGTTCTCCGCCGACGGCTTCGGCAAATTCGGCGCGCTGGATGTGGAAGAGGACTGGGCCTGCGAGGCACGCCGCTACTATATCGGCATCGTGGGCAAGTACGGTCCTCAGGTTCAGGCACTGCTGAAGAAGGCGGCAGGACGGGATATTTCCATCATCTGCCCCCTGCACGGCCCTGTGCTCACCGAGAACCTGGGCTACTATCTGAACCTGTACGACATCTGGAGCGGCTACAAGGTTGAATCCGAAGGTGTTGTCATTGCCTACACCTCTGTTTACGG